>JBDTOZ010000661.1:0-5163 GCA_039932995.1 Acidobacteriota bacterium | reverse complement strand
TCGAAGATGACGTCGTCCATGCGCGAGCCGGTGTCGATCAGGGCCGTGGCGATGATGGTCAGCGAGCCGCCTTCTTCCACGTTACGCGCGGAGCCGAAGAAGCGCTTCGGGCGCTGCAGTGCGTTCGAGTCGACGCCTCCGGAGAGGACCTTGCCGGAGGGCGGCACGACGGTGTTGTAGGCGCGCGCCAGACGGGTGATGGAGTCGAGGAGGATGACCACGTCGCGCTTGTGCTCGACGAGGCGCTTGGCCTTCTCGATGACCATCTCCGCCACCTGCACGTGACGTGAAGCCGGCTCGTCGAAGGTCGAAGAGATGACCTCGCCCTTCACGCTGCGCTGCATGTCCGTGACTTCTTCCGGACGCTCATCGATGAGCAGCACGATCAGCGTCACTTCCGGATGATTGGCGGTGATGGAGTTGGCGATGGACTGCAGGAGCATGGTCTTGCCGGTGCGGGGCGGCGCCACGATGAGACCGCGCTGGCCTTTGCCCACCGGCGCGATCAGGTCGAGCACGCGCGACGACATGTGCGTCGCGGTCTCCAGCTTGATGCGATGCTGGGGATACAGCGGGGTGAGGTTGTCGAAGAGGATCTTGTCGCGCGCCACGTCGGGGTGCTCGAAGTTCACGGCCTCGACTTTGATCAGGGCGAAGTAGCGCTCGCCCTCTTTCGGGGGACGCACCTGCCCGGAGACGGTATCGCCGGTGCGCAGGTCGAAGCGGCGGATCTGCGACGGGGAGACGTAGATGTCGTCCGGACCCGGAAGGTAGTTGTATTCAGGCGCCCGGAGAAATCCGAAGCCGTCCGGCAGGCACTCCAGCACTCCCTCGGAGAAGATCAGTCCCGACTTCTCGGTCTGCGCGCCGAGGATCCCGAAGATCAGATCCTGCTTGCGCATCCCCGAGGCGTTTTCGAGACCCAGCTCCTTGCCGAGCTTGGTCAGGTCGGGAAGCTTCATCTCCTTGAGCATGCGGATGTCGAGGAGCTCGGCCACCGGCTGCTGCGGTTGCGTGCCTTTGTTCTTGCCGTGGCCATTGCCATTGCCATTCGTCTCGCGCGCCGGCTCTTCGGCCACTATGGGCGGAGGGGCGGAGGCGGCGGCGGCCGCCGCCGCTGCAGCAGCCTTTGCGGCCTTGGGAGAGACCGGGGCCGGCGCTTCTTCGGCGACGGGCTCCGGCTCTTCCACCGGCGCGGCAGCCACTGCCGGCTCCGCGGGTGCTTCTTCTACGACCGCTTCCTTCTTCTTGCGTGGAGCGCGCTTCGCCTTGGCCGGCGCTTCCGCGGGCGCCTCAGCGTCCAGAACGGCGGTGTCGTTGTCTTCAGTGTGTGCCATCTAGGTCCTCGTCTCGATTGCGAGTGATGCGTTTGCAAGACCAGGGGACTGGCAACGCACTTCGCCCGTTTCTCAGAGCCGCACGATCATCTCGCGGCGGATCTGGTCGATTCCTTGTTTCGTGACGGTCGACGCGCTGATCAGGTTCTCGTCGGCCATGTTCAATTGCTGCGCGATCGCCTTGCGTCGCTCGGCGATCTGATTCTTCGACAACTTGTCGCTCTTGGTGAGCACGACCTTCTCGGCCAGCCCGTCCAGCGCGCGCGCCCACTCGTGCATGGCCAGATCGTGATCGCCCGGATCGCGCCGGATGTCGAGCAGGAGAAAGATCACTTTCAGGTCTTCCGCGTTTTCGAGGTAACCCCGAATGAGCTCGCCCCACGTGCTGGCCACGCTCTTCGGAACCTTCGCGTAGCCGTAGCCCGGAAGATCGACCAGGTAAAACTTCTCGTTGATCAGATAGAACTGGATGGCCTGCGTCTTTCCAGGGGTCTGGCTGACGCGGGCGATGCCCTTCCGGTTCAACACCGCGTTGATCAGAGACGACTTCCCGACGTTGGATCGCCCCACCATCGCAAACTGAGGCCTGCGATCACGCGGGAAATCCACCGGCTGGTACGCCGCCCGATGAAAACTTGCTGACTTGATGTCCAAGAGCGATTGAAAGACTGGAGATGCCGAGCTGTCGTGGCGAGAGATCGCGCGGCTGCGCGACAAACAAACTGGTGAGTTCGCTGATTGCTACTCTGAGGTTGTTCGGGTAACGCGGTGGATTGTGCAGTTATTCTGCCGAGCGGTCAAGCGTCCTGCCAGCCGTCTTTATGGCGCATTGGTCACGGAACCGGGGCCTCCATGTGACGTGCCGCGGTGCATTGGGTCACCACTCTCTGTACGACGAACCTCGAGTTTCTTCGCGCCGCGCGAAGATTCTCCCGCCGCCGTAGGCGGCATCAGCAAATAGCACCCGGCTTCAGCCGGGTGGAAAAGGGCGGGAGTTGCAGTCAGCCCGCGTAGCGGGCGACAGAGTCACGCGAAGTTACTGCCGCCCGCTACGCGGGCTCTTCTACTCCGGCCATCTCCACCCGGCTGAAGCCGGGTGCTATTGGCTACCGCCGCCTACGGCGGCTTTGATTGCGGCTACGCCTCTCTGTGCAACTTACCGGCCTGAAAAGGGGCGACCCCCGCGTTCCCTCGCGCAACAAAAAGGGACCCGAAGGCGGCCACGTGCCGTTTCAGCGCCCGGATACAGGTGAGGGCCGCGTCGCCGCGGCCCTCGGGGGATGACTCCTGTGGATTGGTGCGATCAGTGCGTGACGGGAGGCTCGGAACTGCCGATGACCTTTTCGGGGTCGGGCAGCTTGTCCTTGGCCGCCAGCGGAACGATGGTTCCGTCAAGGGCGACCAGCACCACTTCGTCCATCGACTCCACGAGCGTGAACTCCATGCGCGCGCGAACGTCCGCCGGGATGTCGTCGAGATCGCGCTCGTTCTCGGCCGGGAGGATCACCTTGTTGATGCCGGCCCGCGCCGCGGCCAGCACTTTGTCCTTCACGCCGCCGACCGGCAGCACCTTCCCACGCAGCGTGATCTCGCCGGTCATGGCGATGTCGCGATGGATGGGGATCTTGGTGACGGCTGACAAGAGGGCCGTGGCCATGGTGATTCCGGCCGACGGGCCGTCCTTCGGGATCGCTCCCTCCGGAACGTGGATGTGAATGTCCAGGCTGGAGTGGAAGTCGGGGTCGAGTCCGAACAGCTCCGCACGCGAGCGCACGTACGACAGTGCCGCGCGGGCCGACTCCTGCATCACGTCGCCCAGCTTGCCGGTCAGGGTGAGAGTGCCCTTGCCGCGGGACAGCGCCACTTCGGTCGACAGAATCTCGCCGCCCACTTCGGTCCAGGCCAGACCGGTGGCCAGTCCGATCTCCGCCTTGTCGTGAATCTGGTGCGAGCGGTACTTGGCCTTGCCCAGCAGCTCGCGGACCTTGGCCTTGTCGATGACGGTCTCGAAATCAGGACCGGACTTCACCACCATGCGCGCGATCTTGCGCAGCACCGAGCCCACTTCGCGCTCCAGCCCGCGCACACCGGCCTCGCGCGTGAACGAGTCGATGAGCTCTTCGAGCGAGGAGTCCTCGAAGCGGATCTTGGCGTCCTCCAGTCCCTGCTCCTGCTTCTGCTTCGGCGCCAGGAACTGGCGGGCGATGGCCAGCTTCTCGAGGTGCGTGTAGCCGGAGAGCTGGATGATCTCCATGCGGTCCTTGAGAGGCGCGGGGATGGTGTGCGTGACGTTGGCCGTGGCGATGAACATGACCTTGGAGAGGTCGTACTCCACGTCCATGTAGTGATCGACGAACGCGTTGTTCTGCTCGGGATCGAGCACTTCCAGAAGGGCCGCCGAGGGGTCGCCGCGGAAGTCCATGGACATCTTGTCGACTTCGTCGAGGAGGAAGACCGGGTTGATCGTGCCGGCCTTCTTCATGCGCTGAATGATCTGGCCGGGGAACGCGCCGATGTAGGTGCGGCGATGTCCGCGGATCTCCGCCTCATCGCGAACGCCGCCCAGCGAGAGACGCACGAACTTGCGTCCCGTGGCACGGGCGATCGACTTGGCCAGAGAGGTCTTGCCCACTCCGGGAGGTCCGACGAAGCAGAGGATGGTGCCCTTGGGCTGCTTGACGAGCTGGCGCACCGCCAGGAACTCCAGGATGCGGTCTTTGATCTTGTCGAGGCCGAAGTGGTCCTCATTCAGGATCTGCTCGGCCAGCTCGATGTCCCTGATCTCCTTGGACGACTTCTTCCAGGGCACGGCCACGAGCCATTCGATGTAGTTGCGCGAGACGGTGGCCTCGGCGCTCACGCCGGGCATGGCCTCCAGACGCTTGAGCTCCTGCAGAGCCTTCTCTTTCGTCTCCTTGGGCATGCCCGCTTCTTCGATCTTGCTGCGGAGCTCCTCGATCTCGTCCGAGCGATCGTCCTTCCGTCCCAGCTCGTGGTGGATGGCCTTGATCTTCTCGTTGAGGTAGTACTCCTTCTGCGCCCGCTCCATCTGCTTCTTCACCTTGGAGTTGATGCGCTTGTCGATGTTGATCTTCTCGATCTCGATCTCGATGAAGTCCTGCAGCTTCTGCAGGCGCTCATAGGGCGAAGGAGTCTCCAGGAGCTGTTGCTTCTCGGTGGTGGTGATGAGCAGGTGGGAGGCCAGGGTGTCGGCGAAGCGATCGGGATCGTCCAGCTTCAGCGTGGACATCACCCCTTCGAACGCCAGGTGATGGGACATCTTCGCGTAGCTCTCGAAGATCTCCATCAGCTTCTGCATGTACTGTGAGACTTCGGGCGTGAGCGGGTACTTGGTGTCGATCTCCCGGACCGCCACGGTCACGAAGCCGTTGGACTCGTGGGCGGAGACGATCTCGCCGCGCGTCAGTCCTTCGACCATGACCTTCACGTTCTGATTCGGGAGCTTGAGATTCTGGACCACCGTGGCGATCACACCGACCTGGTAGATCTCGGTCAGCGACGGATCGTCGATCTTCGGATCCTTCTGGGTGGCCAGAAAGATCTTCTTCTCATTGGTGGACAGGGTGGCCTCCAGGGCCATGATCGAAGCCCGCCTGCCGACGACGAACGGCGCCATCATCGACGGGAACACGACCATGTCCCGGAGAGGGACAAGGGGGAGCTGCAGGATGATCGGTTCAGGATTGGACATGTTCGAGACTGTTATACGCCGGTTGCCAGCGAAAAACTTCCCGGTTTGCAGTTGACGGTTGGCGGTTGACAGGGGAATAGGAAAGTGTTCCATGCCCCGCGCAGTGGGCAGGTC
>JBDTOZ010000660.1:0-2462 GCA_039932995.1 Acidobacteriota bacterium | reverse complement strand
CCAGCGCTGCCGGCCGTGCCGGCGCGACGATATAGACTGCGCTCCGTGACAAAACCTTCGCTGGCCCTGCCACAGCGCCCCGCCCTTCATGAAGAGATCATCGAGCTGCTCCGGCAGCGCGGCAACCGTCTGCTGATCATTGCGGAGATCCACCAGCGTCTCGACGACGCGGAGGCTTCTCCGGACCAGGTGACGCGTGCGGTCGAGGAGCTCGAGCGCGATGGCGTGATCCTGGCCGTTCGCGGGAAACGCTATTCGCTCCTCGAGTTCACCCCCTACCACGCCGGCGTGATCAAGGTTCACCCTGACGGCCACGGCACACTCCTCGGCGGCGACGACGAGCCCGATGTCTTCATCGAGCGCAAGAACGTCAAAGGGGCCATGAACGGCGATCTCGTCATCGGCCGGGTCGACAAGCACCGTCCCCAGTTCAAGAAGGTGCGGGAGCGCAAGTACATCCTCGGCGAGGTGGTCAAGGTCCTCCGCCGCGCCCATCGCACCGTGGTGGGCCGCTTCCACCTCCAGCCGGACCCTTACGTCGTGCCCTTCGACATTCGCATCGACACCAACATCCTCATCAAAGACGACGCCACCATGGACGCCCGTGAAGGGGAGATGGTCAACGTGGAGATCGAGCGCTATCCCGATCGCACCACGCAGTTCGCGCACGGCCGGGTGGTGGAGACCCTGGGCTTCATCGGCGAGCCCGGCGTGGACATCGAAGTGGTGATCCGCAAGCACCACCTGCCGCACAACTTTCCTCCGGACGTGCTGCGCCAGGCCGAGTCCATTCCGCAGGAAGTGCCGGAGGAGGTCATCGCCCAGCGCACGGATCTGCGCAGCCGCACCATCGTCACCATCGACGGGGAGACCGCCAAGGACTTCGACGACGCGGTGGACGTGCAACTCCTGCCTAACGGCCACTACCTCCTCGGCGTGCACATCGCCGACGTCGCCCATTACGTGACCGAGGGAAGCCTGCTGGATCAGGAAGCCTTCGAGCGGGGCACCTCGGTCTACTTTCCGGGACGGGCCATCGCCATGTTGCCGGAGCGCCTCTCGAACGGCATCTGCTCGCTGAACCCGAAGATCGAGCGTCTCACGTTCACGTGCGACATGGAGATCGACAAGCGTGGCCGCTTCGTCAGTCACAAGATCTACAAGTCGGTGATTCGCACGAAAGAGCGGATGACGTACACGGACGTGAACGCCATCCTCAACGCGCGCACGCCGGAGCTCGAACGACGCTACGGTCCCCTGATCCCTGAGTTCGAGCGGATGCTGGAGCTGTTCGAAGTGCTGCGCACGCGCCGCGAGCAGCGTGGCTCCATCGACTTCGACCTCCCCGAGGCCGAGGTCATGCTGGCCGAATCGGGAGACATCGAGACCATCCGGGCCAGTGAGCGGAACGTCGCCCATCGCATCATCGAAGAATTCATGCTCTCGGCGAACGAGACCGTGGCCCGGGAGCTGGTGCTCAACAATCAGCCCGGCCTGTACCGCGTTCACCAGCAGCCCGACCCGCAGAAGCTCGAAGACCTCAAGGAGATCCTCAAGGAGTTCAAGCTCAAGCTGCGGGGCGACGTCGAGGACATCCGTCCCGGCGAGTTGCAGCGGGTCATGAAGGCGGTGGCCGGGACGCCGGAGGAGCGCTTCCTGACCAACATCGTGCTGCGCTCCATGAAGCGCGCCTCGTACTCGGAAGAATCGACCGGGCACTTCGCGCTGGCCCTCGAGCATTACTGTCACTTCACCTCACCGATCCGTCGCTATCCCGACCTGATCGTGCACCGGAGACTGTTCGAGCTGATCACCACCGGCGCGTTGTACGGCCAGCGCCGCGAGCAGGTCGACCGGGCCCATCCGCTCTACGCCTCACAGTCCAGTGAGCGCGAGCGCCGCGCCGACGATGCTTCGCGCGAAGTGATGGAGTGGAAGAAGGTCATCTTCATGCGCGACAAGGTGGGGAACGAGTACACCGGTCTCATCACCGGCATCGCCCCCTTCGGCCTCTTCGTGGAGCTCGACGAGATCTTCGTTCAGGGCATGGTCCCGGTGGCCACCATCGCCGGCGACTACTGGAAGTATCAC
Organism: Acidobacteriota bacterium; assembly: GCA_039932995.1. GTDB lineage: Bacteria > Acidobacteriota > Thermoanaerobaculia > Gp7-AA8 > Gp7-AA8 > QHVT01. The sequence goes on along the minus strand of JBDTOZ010000660.1, from coordinate 371 downwards.
GACCGCGAGCACCGCATGCGCGGAGAGTCCACCCACCGCGAGCTCCGCCTCGGCGACCGCGTGAAGATCCGCGTCGAATCCATCGACGAAGACCGCAAGCAGATCGAGTTCCGATTGCTGGAAGTCGGGGGAACCCCGATCAAGGAGAGGGAGCGGGATAGTCGGTAGGGTTTCTTCTCGTCTTCTCCCGGTCGAGTCGTCTGGGTCTGGTCTTCGAGTCGTCGAGTCTTCGAGTCGTCGGGTCTTCGAGTCTTCGAGTCGTCGAGTCTTCGAGTCTTCGAGTCTCACAGTCTCACAGCAGTCTCACAGTCTCATAGGAGATCGCTGCAAGTACGTCTATGAGACTCTGAGACTATGAACCTATGAGACTC
>JBDTOZ010000659.1:0-2723 GCA_039932995.1 Acidobacteriota bacterium | reverse complement strand
TCGCGCAGGGTGGGCAGCGTCTTTCCCGCCCAGGCCTTGACGTCGGCGTCGGTGGCGGAAGTAGCCGCTTTCTCGAACTCCGCGACGTCCTTCTGATGATCCTCGGTCATGTGCGTCATGTACGCCTTGTCGAACTCCGCGCCGCTGAGCGAGCTGAGATGCTCGAACATCTGCTGCGGCTCGCCATCGATCTCCGTCGGGAGCGCCGTGCCTTTTACGGTGGCCAGTTGGGCCAGCTCCGCGTTGGCGGCGGAGTGATCGGTGACCATTCGCTGGCCGAAGGCCTTCACGCCGGCGTTGGACGCCTTCTGCAACGCGAGGTTTCCGGCCTGCACTTCGAACAGCCCGCCCATTCCAGCCTTGGAGAGGAACTCCTTGTCATCGGGGGAGAGGGCACTGGAGGTCCCGCCGGTCTGGCCTGTGGTCGTGGCCGTGGCCATGCTGGTTTCCTGCGCGGCCTGCACCGTTCCGGTGGTGTCGGTGTTCGGCATGCCGGACTGGTTCTCCGCCTTGCACGCGGCGAACATCAACAGGGCCAGACCGAGGACGATCCATTTTGGTCTCTTCATCTTCAACACTCCTTCGAGGAGACTCGGAGTGCAGAACGAATGCCGCTGCGCGTATCACGCTGACGCGGCCAAACAGCTCAGTGCGCCCGTTGCGCCCGGATGCTGAGCAGGGCCAGCATGGCCGTGGCGATTCCGAAGCCTGTGAACCAGAGGCGATCCGGGTTCTCGCTCATCGAGAACAACGGCCGGTGGATCAGCGACGCTGCCAACACGAGCGCCGCAAAGAAGAAGGTCGCCACCACGCCCACGCGAACCTCGGCCCATACGCGCTGACGGGCCAGCATCAGACTGCCGAGTCCATAGGACAAAAACGGCGAAGCGTAGATCTGCAGGAGGAGCGGCGTGGCCTTCCACGGCCAGAGAGGAATCATCGCGCCCGGCGCAACCAGGAGGGCCAGAGCCAGCACCGTCACCACGATGCCCTGCACGTTCAGATAGTTTCGCGCCCATCCGGAGAGCGGCGCACTCGGCTGCGGATGGCTGGTATCCCCACGATAAAGCCACGTCAGCCACACCGCGATCAGTGGATAGACAAAGTACGCCCCGAACCAGATCCACACCTGGAGCCGTGAGTAATCGAACTCGTCGAGGTGCAGCAGTGACACCACGAACAGCATCCCCGTCCAGATGGCGATCATCGGCACGACCACACGAACCTCGCTCCAGCGCCGCACCAGCATCGCCCCGATCATGAAGACCAGACCGGAGATGTACATCGCGCCGAGAAAGCGTGCGTGGAGCGGCGGGACCTGCCAGGGAATCACCCGTACGACATCGCCGGGGTTGAAATAGCCGACGAAGCCGACCCTGAGTGCCAGCAGTCCGACTGCCGCGAAATAGATCCGGTGACTCCAGCCCAGTGTCATCGAGCCTCCCTGCCGTCCTGCGTCGCGGCACTATACCGCTGTGCCCGCTTGATGGTGTCAGCGCGAATCCGGAATGCTCAGCACCCTGCGCGCGATCCAGGCTTTCAGCCCGTTCCAGACCCCGAGGTCCGGCGCGGCCAGATAGGGGAACCGGGGGGAGAGCGATGCCGCCGGATGATCCACGCCGTCTCTCACGCGTCTCCCGCTCAGCCCCGCAACGTACAGAGAGAAGAGCGTGTCCATGATGTCGTCATCCGGCCTCCGCCCACCGCACGTCTCGTGAGCCTTGTGCCGAAGCAGTGCGGTCTCGATCTCCAGGAACGACTGCGGGCGGCAGGGCCGGGTGAAGTCGACGACCAGAAAGTCCGCCGCCATGAGAGTGGCCAGCCTCCCGCGATCCGCATCCTTCCAATCGCGCCGGCCATCGAGCCCGTCGTAGAACGCGATGTTCTCCGCCAGTCTGGCCTGGAAGAGCTGCACGGTCGCCGCCGGAGCCCCAAAGGGTCGCTCGCGATTGAAACGGTCCCGCAGATCCGGCGCATTGCGCGCGGCCAGACTGACGTTGGTGATCTCCGGTCGTCCCACGCGATCGAGGCGGCGGAGCGGTGCGCCGGGAGCATCGCGCGTGGTGGTCTCCGCGGCCACGGCGAGCATCGCGGGCGGATTCCGGAACAGCCGCTGCAGATCGATCTCGACGACGATGGTCAGGATGGATACGCCGGTCATGACGTTGTCGTCGTCCGGCGCGGCGAGCTTCCCCTCCAGCGCATCGGTGGCGAAATCGGCGTTGAAGAAAAAGGGATCGGCGCGCATGCCCGAGTAGACCCGAAAGCCGAGTCCTTTCGCGCGGACAGGCACAACTTCATAGGCGCTGCGTGCACTTGCGCCGTTCGACGTCCGGCACGTCACCACGTGGTCGGCGGTGACCTCGGGAGTCCGAAACGTACACGTCAGCGCAACCTCGTCACCGGTCTCGAAAAATGTCCGCCCTCCGTCGTCCACGATCGACGCGCGCCGCACGTAGATCGTGTAGTTCACCTTGTCGGTGAAGTGCCCCTGCTCCGGCACGAGTGGGTAGGCGTCGAGGATGACCGTCAGCGAGCCGCGCCGGTCCGGCGTAGGGAACGCGTAGAGATCCGTGAGGTCTGCCACGCGGTGCGAAGTCGTGACCGGCCCGTCGATGTGATCGCTCGCAGAGACCTGCAGCGCAATCAGCACTCCCACGATGAGGGCAAGCGTCGACCGGCTTCGAGCTCTTCGCAGGCCGCAAGAGTACACGATGCGACGC
>JBDTOZ010000658.1:0-16836 GCA_039932995.1 Acidobacteriota bacterium | reverse complement strand
TGCTAGTGCTCTGATGCCGCCTACGGCGGCGGGGAATCTTCGCGTCGCGCGAAGATTTGCAGGCGGAGCATTGGAGCGCCGGCGTCCTCGCCGGCTGGCCCGTGGGCGTCTCGCCCGCGAGTCTTTCATGCGAGAGCAGTGATTGCTGCCCTCGCACGCCTTCCCCCGCCCGCGGGGGCGAGGACGCCGCACAGCCAGCCGGCGAGACGCCAGCGTTCCGCGCCGCCTACGGCGGCTTCGGTGCGGGCTACATCTCTCTGTGTCTCTGTGTCTCTGTGGTGAACCGTCCCCGGGTGGGTTACCGCTGCAGGTTGGACGGCAACAGCGGCTTCGACAGCAACTCTTCGAAGGCCGTCCAGCGGTCGGGGCTCTTCTCGATGAACTGGCGCACGAGGTCCTGTCCGAGCGTGTAGTTGATGACATAGCTTCGGTAACGCTCGGCGAACTTGATCTGCTGCTCGGCGCGCTCGGGAGTGGACAGGCCGTATCGGACGAGCCAGGCCTTGGCCTGATCACGGGTCATCTCTCCATCGAGATAGCGTCGCGCCACCTCGGAGGAGGTGTATCCGAGGGCGGCGGTCAATCGCAGTACGCGGTGATAGCGGTCCGCGTCGGCGGGGTCGAATCCGGCCAGCGGGAAGAGGACGTCGCGATCGAACTTCATCCGCTCGTCCCCGGGGAAGGCCATCACCAGGCCGTAGTTGCCACTCCCTTCCGCGATCAGCGACTGCGGACTGTTCAGCGGGTAGACCGAGTACTCGACCCAGCCGCGGTCGCGCACGAGATTCTTCTCCAGCAGGACGTTATAGGTGTGATGTCCGGGATAGCCCTCGTGACAGGCCAGATCGAGCGCGCGCGAGATGGCGATGGGCAGGTCGGTGTTGACCTGAATGAGGCTGGTGTAGTTGCCTTTGTACCAGTTGTACCCACTCCAGGGCTGGTTCTTCACGTACTCGAGCGTGAAGCTTTCCCCGGCGGGCAGGTCGATGTGCTGCAACGTCCGGGCGCGGCATTCCTGGAGTGCGGCGCGGATCACGGCATCGACGCGGTCCGGCGGAATGTTGAAGCGCGAGCGAAACGCTTCCACCCTCTCCGCCAGCGTTCCCTGGCCGGGCAGTTCCTTGTCGAGATCGCTCAGCGCCTTGTCGAAGAACGCATCGTCGTGGCGGGCCGGCGTGACGCCGTAGAGCCGCCTCGCTTCCTCGTCGAAGGAGAACTTCTTCCCCTGCAGCATCTCGCTCTTGGTGAGCAGGGCACCGAGTTGCTCGATCAGGTAATTGCGCCGCAACGCCAGCATGGAATCGCGCGAGACCGGCGCGCGCTCGACGTCCGTGAGGAGTGTCGCGGCCTCGGCGTGAATGGCTTCGAGGATCTTCTTATCGCTCTTCACCGCTTCGCGCCACTCCGGCGGACCGTAATACGCGTCCACCCAATCGGAGTCGTGCTCGCCCAGGGCCAGGGCCAGCTTGACGTACGCGGCGGCGTGCTCATTCATCGAGGGAGCCGGCCGGTGCGCACAGGCGGCGAGCAGCAGGAAAACGAGAAGGCGGGTGCGTTTCATGCTTCGCAGTCATACCATGCGTCAGAAAAAGGAGACCGGATGAAATCTCGCACTTTCACGATGGGCCTGCTGGCCATGGCCCTTTCCCTGACGGCACTGGCCGATGACGGCATGTGGATGCCGCAACAGGTCCCGGCGCTGGGCGAAGAGCTCAAGAAGCTTGGATTGCAGATCGACCCCAATCAATTCGCCGACCTGACCGGTTTCCCGATGGGAGCGATCGTCAGCCTGGGCGGTTGCAGTGCATCGTTCGTTTCTCCGGAAGGCCTCGTGGCCACGAATCACCACTGCGTCGCGGGCGCCTTGCAGTTCAACTCGACGCCGGCCAACGACCTCCTCCAGAACGGCTTCGTGGCGCGGGAACGATCGCAGGAGATCCAGGCCACGCCCGACTCGCGGATCTACGTGACCACGAACATCGACGACGTGACCAAGCAGATCCTGGCGGCCTTCCCCGCCAAGACCAGCGACGCGGACCGTGCCAGGACCATCACCCGCCGCCGCCGCGAGATGATCAACGCGTGCGAGCAGGGTGGAGGCAAGCGTTGCCAGGTCTCGTCCTTTTTCGAAGGCGCGCAATACCTGAAGCTGACGCAGATGGAGATCCGCGACGTCCGACTCGTCTACGCGCCGGCACTCGGCGTGGGCAACTTCGGTGACGAGGTCGATAACTGGATGTGGCCGCGCCACACCGGGGATTTCTCGTTCTACCGCGCCTATGTGGGTCCGGACGGCAAGCCCGCCGACTTTTCGGCGGCGAACGTTCCGTACAAGCCGAAGCATTGGCTGAAGATCTCCACCCGCGATCTCGATGAGGGCGACCTGGTGATGGTCATTGGGACGCCGGGCACGACCAGCCGGCACGCCACGCCGGCCGAGGTGCAGAGCGCGCTCGAATACGAGCTGCCCTCCGCCGTTCGTTATCGCACGATGCTCCTGGAGGTTTTGCGGGAGCGCGGCAAGAACGATCGCGGCATCGCCCTCAAGAACGCCAGCCGCATCTCCAGCTTCGAGAACTACCAGAAGAAGCACATCGGTACGCTGGAGGCGTTCGCGCGTGCGCACACGGTGGCCGTGAAGCAGAAGGAAGACGCGGACTTTGTGGCCTCCCTCGATCCGAAGATGAGCGCCACGTACGGCCCCGCGCGCGCGGAGCTCGACAGAATCCTGACCGCGCAACGGGCCACTCGCGAGCGGGATATGGTCTTTGTCTGGCTTTACTCCGCATCGCCGATGCTCTCGCAGGCCAACAGCCTCTATCGGCTGAGCGTGGAGAAGACCAAGAACGATCTCGATCGGGCCGACGCCTACACGGAGCGGAACCGCAAGCAACTGGAGCAGGGCATCACGCGCACCCGGCGCAACATCGAGCCCGGCAGCGACCGCGCCGGCCTGCGTCTGTTCCTCCTGGAGGCGGCGACCCTCCCCACCGATCAGCGCATCCCGCCGGTCGATGCAGCCCTGGCGTCCACCAATGCCGCCACACCCGAGGCGCAGGTCGATGCGCTCCTGGACCGGATCTACGGAAACACGCAGATCGGCACGAAGGAAGCGGAAGAGAAGATGTTCGGCGAGACCACCGCGCAGCTCACGGCGCGGAAGGACTCCCTGGTCGATTTCGCGGCCTCGCTCCGACCCTTCGCGGACAAGCTCGAACAGGACCGGCTGTCGCGGGAAGGCGCGCTGTCTCGTGTCCGTCCCGTGACGCTGGAAGCCTTGCGCGTGGCGCGGGGCGGACGGCTCTACCCCGACGCCAACGGCACCCTGCGATTCGGATTTGGGCAGGTCAAGGGGTATAAGCCGCGGAACGCGGTTTGGTACCAGGCCCAGACCGACGTGCGTGGCGTCCTCGAAAAGAGCACCGGCGTGGAGCCCTTCGCCTCACCCGCCAAGCTGCTCGATCGCGCCGGCAAGTGGCAGTTCGGACCGTATGCCGATCCCGACCTCGACGTTTTGCCGGTGGCCTTCATCTCCACCAACGTCGTGACCAACGGCAGCTCGGGCTCGGCCACGCTGAATGCCTGGGGTGAGCTCTGCGGCCTGGCCTTCGACTCCAACTGGGAAGGGGTCGGCTCGGATTACCTGGTCGAAGGAGACATCACCCGCACCATCCACGCCGACACCCGCTACATGCTCTGGGTCATGGACGCAGTCGACGACGCCGACAACCTGCTACGCGAGATGGGAATCGAGCCACAGCTCTGATTCGAGACCTCGAGCTTCGCCCGAGGCAAGGAGTTTCACTGCGGCCTCCGCAGAGTTCAGGGTCTTCACGTCGGATTCGATACGAACGGCGACCGGTGGAGCAGTTGGCGGTGGCGCGATTGCCTCGGGAGACTGGCGCGAGCATGCCGCCGCCAGGACGAAGAGAAGAGTTCCAACGCGGATGGCACGCACGATCAGATTCTCGACCGGCAGCGGTTGAGGATTCAACTCGTAACGCCCGGGTGGAAGCGCCACTAGAGGAACTGCCAGAATCCTGCTTTCGATTCGGTGTAGGAGGTCGGCTCGACAGAGCAAACGCAATCAAGCTCGAAGTACTGGCCGTCCTCGATGTATCGCCCACGGCCGGCGATTCGTATGAACGTAGAAGCTGGCGCATCGCGGCGGAGATTGCGGCCACCTTTACAGTCGGGTGCAATCAGGACGTTGAGTCTCATGGCTTGAAAGCTCGGTATGGGTTCCGTCATGACCTCTTCCGGTGCGATGCCCCAGCCGTGATAGCCGCGAGCAACGACGGCGTTGGTAAACCAGAATGATCCGTCCGATCGAAAGAGCGCCTCACCCATTCGTGGTGCGCGGCCGGTACAGGAGGGTGGCAGAGGGCGGATGCTGGCGCACGAGAAAAGAAGGACGGCTAGTGCGTAGAAGGAGCTACGGCGGAGGTAGTGCGCCAGGCGGCAGCGCGGGTGACGGATTGGGATTGGGGCGCTCGAAGACCCCGTGATGATCGAGATTCCATGATCGGAAGAACTGGTAACCAAGGGCATCTCCGTATTGCTCGCTGGTAAGTTTAAGCGCATCGGCGACCGGCTCGAGTTGTTGCTGCTGAGCAAGTAGCCCCTGCAGCAGTTGTTGCTCGGCGGGGGTCAGCGCGACGCGCAGCCGTTTTTGGACGAGCGGGCGAATCTGGGCGTTGAGTTGGGTCTGCTGCGCTTGTACCTGCGTGAAGCGCAGCGCATCCGCTGACTGCGCCGGATCGAAGCCGGAAAGGATGTGTCCGAACTCGTGGCCGAACGAGTAAACCTTGTACCGACGGCGGCTGAAAATTACGCTGTTCTCCACATCGAATGCTCGGGGGTATTCGAGGCGACCACGTGGCATCTCGGAAGGCTGCGTGGTCCCAAAGATGTTTGCGAAAGCGATTTGGCCGCCGGTGTAGTTGCCGGCTCCGTCATAGTCGCGCGTTGCGACAGCAGCGTCCGTTGAGCCGGGCCGGGACGGCAGATCCACCATGCGAAGCGTGAATCGATTTGCCGGGAGACCGTGGATTCGGTCCCACGCTTCGCGGCCGAGCCGCGAGCTCCGGAAGTCGTCGCGCCACGCGGTGTAGCGGTTTTTGAGCGGCGAGTTGAGGATCGCCGTCTCATCGATGTACATGCCGGTCGGATCGCTGTTGTTGACCGGATCGCCTTTGCCGAAGATGTAGAGATTCGAGGAGTCGCGATAACCGGCACGATCGGGAGTAAGGAACGTTCCCGTCGAGGGCTCGTACCAGCGATCGCGCATGAAGCAGAGACCCGTCGCGGGTTCGCGGAAGGGCGCGCCTTTGAAGGGGCAGATCAGCAGCTGCTCGGTGACCGACGGACCGCTGGTTGTCGCGGCGGTGCTGCCGGCGAGTTGCGTAGCGCGTTGCGCAGCAGTGCGGTGGCGCGCGACCTTCGCGAGCGCGGGATCGCGAGACTCCTTCCCTACCAGAATCTTGCCTCCCCCGGAAGTGACCGTGATCGTCACGTCCATTTCCGGCAGCTTGTCGCGTACGGTGGCGAGGTTCACGACGCGCTGCGCGTGCGGGGGGATGTCGTATGACTTTTTGCCGTACGGCACGCCGCCGAAGTTCTTCGCCACGACTTCGACGTGAACGGGTTTCCCGCTCATCTCTGCGAGAACGAGATCAACGCTCGTGCGAACGGCGCGCTCCTCGCCTCGTGCGATCAGGTTTGCAATTGCGAACGGCCGATACACGCGGCCATCGCTGAAGGTTTGGCCGCCGTCGACCGAATCCTGAACGCGGGTAACGATCTCGACGTCGCCCGAGCAGGTGACGCGGACGGTGCCGGCAGCGGCGATCTCGGAGAGGAAGTCTTCGTAGACCTTCGTCTTTCCAGCGGGGATCGTTTCGTCGGAGCGAAGCGGGTTACCGATGCGCTCAGGGCCGGCGTAGAGGAACGTGCATTGCGCATCGGCCGCGGCGGGATTCTTCACCTGAACGGTAGTCGAGAAGATGCGACCGGGGACGGTCCCGGTGATGACGGGAACGACGAAGTCGCGCGCGGATGCGGCGGCCGCGCTGAGAACGAGCGCCACGGTGAGAAATCGTTTCATGGAACCTCGGGCGAGGGACGGAAGGAAATCACGACGTTGATAGAGAAGTCAATCGGAACGGATTGGTGTCTGCGGAGGTTTGCTTCATCGGCGCCACCGCTCAGGGTTCAACTGCCAGGGGAATTGCCGTGTTGGTGGACCCATGCGAACGCCGACGCGTGCGGCCGCGGCGAGAATTTCGTTTACGGTCTTCGTGCCACCGCCGCGCATGCGGCTCAAGGACCACTCGTTCCCGTCTTCGAGATCGACGACCGCGCGAACGTGCGCGCTGATGTCGGATAGATCGTAGACCTCGGGCATCGCCATTAGAGGTCCTTCCCTGATTTTAATGCGGGGCGTGAGTGACGGTGCCGAACGCCCGGCCGGCGTGGATGACCATGCGACGCGGATAGTTGTCTTGATGTGGCGGACGAGATTGCGCGCAGGGTTCGCATGCGTAGGCTCCTCCGGTGTCAGTCGGGGCTCGGGAAGTTGTAGGCGTCGAGGAAGGCAGGATCGTCGCGGAATGCGATGAGCGTTTCGGGTTGAATCTCGTTGAAGAGCAGATCGGTGACGTAGTCGTGGACGCCGCGGGCTGTAGTGTGATTCGGTGAAATGGTGCGCTGCACGCGCGGATCGCGTCGCCAGTCGGCGGCGGCTTGATGTTCCATCGCGCGTACGATGAAGATGGGAATCGACCAGGTGACGTGCGTCGGATAGAAGTCGGGCGGAACGCGGCTCGCGTGATCGGGGCCTAACGCCTCGAGTAGTTGTGCGCGCGGCCACGCATCGAAGAGATAACCGGCAGCTTCGGCCCATGGCAGCGTATCGGAGCGGCGACGGCCGCCCTCGCTATCGAGCATCGCGCGGAACATTTCGGTGGTGATCCCGAGGAGTTGGGCGACGTGAGACAGTGGAACTCGCCTGCGCGGATCGGTCGTGAAGAACCGGGCGAGATGTTCGTGCAGTGGAAACTTTGGTGTCGCTGGGTCGATCGGCATTGGCTCGGATCCGAGTCGGTTGTAGCCGGTTCAGGACGATTCCCTCAGCGCGTTTCTTAAGCCTCGGCAAATAGATTCCGGCGCGTTTCTTAAGGCACCGGTGATACTGACGCGCATAAGTGTCTTGATGCCGAGCGGGAGGGACGGAAATGCGATTTCACGTCGCATTTCTTAAGCCCCGGTCGATTTGTTACTCAAATGAGGAGGTTTCGAGCGATGACGTGGGTAGGGAACTCCGGCACTGGAACACACCTAGAGGAGAGAGAGATGCAGGACACGGGACGAGATGTGAGGCGAACCGAACCGCCGCCGGGACCGCCGCCCGGTGGCGAGGCGGTCGCGGCGTTTGAGGAGGCGTACCTGCTATACGCACCGAGGTTACAGAGGATCGCGATACGAAAATTCAGGATCGAGCCGGGCGACGCGGAAGTGCTCGTGCAGGACGTGTTCACGACGTACTTCCAACACTCCGCGAACGTGCAGATGCTGGAGCCGTATCTCATCGGCGCGATCTGCAACGCGTCGCGGAACTTCCTTCGACGATCGACGCTATCGAAAGCTCTCTTCTGCGGTGAGCACCCCTGCGCGGCGACGCCCGATGACGCGCTGCTCGACGAGCTTGTGCGAAAGACGCTGCTGTCGCAGATGCTCGCGCGTGTTGGTGAACCCTGCCGCGATTTGCTGCGGCGGTTCTACGTGAACGGCGACGGCACCGAAGTATTGGCGCGCTTGTTCAACATCACGCGGCCGGCGGTGAAGGTGAAGCTGTTCAAGTGCCGGCAGCGCGCGCTCGAAGCGTATCGATCGATGATGGAGAAATCGAATGGGTGAGCACATCGCGCACGCCGAGCTCTCCCTGTTCGCGCACGACAAGCTGGCGGTTGAGCGCGAGCGCCTGGAAGAGATCGAGAGTCACGTAGCAAATTGCGCGGAGTGCGGCGCGACCTTGGACTTCTATTCGGTCGCTGAGGGAGACCTAGGCGACCTGGCCGTGTGGCGGCCGATCATCGGATCGACGGTCGCGGCGATGAGCGCGTACGCGAACCAATGCGCAGCGGAGGACGCGGAAGCGGACGAGCTCCTGCAGGAGGTTTTTGCGAAGCCTCGTAAGGCCGCGGTGCTGAATGTCAGGAACCAGCGAAAGTTCCGTACCGGCGGCGTCGTGCGACGGCTGAACGCGAAGGCGCACGGGGTGGTGGCTAACGACGCACTGGAAGCGTTGATCTTCGCCGACCTGGCGCAAGTGATAGCTGACCTGCTGCCGGATGACATCTACCCAAACAACGCGGTGTACGAGTTGCGCGGGACGGCGTGGAAAGAGCGCGCGAATGCGCTTCTGCGACAGGCGGAATTCGACGAGGCGTTGGAATCGCTGCGCCGGGCGGAGGATGCGTACGCGCACCTGCGGTCACCGGGTTATGGAATCGCCGCGGTGGAGTTGGTGCGTGGAGCGGTGTACTACGAACGCGGCGATTTGCGAGAGGCCGCGAAGCATGCGGATGAGGCGGAGCAGCTTTTCGCGCATCAGGGTTTGGAGCTCCAGCGTATGAAAGCGGTGCTCCTGCGCGGAGAGGTTGCATACGAAGCGCTCGACTACGCGACAGCTGCGACGACGTTCCAGCAGGTAACCGAGTTCGGCGAGAAGATTAAGGACGCGCGCTGGATCGCTCAAGGATGGTATTGCCGAGCGGCGGCCGAGTTGGACCGTGGTCATCTGAACGAGGCTGCGGTCCTCTACCAGAAAGCAGCGGCGATCTTCCGTGAAACAGGGCCCGAAGAGGATGTGATCGGAACGGATTGGGGCTTGGCGCGCGTAGCGTTGCACGACGGGAAAGCGACCGATGCTGCGCGGCGGTTGCGCAATGTGATCGCGGCGTTTGAACGAATCGGCCGAGTGAGCAACGTCGCGCTCGCGGGCATCGACCTGTCGGAGGCGTTGCTCGCGCTTGAGCGCTGGGAGGAGATTGTGAAGGTCTCATCTCACTCGTTCCGCGTGTTGAAGAAGGCGGGCAATGTGACCGGAGCGTTGACAGCGCTGGCCTACCTCAAGGAAGCAGCTGCGAAACATCAGGTGACGCCTGAGACGTTGAAAGTGGTTCGAGAGTACCTACGGCGCGTTGAGCGCGAGCCGGACCTGCTGTTCGCGCCGCCGCCGAGCAGCGTGCGATAACCGCAACCCCTAAAACGCAACCCTCGTTCGTGAGGGATCCCTCCCATTCGCCACCGACAAGGCTGGCGCGGAGGGCTTATGCGAGGTGTATCGAGGTGGGCTGTACGTGTCGCACCGCTTCTGGCGGTGTTTGTTGTTTTTGGCGTATCGGCAGCGTGGGCTGATGATCCGCCGGGGCCGACGGACCCGCCACAAGCGCGGCTGAACCCGCCTGTCGGCGTCGCAGCGCAAGCGCGCGTTTCGCCGCCGGTCGGCGTGACGCCGGCGATGCGGCCGGGCCGCGTGATGTCGCAGGCGCGACTGAACCCGCCCGTAGGCACGCCGACACCGGACCCGGAGCCGGAGGCTGAGGCGTCTTTGGTGGCGTCGTGGCTGACTTGGTTGCAGTCTCGGCTCAGGGTCCCGAACGGGTAGCGCGAACGCGATGAGTCGGTGTGCGACCGTGGGCGAAAGCCCATCGGGCGCCGGACGTGTGACAATTCGAGCGGGGCTTAAGAAATGCGACGTGAAATCGCGTTGCGACGGGATTTACTACCGGTAGGAAAGACCCGCGCGCCGTCACCCCTCTTATGACCGCAGCGATGATCAAACCGGCCGCGCAAGGATAAGCCGCCAAGACGCACGCTACTATCTCTCGCTAGATTCGGCTCGCCCGGTGATGCGAGAGGCAAGAGCAACGGGCTCAGCCCTCCGAGCCGATGTTGTGACCTCATCGCTGCGGTCGCGAGGACAGCGATGGGGACGCGTCGGAAGAAGAAACCGCGGACGGTCACACCGGCACACGGGAAGGGCTTCGCCCAGGCGGCGCAACACTTCCTCCGTGAATGCTACCGGAAGAAGAAGCCGGCGCGGGCCAAGGACTTCGCGCGATCGCTGGACCGGACGCCCGAGTACGTTAGCTGGCTGGCCGGGCAAGCTCTCGGCGAATCGCTGCACGCGTTCCTGCGCAAGAAGCAGGTGGAGTACGCGGCGCGGTTGCTCCGAAGGACGCCGCTGTCGGTCGAAGACATCGCGGAGCGGAGCGGATTCGGGACGCGATCGTCGATGCACCGGTGGTTCGTGAAGGTACACGGCATCGGGCCATCGGCATTTCGGGAGCGCAAGAAATGAGACCGGGCCGAGACTCCCTGATGGACGTGATGCTGGCGTTAGCGTTAGCGCCGGGCCGTGAGCGGCGATGCTGGCACGGCCAGGGCGCGCTCCCGTTGTCGGTCCGGATCGGCGACAAGTTGGGCGAAATGCTGATCGCCGCGTGTGAAGTGCAGGCCGATGTGACGGGCGATGAAGCGGGAACGTAGCGTGAGATCGCGCCGGAGATCGATCAAGTGGTGGCGCGGATCGACGCGTTGATCAAGCATCTGGCCGCGTGAAGCCCTGCGCTGGCAGATGACGTGGAGCGCGGAGTTGCGCCCTCCGGCGCATTGAAGAGCGAGGCCACCGCGCAGTGACGGAGACGCATCCACCAAACCTCCAACCAACCCGGCCGCGATGCAGAACGACGTCGTTCCGGGGACGAACGTGACACTCGCGTTGCAATGACCGCTAATCATCCTCGAACGAAGTAATGAGAGGACTGACCGTCGGCACGAACGTTCTGAAATTCGCCTGCCCGACCAAGTAAATGCCTGAGACGTAGACGCACCACTTCCCCTTCTCGTGCACGGTGAGCAGCGTGTGCGAGAACATCGTCGGCGTTTTCGTGGAAACCGACAGGTCTTCCGCTCCCTTGGAGCCGATGGCGAGAGGACCCGCGTAGGACTTGTAGTCCACACGACAGACGATGTCCCCCGGGCACTTCGTGTCGTCGAGATACTGCCCGTTCAGGTCGTGATAGAAGACGAACGCGCCCTTCCACTTGTTCACTTGTAACGAACAGCCATTCATCCCGCCAGTGAGCACGAGCGTCCCGTCTTTCTGGCCGAGGGGCACCGTGCATTCGCCGACCCCGCCCGTGACCGAGTTGCGATACGGGTAGAAATAGTCAAGACCCGCGTTCGCGCTGACGACGAGCTTATAGACCGAGTTGTCCGCCTTCTGACACGAGACCGAACAGGTGCCGCCGGTATTGGCGTTGTACACGTTCGCGTTCGCCGTCACGACATGGAATCCGTAGCTATTCACTGCCGTCAGGGGATTGCTCCGCAGTAGTTCCAGCGCGGCCGCGGCTCCACCGTCGCCAAATCCGAAAATGGACATGGACCCTCCCGTAATGATCGGACCGTGCGGCAAAGTATACTCGCCGCCGCCTCAGGGTGGCTGTCGCGATCGCTCCCGCGCGATTTGAACCATCCGGTACGTGAGACCGCATCCAGCGTGACGAACAGGATCAGAACATCTGCGGCTGCGCGAACTCGGCAACGTGATCGTGAATGTATCCCTCGACACGCTCGCGAACGTCGGTATTCGCCGATGAAAGGAAGGCGGCGAGATCGTCGGGAGTCTTCAGCGTTGCGAAGGTCTTCAGCGGCGCGACATAAACGACGGCGGGCTTCGCCCGGGCGACGAGGCGAGCGACGTTGACGATCGTGCCGGAGCTCTGCCCATCCCATAGGGCCAAGCCCACGTCGGCTTCGTCGGCCATCGCGGCATCCTTCGCGGTGAAGAACGCGAAGTCGCGAACGCGGTGTGGTGCATCGACGGCGCGGATGGGCCATTGCCCCACATTGTTTCGGCAGTCGCCCGCGGTGCAGAAAACGAAGACTCGAGGGTAATGCTGCTCGGCGAAGTGCGTCTGAATGGCTTTGTCTGCCCCGTTCGCGTCGCCGACGAGAATCGTCAGGTCGCGACGGATCATCTCGTCCAGCCGCTGCCGAACGTCGGGAGGTAGCCGCGAGAGGCGTCGAGAACCGGAAAGGAAGACCTTTTTCATACGCGCCTTGTCTTCGTCAGAGCGAATGCAAAGATGATAGCTGCTCCTGCATCCGTGAGCGCGGCGGCGACGGCACCGAGGGTGGCGCCCGAGCGGATCAGGTCGTCCACGAGCAGCACTCGTTTCCCGACGATCGCGCGAGTGTTCACGGCGAGCGCGCCCTGCAGGACGGCTTGCCGCTCATGGAACTCGCGAAGGTTCTTCAACTCAGCCGCGCCTGCAGCTTTCTTAGACACCGCTTTCACGACCGGAATCTCGAAGCGCCGCGACAACTCGTCGGCGATCTGGTAAAGCGGCTGAACGCGGCGCATTCGTGTCGGCGGAGCGGGCACGATCACGTCGAACGTGATGCGCCAGGAGCGAATGAACTGCTCGGCGACGGCACCGATCTCGTCTAGCGCCGACGCGTCGTTTCGATACTTCAGGCGGTAGAGCAACTCCCCCACCTCCGTGCGGTGGGTGTCGAACTGCTCGCGGCCAAACTCGTCGTGTCCGAGAAACTCACTGCCGGACGAGTGAAGGTCGAGGACGCGACCATCGGCCCATGGACCATCGATCTTGCGAGGATTGGTTTTAGCCACGCTTGCATTCTACCGGTGTGATGGACGGTGACGAGTTGGTGTGGCGGTGGTATTAGACCTCTGGCCTTGCTGATCTCATCGTCGATCCCACTGCCGCAAGTCATTCACGATGACGCGCTCCGCCACACGATTGTTGCCTATGAAGCCGGAGCCGTGGTCGCGGCTAGATCCGGCATCCTCATGGGGCAGCGCTCCGCGAGTACGAAGCCGAGCAAAGCCGCTTGGAACGCGCGTGTTGCGCAATACAACACGCGTGATTCAGGCCGCGTGCGAATTGCTCGCATCTCGAGAAGCATTCATTGCTGCACCCACTTCTGCGGCGGCGCGCCGCTGGCCAGCAGGGCGAGGTAGATGTCCTGCGTCGAGGGATCGACGGCGATCGAGTGCAGCATCGCCGAGGAGCTGGACGGCAGCGTCACCGTGAAGGAGGTCACCAGATTGCTGCAGTCGAAGCTCGGCTTCGCTCCGCAGGTGTAGGGGATGTCGAAGATGCTCACCGTGCCGTTCGCCGCGCCGCCGGCGCCCGAGGTCACGAACATGCGCACTGTCGACGGCGAGAGGCGGAGGAGCGAGAAGTCGTGCGGCTGCGTGGTGGCCGCGAAGCAGGCCAACTGTCCGATAAACGTGCCGTCCGGCTTGATCATCTGCACGCGGCTGGTCATCGAATCGACGATCCAAAGCGAGCCGCAGTCGTCGAGTTGCACCGAGTGCGGGAGGTTGAACTCCTTCGGGCCGCTGCCGGGTTGATTGTTCGGCGCGGACCAGTCGGTCAGCACCGTTCCATCCATCTTCAGCGTCAGCGTCCTATTGTTCAGCCCGCCCACGTCGCCGTCGGTGACATACGCGACGTTCGATCCGAGGGCGATGTCCGTCACCTTGTCGAACTGCACCGGATTCAGCCCGGTGCCTTCCGAGCTCTGGCCGCACGTGCCGATCGTGCCGAGGGGCGCGCCGCCGGTGGTGAACTGCTTGATGCAGTGGCCCCAGCCGGTGCCGGCGGTCTGCGGCGGAGCCATGTCCGTGATCCATGCCGACGTGGTGCCGGAGGCGGCGTCGAACGTGATCGAGTGCGGATAGCCGAGCTGCGTCATCGACCAGGCGGCGAGCAACTGGCCGCCGGGTGTCCAGTAGGTCACCGGCGGTTGCGCACGCTGCAGCACGGCCACGTTCCCGGCGTTGTCGAAGCGAATCCACGAGACCTCGCCCCAACTGATCGACGTGCCGGGGAACGAGGTGTCCTGCGCATAGGTGATCGATGTCGGCGTGCCGGTCGTCGCGCACGACGCGGCGCAGAGCGCGACGAGTGCGGCAAACGCCGCGCCGCGGATGTTCTTCGCGATGTTCACAAGACCTCCGTGCGGCGGCCGGCACGCGCCGGCCGCCGCGGTCGAGGCTACGAGTTACAGGGGCTGCATTCGGCGGGGACGTCGAAGTTCGACGCCTCGATCGGTTCTTTGTACACCTCGTAGTAAAAGTAGTCGGCGAGCGCCAGGCTGGTGCCGAGGTTCACGCCGGACTGCGACTGCATGAACGTCACGGGACGGCTCTCCGTGCCGGAGGCGTTTTGCGGCGCATACCAGGTCCAGAGGTACGTCGACTCCGGGTAGTTCGGTGACGACGGCGGGAAGAGGACGGAGAAGACGGTGATCACCTGGTTCGGACAGAGCACCGGGTTGTTGGTGATCGTGGCCTGGATCGTCCCTTCCACGGGGGCGATGGATACCCAGTCCGGCGGCTCCTGCGGGAAGGCGAAGCCTTCGTTCGGACCGGCGCATTGGATGTCGCCGTTTCGCATGAAGTTGATGATCCAGCTGCAGTCGCTGTTCTCGGGACCAGGACTGACCAGCAGCGGCGCCGGTCCGGTCAGCAGCGCCTCCTGCTGCTCAATCGGCGCCTCCGGATTGTAGGTGTAATCCATGAGCGTGTTCTGAGCGCGGTCGCTGTAGACCTCGTATTCGTGGTCCGGCTTCCAGACGTACAGCACGCGCGTCGGTAGCGGTGCGAAGTCTTCGTTGACCGGCGTCATGAACGCGGTCATGCCGAAGTTGCCATTCCAGACGAAGTTCTCGTAGAGGTTCGGATTTCCGGCGACGAATCCGTCGAACGCCGGCGTGGAGACGGCGAGATTCATCGCGCCGTCCACGCTCTTCGGCAGCGTGGGGTCGTTGGGCGTGAACACCGGGAAATAGCTGAACGAAAACATCTGCAGGATGGCCAGTTGCGTGGGATCTCCCATGTCGGGCGAAGCCATCGGGCCCTGACCGAACATCATGCGCACCGGTGCGCCGGTGCTGGCGTCGAACCACGCCCAGGTGGCCGCGGGCGGGCTGGTGTGGGGGACGGGGACCCGCCACCACTCACAGGTTTGCGCCTTCATCCAATTGAGCGGCGAGGCGCCGCAGCAGACCGCGTTCTGCTCTTCGTCGCCCAACCAGTTGGACGGCAGCGACCATCCCATTTCCACGGATGTCCAGGCGCCGCTGTTGAACCTCATCTGTGTGCCGTCGGTCCCGACGAGGTACTCCCATGTGTTGCCGGAAGAGCATCCGTAGATGTTGGCGTAGAAATAGGTCGCGGCCATGTACTTCAAGTCGGCCACGCACAGCTCGAAGAATGGCGAGTCTTCGCTCGGCGGGCTGTACTGAGGGGGACTGAACGGCTGCAGTAGGACGGTGGCGCTCCACGACGTCGGCATGTCAGGCGGCGAAGGCGGTGAACTGGTGGTCACGGGGGTGAATGCAGGCCATTCCGACGGCGGGACGGGATCGATGCTTGGACTGGTCATGATTGCCTCTCCCTTTTCTCGAGGATTGAATGGTAGATCCGATTCGGAGTGCTTTCCAGAATAACTTTTAGATTGATGGCAGTATCGAATCGTTAATAGAACTAAGGATGACAGGATGGCGCTGCCGGGTGCGGAACGCGCGGCCGTGCCAGTCGCCACCGGCGTCCTTCCGGAGAATCGCCGGCGAGCCGTGCGGGCCGACCGACAGAGTCATTTCGCCGCGGTGGTCCTCCTCCACCATCCACGTGCCCACGGTCTCCGCACCCGACTCCCGCATTGCGAAATCGGGCAGCAGCTCGACGTTCCGTCTCGTACGCTCGACGGTGTAGACGAACGTCCGCGTGGCACACAACTCCTCGTACGCGTCGCGCTCCGCGGGTGTCAGCTCCGCCGGAAAGACGCGCATCGGCGGTTGCCACCGCTCGCGGAGCATCTCCAGCACGGCGCGGCATTCGGCCTCGGCGCGAAAACCATCGATGGAGCGGTTCGGCCGCGAGAGCGACCACTTGTCCGAGCAGCGGTGCTCGAAGAGCGGCGTGCCGTCGACATCGTGCTGCAGCATGCCGTCGGAGTGGCCGAGGTCCCGCGGCGGATGGGGCACGATCGCGTACGGCAGGCCGAGCCGGCGCCAGGCCAGGTGGAACGTGTCCTTGTCGCCGAAGAAGAAGCGGTAGTAGTAATCAGAATTGCCGTTGAGGAAAAGCGTCAGCACGAGCGCCGGCCAGCAGCGCGATTTGTCCACCAGCAGTTGCCCCGCTTCCAGCTCCGGCTCGCGCCGGAACGGCACTCCGCAGACAGTCCACGCTTCGCGCCGCAGCCAGGCCATGCCGCGCATCCCGTCGTAGCGATCGGGCCAGAAGAGCGCGCCATTGCGACGGTACTCCTCGCAATCGAAGAGCGTCTCCGGATTGCGTAGCGGAACATTGTCCGCATCCAGGTAGAGCGCTTCCGCAAAGCGCGAGTGCGCGATGGCCAGCGCCTTGATTTCCCAGGTGTCGAGTCGCGCGTGCGCTTCCCGGCGCGCCACCGCGCGCGCGTCGACGCACGTGACGCCGAGCTCCGCCAGCAGCGCGATCGCTTCGTCCGTCAGCTCGCGCCGACCGCGATACCACAGCTCGACCGGCAGCGTGCAGCCGGCGCGCCGCAGCAGCGTGATGCACACGTATGCGCAGGGGAAATAGATGTCCCCTCCCGCGCAGAGCACCACGCCACGGCCCGCGAAGCGGCCGGGCGGAGGCGCGTCCGGAAGGGTCCGTATGCATTCCTCCAGCAGCGCGCGCTGTGCGCTCACGTCATGCCGAGGATCGAGAGCGCCTTCGACGCCGCGTGATCCCATGTCCATCGT
>JBDTOZ010000657.1:0-3900 GCA_039932995.1 Acidobacteriota bacterium | reverse complement strand
CCGCACCACACGGACACCCCGCGTTCCCCGGGCCGAGCCCGGGGCTACATTGTGGAACGCGCCTTCGCGCGTAACCGGGGCTGACTGCCAACGGCGAACGATCAACACGAGAACCCGATCAACACGCGAGAACTCCCGTCAACCGCCAACCGTCAACTGCCAACCGTTGTCTCGCGTCCTCCCCCGCCAACCGCCAACCGTCAACCGCCAACCGTTGCCTCGCGTCCTCCTCCGCCAACCGGCAACCGCCAACCGCCAACCGGCACCAACCGCCACCCTTCGTTCACCGCAAGCTCATCCTTCCCGACCTATGATCCCTTCGTTCAAAACGAAGGAGGATTCATGCGTCGTTCATTCATCGTTTGCCTGGCGTTCAGTGCGCTCGTTGCGGTTTCCGCGCTTGCTCAGGGCATCTCCCTGCCGCCCAATGGCGACAACCAGAAGGCTTCGGTCACGCAGTACATCGGACCCGTCGCCGTGATCATCGACTACCACAGCCCCGACGTGCACGCCCCCAATGGGGACGACCGTCGTGGAAAAATCTGGGGCACGCTGGTTCCCTGGGGGACGATCGACGACCCCTTCGGAACGTGTACGGAGTGCCCCTGGCGCGGAGGCGCCAACGAAAACACGACCCTCACCGTGTCGCATGACGTGAAGGTTCAGGGTCAGCCATTGAAGGCGGGCCGTTACGGCCTGCATCTCATCCCCGCGGAGCAGGGTGACTGGACCCTGGTTCTGTCGAACAACTCCACTTCCTGGGGCAGCTTCTTCTACGACGTGGCCGAAGACGCACTGCGCGTGAAAGTCACGCCGGCGAAGAGCGAGTACCACGAGTGGCTCACCTACGAGTTCACCGACCGGCAGCCTTCGCAGGCCACCGCCGCGTTGAAATGGGAAGACCTGCAGATCCCCTGGACCATTCAGGTCGACGACGTGACCGGTCTGTATCTGACGAAGATCCGCCAGGAGTTGCGCGACTCGCCGGGCTTCAACTCACAGAACTGGGTGGCCGCCGCGCAGTATGCGCTGCAGGCCAAGCGTCCCGGCGATGCGCTGGAGCTCGCGGACGCGGCGGTGAACCGGACCTTCATCGGAGAGGCGAACTTCCAGACGCTGAACACGCTGGCCATGGCCCAGGAAGCGGCGGGCAAGACCGCCGACGCGACCGCCACGCGCGAGCGGGCCATGAACCATCCCACGGCCACGGCCGTCGATCTCCATCAGTACGGCCGCCAGCTCCTGGCGCAGGGAAAGAAAGCGGACGCGTTACGCATCTGGGAGCTGAACGCAAAGCGGAACCCGAACGTCTGGCCCGTGCACGTCGGACTGGCCCGCGGCTACTCCGCCAACGGCCGGTACAAAGAGGCCCTCAAGGAAGCGAAGCTGGCCCTGGCGCAAGCGCCTGATGACGTCAACAAGAAGAGTCTGGCCGAAGGCATCGCCAAACTGGAAGCCGGCAAGGACATGAATCAGTAGCGCAAATCACAGTGGCGGGGCGCCGGCGTTTCACCGGCGCTCCGTCCCGCGCTCTCCGAAGGCTCGGAGACGCGGCGAGCGGAAAAATCAGGGCGCAGCGATCGGCGGGACTCGAATCACGAACCGAGGATGGACAGGCGAATCCGGAGAACCATGTTGCGAGGGATCTGCATAGATCCGGCATTATGCAACTTTTCTGTTTTTTGGGAAGTCCCGGAAGAGACCGACACGAAAGTTGCCGCCTTGCCCGTCGAGGCCAAGCCCACTCCTCGCTGCCAATGCTTGCGGCACTCTCCCACGGGGAGAGTGCCGGGCAGGCGTTCGAATCAGGTGCAGTGGCAGTCGCTGGTGTCCGGCCACTGGTTCGGCTCGTACGGTCCCACGCTGTAGCGGTAGACCCAGGCATTGTTACAGCGCTCGTACCAGGAGTAGACGATCGTTCCCTCGTCGCAGTCGTAGACGTCGTCGCAACGCCAGGTCCCGCTGAGTGTTCCGCTCTGGGTGACCGTGCCGCTGCACTCCTTCCACTTGTACCCGTTGTACACCAGCCCGTTGGGGCAACTGCCGGTGTAGTACGTGGTGAGGGTGTCGAAGATGACTGCGGACGCCCGGCGCGGGGCCATGAAGGGGAGCGTGACGATCAGCAGGATCAGCACACGTATCATTCGACGAGCCATGGATGTACATCTCCTTTCTTACTGCCAGATGGCCCGCAGTCTATCCTGAATCCATTTGCTGTGGAGCGCGGGTCCGGAGATCGCTACACTTCCCGTCCTGATGACCGATCGGCGCGCCTTTCCCGAGAATTTCCTCTTTGGAGCGGCCACGGCCGCCTATCAGATCGAAGGGTCTCCACTGGCCGATGGAGCCGGACCGAGCATCTGGCACCGCTTCAGCCACACGCCCGGCCGCACCGCGAATGGCGACACAGGGGACGTGGCCTGCGATCACTATCACCGCTGGAAGGACGACATCGCACTGATGCGGGAGCTGGGGCTGCAGGCCTATCGCTTCAGCATCTCCTGGAGCCGTGTGCTCCCCGAGGGCACGGGCGCGGTGAACGAACGCGGGCTCGACTTCTATAAGCGACTCGTGGACGAGCTCATGGCCAACGACATCCGGCCCATGGCCACGCTCTACCACTGGGACCTGCCGGCGGCGCTCGACGAGCGTGGCGGCTGGCTGAACCGGGACGTGAGCTGGTGGTTCGCCGACTATGCGCAGGTGATGTTTGACGCGCTCGACGGCGGCGTGAACCTCTGGGTGACGCTCAACGAGCCGTGGGTGGTCACCGACGGCGGCTATCTTCACGGCGTACTCGCCCCCGGCCATCGCAGTCCGTTCGAGGCGCCGCTGGCCTCGCACAACCTCCTGCGCGCCCACGCCGCGGCGGTGCAGGCCTACCGCACCGCGGGGAAGAATCAGATCGGCATCGTCGTGAATCTCGAGCCGAAATATCCCGCCAGCGAAAGCGAGGAAGACCTCGCCGCCACCGCCCGCGCCGATGCCTACATGAATCGCCAGTACCTCGACCCGCTCTTCCTGGGCGCGTATCCGCCCGAGCTGCGGGAGATGTTCGGCGAGGCCTGGCCCAATCTCTGGGACGTCGAGGAGCTTCGCCAGCCGATCGACTTCCTGGGCGTCAACTACTACTCCCGCGGACTGACCCGGCACGATCCCGCGGTGGCCATCGAGCGCGGTGCGCGCGTGAAGAACCCGCGCGCGACCTACACGGAGATGGGCTGGGAAGTGTTCCCGCAGGGTCTGACCGACATCCTGGTCTGGGTCACGGAACGCTACGGGAAAATGCCGCTCTACGTGACCGAGAACGGCGCGGCCTTCTACGACCCCCCGGTCGCGGAGAATGGCCGGATCCCCGACCCGCTCCGCACCGACTACTTTCGCAAGCATCTCCACGCCGTCCTCGACGCCGCCGACCGCGGCGCCGACATGCGCGGCTACTTCGCCTGGTCGCTCCTCGACAACTACGAGTGGAACGCCGGCTACTCGAAACGCTTCGGCATCGTCCACGTCGACTACGAAACGCAGCAACGCACGATCAAGGACAGCGGACGCTTCTACGCGGACGTGATCCGCGCCCGCGCGGTGTGAGCTGCATTCGACGAGACGGTTCACCCCGGGAGGCGGGGGCGGGAGAGACCGGGAGCGCCGGCGTCTCGCCGACTACGGCTTCGCCGCCTCTGTGGAGCGGTGGACTTTAGTCCACCGTCGCTCTCGCGAGGATCGTCCCCTCTGCCCTTCGCGGCTCTCGAGCGCGAGCATGGCGAGAAAGCTCACACGGCTTACGGCTCACTCCTCGCGAGAGCCCGGTGGACTAAAGTCCGCCGTTACGCCCGGGAGAGGGGGCTGACGCGCGAAGGCGCGTTCCACAATATAGCCCCGGGCTCGGCCCGGGGAACG
>JBDTOZ010000656.1:0-2438 GCA_039932995.1 Acidobacteriota bacterium | reverse complement strand
CTTCACCCCCGCGAGGACTCCGCCAGCTCCTGCGCGTCCAGTACGGCGATGGCGGCCATGTTGACGATGTCGTTCACGTCCACGCCGCGCTGAAGGACGTGCACCGGTTTGGCGAGGCCCTGGAGAATGGGGCCGATCACTTCCGCGCCGGCCAGGCGCCAGAGCAGCTTGTAGGCGGCGTTCGCGGCCTCGAGCGTGGAGAAGACCAGCACGTTGGCGTCGCCTTGAATGGCGCTCCAGGCGTAATCCTCCTGCGCGATCTCGGGCGTCACCGCGGTGTCGGCCTGCATCTCCCCTTCCACGATGAGATCGGGCCGGCGCTGCTTGAGGATCTTCACGGCGGCGGCGACCTTCTCCGCCTGCGGGTGCTTGGTCGAGCCGAAGTTGGAGAACGAGATCATGGCGATGCGCGGCTCGAGGTTGAAGCGCTTGGCCGTTTCGGCCGTCTGCTCCGCGATCTCGGCCAGCGTCTCGCTGTCCGGGTCGATGTTCACAGTGGTATCGGCGAGCACGATCGTGCGGTTCTTGAACATCAGGACATACGCCCCGGAAACGTGCTTGATGCCGGGCCGCGTGCGGACGATCTGCAGCGCCGGACGGATGGTGGTCGGGTAATAGGAGCCCAGCCCCGCGATCACGCCGTCGGCATCGCCGCCGTCGAGCATCATCATGGCGAAGTAGTTGCGGCTCGAGAGAAAGCGTCCCGCGTCCGCCGCCGTGATGCCGTGGCGGCGACGCAGCTCCTGGAAGCGCTGCAGATAGGCCTCGCGCTTCTCACAGTCGTTGATGTCGATGAGGGTGATCTTCGAAGGGTCGATGTGGTACTTGTCGACCATGCCCCGCACCTCCTCGCGCCGGCCCAGGAGGATGGGGTGGGCGAGCTTCTCGTCGATGAGAATCTTCGCCGCGCGCACGATCTTCTCCTGATCGCCCTCGGGGAAAACGATGCGCTTCGGATCCTTGCGGGCCCGCCCGTAGAGATCGTGCATCAGCCCGCGCGAGCGGCCCAGCATGTTCTCGAGACGGCGCCGGTACTCCTCGTAATCCTCGATCGGCTGCTGCGCGACCCCGGTCTCCGCCGCGGCGCGGGCCACGGCCACCGGCACGTTGAGCAGCACGCGGTAGTCGAAGGGCTTCGGAATCAGATACTCGCGTCCGAACGACAGGCGATCCTGGCCGTAGGCGCGCAGGACCGAGTCGGGAACATCTTCCTTGGCCAATTGCGCCAGCGCGCGCGACGCTGCCAGTTTCATCTCGTCGTTGATGGTCGTGGCGCGGCAGTCGAGGGCGCCGCGGAAGATGAAGGGAAAGCCGAGGACGTTGTTGACCTGGTTCGGGTAGTCGGAGCGGCCGGTGGCCATGATCACGTCGGCACGAGCGGCCACCGCTTCTTCATAGCCGATCTCGGGAGTGGGATTGGCCATGGCGAACACGATTGGATCGGGAGCCATGGAACGGACCATGTCCTGCGTGACGATGCCGCCCGCGGAGAGTCCGATGAACACGTCCGCGCCGCGAAAGGCATCGGCCAGCGTGCGCCGGTCGGTGGCCGCCGCGTACTCGATCTTGTAGTCGGTCATGTCGTCCGCGCGGCCCTGGTAGATCACGCCATGACGGTCGACGAGCAGGACGTTTTCCTTGCTCAGGCCCAGACGGATGTAGAGCCGCAGACAGGCGATGGCCGCCGCGCCCGCGCCGGAGATGACCACCCGTACGTCCCCGATCTTCTTCCCCGCCACTTCCAGCGCATTCACCAGCGCCGCCGCGGAGATGATGGCCGTGCCGTGCTGGTCATCGTGGAAGACGGGGATTTTCATCTCCGCCTTCAGCCGTTCCTCGATCTCGAAGCAGGCCGGCGCGGCAATGTCCTCGAGGTTGATGCCACCGAAGGTCGGCTCGAGAAGCTTCACGCAGCGGATGAACTCCTCGGTGTCGTGCGTGTCGACCTCGATGTCGAACACGTCGATGTCCGCAAAACGCTTGAAGAGGACGGCCTTCCCTTCCATGACCGGCTTGCCGGCCAGTGCTCCGATGTCCCCTAGTCCGAGCACGGCCGTCCCGTTGGTGATCACGGCCACGAGGTTGCCCTTGGCGGTGTAGTTGTAAGCGAGCGCCGGATCGCGCGCGATCTCCAGACACGGCCGAGCGACCCCCGGCGTATACGCGAGCGACAGGTCGCGCTGCGTGGCGGTCGGCTTCGAAGGAACGACTTCGATCTTCCCGGGACGTCCGCCCGAGTGGTATTCGAGTGAGTCGTCGCCAATGTTGTCGGACATGCTTTCTCCCTGCCGGGAGTCTATCAATGGTTGGCGGTTGGCGGTTGGCGCAGCACGCTGCGCCACCAACCGAAGCCAACAGCGTCAACACGTCCGCGGACAACCGACAACCAGCAACCAGCAACCAGCAACCGACTCATCCCGAAAACGAAAACGGCGGGC
>JBDTOZ010000655.1:0-4266 GCA_039932995.1 Acidobacteriota bacterium | reverse complement strand
CGGCACGCGCGTCGCGAGTGCCCGGTGGACTCAAGTCCACCGCTCCACAGAGGCGCCCGCCTCGGCCCCACTTCTCCGCGCCAAACCCGATCAGTGGTGCTTCACCACCGTCTTGTTGTCCACGACTTCGATGAGCTGCATCATGCCGCGGTCTTCGTGTCCGAGGATGTGGCAGTGCAGGACGAACTTGCCGGCAAAATCCACGAAGCGCGTACGGATCTTGATGTGGCCTGCGGTCACGATGGCCTTGCCATCGGGACCCACCGCCGGATTGCCGTCGGCGTCGGTGGTCTGCACGCCGGCCGGGATGGCGATCGTGTCGCCCCACGGCCACGGCTGCGGAACCTTGGCCGGGCCGGTCATCGTGGCTGGGTCGTAGACCTCCGTGATCTGGAATGGGTTCACGTGGATGTGGAACGGGTGCATCACTCCCGCCAGTGACGTGTTGGCGAGCGTCCACTCCTCGGCGTTGCCCAGCAGCATCACCTGATCGATCGTCCCTTCGGCGAACTGCTCGTCGTCGATTTTGAAGACCGGCTGATTGGGTGGGCCGCCCGGTCCGCCGTCCATACTGAAGGTGACCGTGCGATGACGGCCGCGGATCTCCTGGTCGGTGACGTCCGCGAGGAACTCCGGCTGCTTCGGATACTGGAGCTCGGTCGGGAAGGCCGTGTTCACTCCCGTGGCATCGCCGTCCACCACCAGCTTGAACACGGTGTTCGCGCGGATGTCCCTGATCGCCGCCACGCCCGCGGGCGGCCAGAACACGAGATAGTGCGTCCCCGCTTCGGCCGTGGCCTTCACGAGAAAGTCCCCGCGGTTGCCGGGCGCGAGCCGGAAGCGCGCCAGATTGGAGCGGCGCGTGTAGTTCTCCCAGGCGAACTGCACACCGTCCTGCGCGGTCTGGTTGATCGTCGGCACCGTGCCGGCCGGATACGACGGCGGCTGGCCGTTCTTCATCGTGGTGGGATTGGCGATGAAGGCGTCATACGCCGCCTGCGGCACGAAGAGGAACCAGTCCGAACCGTGACTGCGCATGGCCGCGTTGGCGATCCGCCACCACTGAACCTCCCCTTTCTTCATCGTGGCCGTCGGCAGCACCTGGCCGTTGCAGGCCATGGTTCCGACCGAGGGACTGCCGTTGACGAGGTTGGGTTGCTCGGCGAAGAGCTGGAACATGAGCACCTGTTCCTTGATCTTCGGATTCTGCGGCGTGCCTCCGCCCAGGCGCAGCAGCTTGTCGTCGTAGTCCCCGGTGATCACGAAGACCCCGGCCATGCCGTTGAGGATCTGCATGGTCGTCGATCCGTGCTGGTGACAGTGATACCAGTGCGTGCCCGGTGACTGCCCCATCGCGAACTTGCCGCCCTTGGTCCAGACCGGAATCTGGAAGTGCTGCGGATAGAGACCGGGCCAGTACTGCGGCCACTCGCCCGCTTCCAGAAGCTGATGATTGTTGTGGATGGCCTGCGTGATCTGCTCGACCAGTTCATTGTTCCCGTCGGTCTGCGCGCGATCGAGCATGACCTGCAGCCCCGCCCCGGCGGATTCGATCAGCTTCTTCGAGGGATTGCCACCCGCCTTCCACTCCGCATACGCGTCGATCGCTTCCTGGATCGCGGCGGCCGAGTCCATCCTCGGATTGTTGATCACCCCCACCAGGACGTTGTCCTCGAAGGACCCCGGGCTGATGTGCGTCCCGTGGAAATGGAGGTTGGTGGTGTTAGAGGCGTGGAAGCAGTTCGGGAACGTGTCCTTGCCCGGATAGCGCTCCGTGCCGTCGAGGTTGAGGGAGGTGTCGCACTTGCCGCGCGAACTGGTGACCGAGCTGGTGGGGAAGAGCGAGGGATCGATGCGGTTGAGGAAGATGAGGTCGACGGTGTCCCCCACCGCCGCGCGCAGCAGTGGACCGGGCGAAGCGATCCCTGAGATCGTGACCTGCTTGGCCGGATCGAGCGTCCAGCCGTCGTACCCGTGGTACGCACGCACGGTCGGTTGCATGCAGCTATAGATGGGAGCGTTGTAGTACGTGATGGCCCGCGCCTCGGCCCGTGCCTCGATCAGTCCCTTGAGCACGCCGCCGACGCTCTTGATCTGCCCCATGTTCTGGAGCGGCTGTCCGAATCTGGCCACGCAGGCGCCGGCCCGTTGCTGGGCGGACCCGAGGTAGGGCCAGAGGATCGCGCCCGAGGCCGCGGTGACGGCGAAGCCGAGAAAGTCGCGCCGGCTGTGTCCCGCGGGTTCCTGCGGCTTGAACGGCTCGGATGAATCGCGGGGCTTGAGATCGTCTGCCATGGTCTCTTTCTCCTCTCGGTCGCGACCAGCGGATCGGCTGGTGTGCGGTGAACATCGGGCTGTCGTGTCTTGTGTTGCTGTGTTGCTGGTTGCTGGTTGCGCGCTTCCGCGAAGTGAGCTCTCAGGAACCCGCGACGAGCAACCGGCAAACCTTCGTGACCCGCAGCCTCAAGTCACGCTGATCGTGCCCGTCTCGTCGTGACCGGGAACCACGCAGCGATAGAGAACCTCCTCCGCGATGCCGAAGGTGATCGGCCCTGAGACTTCGCCGGAGGGAATCGGCTCCGCGAACCAGGCAGTGCTGGGGCCCGACAGCGGCGCGGGCTGGTGCGGCTCCCAGTCCGAGTTCGCCCATGACACGCTCTGGCCGACGGAGATGTCCACGGTCTGAGGCACGAAGCTGACCGTGCCGCTGGCCTGCCGTCCGATCTGCACCGGATTGGCCACGACGATCTTGGCCGTCTCCCACGGATGGATGGCGCAGAGGTAGTCGATGGTGCCGGCCGTGGCCAGATTGACTTGGTTCGACGGCTCCGGGCCCTGCAACGGACTCTTGCACCAGGTGGTCGGTGCGTCGAGGCTGGGACACGGCTGGTGCTCGACGTTCGCGTCTTCATTCACCCAGAAGATCGCGTCGCCGACCTGGGCCTCCTGGGTCTCCGGAGAAAAGCCTTCGGGCTTCTCAAGGTTCTCCGTCTGGATCGTGCTTCGCCAGAGCATGGGAATCCCCCTTCGAGCAAGTTTTGGTGCGGTGGCGGAAGTATAGACCAGGGAGCTCCCGAAGCTGCTGCCCAAAAAAAAGACCCACGGGCAGAAGCCCGTGGGTCCGGTGTCGACGTCGCTTGTGAATGCGCGTCAGTCGAGAATGTCGACGTCGTACGCGCGGAAATAACCGCGCGTGGTCCAGTCGCCGCGCACGGAGATGTAGTCGCCGGGGCGAACCGGGTCGTCACGACGGTCACGCATGACCACGGTGATGAAGTTGCCGGTCTCCTCGTTGCGGACCACGAACGTGTCGCGGCGCCAGTCGACGCTCTCCACGGTTCCGCGGAAGTCGCCTTCCGAGTTGAGGTTGTTGTCGTACCCACCGCGGTAGCCGTCGTAGTAGTCGTAGTAGCCGCCCTGGTTGTAGTAACCGCCCAGACCGATGCTCAGGCCGATGCGAAACCGGTCGGCGCGCCAGTACGACAGCGGCACGTAGAACGGATACGGCGCGCCGACGATCCAGACGCGGTAGCCGCCGCCGTAACGCTGATAGTTCGAAACGCGGCCCTGATGATAGTAGCCGCCGCCGCGGTTGTTGTTGCCCCACGATCCGCGGTTGTTGTTGCCCCGCGATCCGCGGTCGTACGTCCCGCCACGGCTGCCGTTGCGATTGCCGTTGCGGTAGTCGCCGTTGCTGCCCCGATTGCTGCCGCGATCCCCACCGTTGCGGTAGTCACCGTTGCTGCCGCGGTTGCTGCCACGATCCCCACCGTTGCGGTAGGTGCCATTGCTGCCGCGGCTCTCGCTGCGGCGCTCCTGATTGCGGGCTCGGGTGTCGTTGCTGGCGTCGGCACGCCGATCGAACGTTCCCTGATTCCGGCCTTCCACGCGACGCTCGTACGCGCCGGTAACGACGTCGCGGTTCTGCGTTCCGCGCGCTTCGCTGCGTCGCGCTTCGGTGCGCGCCGGGCGAGCCTCTCCACCGTTTCTCGATTCGTTACCGCGCCCCGCCTGTCCGTGCGCGGAAACGCTGCCACTGCGCGCACCCTCGGCGCGCGAGCGCGTCCCCTCAGAGTGACGCGATTCCGCAAAAGCGGACGTACCGGCGACCGTCGCCGCGACGAGGATTACCGCCATCTGTGACGCCAACCTCTTGTTTTTACTCACATTAGCCTCCAGGACTCGATCAACTGCCGTGCTCGTTCATCGCAAACGGTAAACCAGTTTCCCCCTGCCCTGAAAATCAAAGGCTTCACCACAGAGGCA
>JBDTOZ010000654.1:0-3766 GCA_039932995.1 Acidobacteriota bacterium | reverse complement strand
GAGACCGCAAGGTCGAGCGCGACCTGCGCGGTCCACTTGCCGGTACCCTTCTGGCCCGCCTTGTCGAGCACGCGCTCCACCAGCGGTCCGCCCCCCTCGGCGTCTTGGACGCGGAAGATGTTCGCGGTGATCTCGATCAGGAAGGACTCCAGCGGGCCGCGGTTCCACTCGGCAAAGGTGTCCGCCAGCTCGTCGGCCGGCATCCCGATCCCCCGCCGCAGCATGTCGTACGCCTCGGCAATCAGCTGCATGTCGCCGTACTCGATGCCGTTGTGCACCATCTTCACGAAGTGACCCGCGCCGTCCGGACCGCAGTAGGTCACGCACGGGCCGGAGTCGCTCTTCGCGGAGATGGCGTCGAAGATCGTCTGCATGGTGGCCCAGGAGTCGGGCGTGCCGCCCGGCATCAGGGACGGACCGAAGCGCGCGCCGTCCTCGCCGCCGGAGACGCCTGCGCCGACGAAGTGCAGGTTGTGCTCGAGCAGCCGCTTGGCCCGCAGTTGCGTGTCCTTGAACCACGAGTTGCCGCCGTCGATGACGACGTCGCCGTCCTCGAGGAGCGGCAGCAGACGGTCCAGCATCTCGTCCACCGGCGGGCCCGCCTTGATCAGGAGCATGATCCGTCGCGGACGCTCCAGCGCCTGGACGAACTCCTCCAGAGTGCGCGTGGCGGTGAGTTTCTTGTCCGGATTCTCGGCGGCCAGACGCTGGGCCTTTTCCGGCTCGCGGTTCCAGAGCGCGACCGTGAATCCGTGATCCGCGACGTTGAGGGCCAGGTTCGCCCCCATCACGCCGAGACCGACCATGCCGAATTGATTCTTCCCCTGTTCGCTCATGCTTTCACCACCGCATTCTTGACCGCGGCCGCGAGTTTCTCGAGGCCGGCATCCACATCTTCGCCGAGGTCGACGCTCAACGCGCGCCGGTTCCGGCTCACCAGCGACTGAAAGTCGCCGATGGCCTGCGCGCGCGCCAGCGCGCCGAAGCCGAACTTCTCATCGCGGATCGGTACATCCTGACGCGGGCCGCCCGTGAGCTGCAGGAACACGCCGTTGTCGCCACCGCCCTTGTGCAACTGTCCGGTCGAGTGCAGGAAGCGCGGTCCGTAGCCGCTGGTCGTGGCCACGCCCAGCTCGCGGGCCACGGTCTCGCGGATCTCCGCGATCTTCTTCTCGCGCGCGCTCGTCTCGCCGAAGTACTGCGTGAAGGCCACGTAGTCGCCCGCGTGTACCTTCGCCAGCAGACCGGCGATCGCGCCGGCGTCCGCGACCTCGATCCGCTGGCCGGCCGTATCCACGGTGCCGGTCATGGTGCCCTTCTCCGTGAACTCGGCCAGCAGCGACTTGGTGTTGTCCTTCGACTCCTGCACGTTGGGCTGATCGAACGAGTTCACGCCGATGAGCGCGCCGGCCACGGCCACGGCGAATTCCCAGACGAAGAAGATCTCGCCGAGGTCGAGCGGGTCTTCCAGCACGATGTCCACGACCGGATGTCCGGCCGCGGCCAGCTCGCGCAGCCGGTCGGTGTTGTCGCTCTTGCGCAATCGCACGGAGACGAACAGTCGATCGTGGCCATACTCAGTGGCCCCGATGGGCGGCTCGTTCGCCAGCGGCACGATGCCCTTGCCGTCCTTGCCCGTGCTCTCGGCGATGAGCTGCTCGATCCAGAGGCCGAGCGTGTCCAGGGGGGCGGGCGTGATGATGGTCAGCTTGTCGCGTCCCTGCAGGGCCGAGCCGCCGAGGGCCGCGCCGAGGAGCGCGCCCGGATTCTTCTTCGGCTGCGGCAGCGTGCAGACGTGCATGGCGTGCACGGCGCGATCGAGCAGCTCGGTCACGTTCACGCCGGTGAGGGCCATCGGCAGGATGCCGAAGAACGAGAGCGCGGAGTAGCGGCCGCCGATGTCGGGCATGTTCAGGAAGATGGCCCGGAACTGGTAGTGCTGCGCATCCTCGACCATCTTCGTGTTCGGATCGGTGACGGCGATGAAGTGGTCGCCGGCCTTGTCCCCCTTCACCGAGCGCACGCGGTCGTAGAAGTAGCGGTGGAACATCACCGGCTCGGTGGTCGTGCCGGATTTCGAGGCCACGATGAAGAGCGTCTTCGCGAGATCGAGTTTGGCCTCCAGCGCCAGCACCGCCTCGGGGACCGTGGAGTCGAGCACCAGCAGCTCCGGCCATCCCTCCCGTTTTCCGAACAGCCGCCGCGTCACTTCGGAGCAGAGGCTGGAGCCGCCCATGCCCAGGATGACCACGAAGTCGAACTGGTGGCGCAGCGTCTCACCCAGCGCTTCGAGCTCGCGAGCGGACTTGGCCAGCACCTCCGGCACGTGCAGCCAGCCGAGGGCGCCATCGATGATCTTGCGGTGCTCGGGCTCGGACTTCCAGAGCGAGGAGTCGCGTGCCCAGATGCGCGCGATGTACTTCTCCTTCTCCATGCGCGCCATCGTGTCGTCGACGGTGAGGTTGTGCAGCGTCACGCGCTCGGAGAGACCGCGCACGACGCCGTCGCGGCGCGCTTCGATCGTGTCCATGAGCTGCCGGAACGAGTCCTCGAACGACTTCACGCCGTCCACGGTGAGCTTCTTGGTGATGGCCGCGAGGCTGAACCCTTTCTCCTCGAACGTGGCCAGCACGCGGTGGGCCTCGTCGAGGTCTTTCTCCAGTGTCAGCTCCACCACGCCGTGATCGCGGAAGGCGTCGTAGGTCGCGGGCGGAATGGTGTTCACGGTGTCGGGACCGATCAGCGACTCGACGTACAGCGTGTCCTTGTACTTGGCGCTCTTCGTTCCGGTGGAGGCCCACAGGGGACGCTGCACGCGCGCGCCCTGGTCGCGCAGCTTCTGGAAACGCTCGCTGCCGAAGACCTCTTTGAAGAGCTGGTAGGCGGTCTTGGCGTTGGCGATGGCCACCTTGCCCTGCAGCGCGGCGAGCGACGGATCGTCTTTCGCCTTTTCCTCGAGCTGCTTGTCGGCCATGGCGTCGATGCGGCTGACGAAGAAGCTGGCCACCGAGGCGATGTTGCCGACGGGCAAGCCTTGCGAGGCGCGCTTTTCCAGGCCGCGCAGGTAGGCTTCCATCACCTGCGCGTAGACCTCGTTGTTGAAGATGAGGGTCACGTTGACGTTGATGCCGGCGGCAATGACCTCTTCGATGGCCGGGATGCCCTCCGGCGTCGCAGGAATCTTGATCATCAGGTTCGGCCGCCCCACGCGGGCGAACAGGCGCTTGGCTTCGGAGACGGTCATGGCCGTATCGCTGGCCAGGAGCGGCGACACTTCGAGGCTCACGTAACCGTCGTCGCCGTTGGTCTTTCCATAGACCGGCGCGAAGACGTCCGCGGCCTTGCCGATGTCTTCGATGACCAGCTCGTCGTAGATCTCGTCGCGGGACATGCCTTGCGAGGCCAGCATGCGCAGTTGGCCGTCGTAATCCTCGCTGCCGCCGATGGCTTTCTCGAAGATGGTCGGGTTGGACGTGAGACCGCGCAGGTCGTCGTCGTCGATCAACTGCTGGAGCTTGCCGGACGCGACCAGCCGTCGCTCCATCTGATCGAACCACACGCTCTGTCCCGTTTTCGCCAATTGCGTGAGAGGGTTGCTCATGGGTGCCTCCTGTGTGAGGGCGTTAGCATATCTGAGTGAGAGGGAGCGGGGAGCAGTGGAGCCGGCTACGCGAAGCGCTGTGGACCGGGAGGAGCCTCTGTGGAGCGGGAGGAGCCTCTGTGGAGCGGTGGACTTGAGTCCACCGGGCACTCGCGACGCGCGTGC
>JBDTOZ010000653.1:0-6558 GCA_039932995.1 Acidobacteriota bacterium | reverse complement strand
CCGGACCCCCCCCCCCCGCGTTCCCCGGGCGGAGCCCGGGGCTACATTGTTCGACGCGCCTTCGCGCGTCAGCGCCTGATTGGCGGCGTAAGGTGGACTAGCCCACCGCGATCGCGATTCTCACAATGTGCGCTGCAGCACTCCCAGGGCGATGGTCATGGCCAGGCGCGCGGCCTCGGCGTCATAGCGTGCGCCTTCGTCGCGCATGAATGCGTGCTCGGCGTTCACTTCGTGCCAGGTGAATTGCGTGCCCGCTTCGAGGAGGGCGCGGTAGACCGTGGCCCGTCCCTCGGCGGGGATGTGTGGATCCTGGCGGCCCCAGAGCAGGGCCACCTCGCCCTTGATCTCGGCTGCGCGCGCGAGCGTGTCGGCGTGACCGCCTTCGCCGATCGTTCCGCTGTGCAGGTCGGTGGGATAGAAGGACAGGCAGGCGCGGATTTCGGGGTGGAGCGCGGCGCGGAAGGCCAGATGTCCTCCGATGCAGAAGCCGGCCACGCCGAGGCGGCCGTTGCACTGCGGATGTTCGCGCAGCGCGCCGAGCACGACCCCGGCGTCTTCATCGAAGGTGGCCAGCCGCGTTTGCTTCTTGTACGCGTTGCCCTTCTCCTTGCCGACATCGTCGTAGCCGAGGACCGTGCCCGGCGCCTCGTGCTGGTGATAGATCTCCGGCGCCATCACGACATACCCATGACTGGCGAACTGCGCGCACAGCCTGGCGATCGGCGCGGTCTGCTGAAAGATCTCCGAATAGAGCAGCAGCCCCGGGAAGGTGCGCTCCGCGCTCACCGGCTCGTAGACATGCGTGCGCATGATGCCCGTGGGCGTGGTGAGATCGGTGAAGTGGTTGCGGATGATCATGAAAGGAAGTGTAAGCCTCTCCATCGTGACTTCTCCGTGGTCCCCTCAGTGCCCGAGCTGTTGCTCAATCCGCGGCGCCGAGGACGAACGACAGCAACAGCAACGAGAGCACGACGATCGTGATCATGACGTAGAGCCGGTCGCGCTCGATGGCGAAGGCGATGATCGAGAAGGCCACGCGAGCCACCGGCGTGGCGATGAGGAGCAAGAGGCCCAGGACCACGACGGCCTGGCCGCGGCCGTCGCGCATCTCGGTCCACACGCCGCGGATCGTGTGCGGATACTCGGCGTCGGGATCCGTGAGCTTCGTCAAGTCGGTGTGCGACGAGATGTACTGGGGATGGTGGATGAACGTCAGCACGAGGCCCAGCACGACCACGGCCAGACTGAGGAGCACGCCGCCGCGCAGCAGGTGCGAGATGGCGGCGTCGACCCACGGCGGTTCATGTTCAGAGGGCGCCTTCATCCGCGCAGACCTCGCACGAGCATCTGCACGGAGACGGCCAGCAGCACGACCACGAAGGTGATGCGCAGGGCGCGGCTGCTGAGTCGCGAGAGCAGCTTCGATCCCACGAACGCTCCTCCCAGAACGCCGATGGCCACGGGGGCGGCGATGAACGGATCGATCTGTCCACGGGTGAAGTAGAGGCCCGCGCTGGCCGCAGCGGTCACGCCGATCATGAAGTTGCTCGTGGCCGTGGAGACTTTGATGGGCAGCTCCATGGCCAGGTCCATGGCCGGCACTTTCAGCGCGCCGGACCCGATGCCCAGCAGGCCGCTGACGATGCCGGCCACGTACATGAGCGAGAGGCCGAAGAGCGGACGGGCGGGCTCGTAGTGCACCTCGCGGCCGCGCGCGTCATCGAAGTAGGAGCTGTGCAGGCGCAGCCGGCGCGCCAGTCGCGTGTCGCCGTGCCCGTGCTCGGCGACACTCTTGCGCGGCCGGAGCATGGCCAGCGCCGAGTAGCCGAGGATCGAGCCGAAGAGAACGTAGAGCCAGCGCGGGTGCAGCATGCCCGCGATCCAGGCTCCCGTGATCGCGCCGGCGGTCGTCCCCAGTTCGAGAAACATGGCCACGCGCAGATTGGCCAGGCGATCGCGAACATACGCCGCCGCCGCACCGCTGGACGTGGCGATCACGGAGACGATCGAGGCCCCGATGGCCAGCCGGATGTCGATCCCCAGGAGCAGCGTCAGGGCGGGAATGACGATCATCCCTCCGCCGAGTCCGAGCAACGAACCGAGCGTGCCGGCGAAGAAGGAGATGCAGCCCACGAGCAGCACGAAGAGCAGCGGAGTCACGCGAACGACACTTTATCGCGGACGTGGGGACGCAGGCATGCCGTCCGGCGTAAGCGGTGTCCGCGGAAAGCGAATCGACACGAGCCAGAAAGTCGGGCGGCGTACTGCTTCGCGTTCACGATTGCGCCAGAGCCACCTCCACCGGCGCGATGCTCGGGGTAATTACGGCCGCTTTCCGTTTTGCGGAGATGAAGTAGAGCACCGGCACCGCCACCCGAGAGAGGAGCAGCGAGGCCACTTCGCCGGCCATGAGGGAGAGGGCCAGGCCCTGAAAGATCGGGTCGAAGAGGATTACGCCCGCGCCCACGATCACGGCCGCGGCGGTGAGCACCATGGGGCGGAAGCGAACGGCTCCGGCGTCGATGACGGCCTCGTCGAGCGGCATGCCCTGTTTGAGGCGCAGTTCGATGAAGTCGACCAGGATGATGGAGTTGCGCACCACGATGCCCGCGCCGGCGATGAAGCCGATCATCGACGTGGCCGTGAAGAACGCTCCCATCAGCGCGTGCGCGGGAATGATGCCGATGAGGGAGAACGGAATCGCGGCCATGATCGTCAGCGGTGTCTTGAAGGACTGGAACCAGCCCACGACCAGGATATAGATCAGCACCAGCACGACCGCGAAGGCCAGGCCGAGATCGCGGAAGACCTCGTAGGTGATGTGCCATTCGCCGTCCCACTTCATGGCGAACTTCTCGTTCGAGAATGGCTGGCGCGATACCAGCCGCTCCATCGCGTAACCCTCGGGCAGTCGCAACTTCTCCAGCGCGCGATTGAGCTTCATGATCGCGTAGACCGGACTCTCTTCGCTTCCGGCGACATCCGCGGTCACGTAGACGACCGGCATCAGATTCTTGTGATGGATGCTCTTCGGCGCGAGGCTCTCTTCGATCGACACGAGCGCACCGAGCGGCACGAGCTTTCCTCCGGAGCCGGTGACCTGCAGCGCGCGGAGCGCCTCCACCGAGGAGCGCAACGCACGCGGCACTTCGATGCGCACGGCCACGTCTTCGGCCTCGCGCTCGTCATGCAGCAGCCCGACGTTCATGCCCGACAAGGCCATGCGCAGGGTGGTGTCGATCTCGGCCTGGGTGACGCCACTGAGCGCGGCTTTGTCGCGATCGACGGCGAAGCGGTACTGCACCTGGTCGTCCTCGACATACGTGTCGGCGTCGACGATGCCGGCGGTCTCGTCGAAGATCGCACGCACGTCCTTGGCGATGGCCATCTGGCGCGCGTAGTCGGGCCCGTAGATCTCTGCCACGAGCGTCTGCAGCACGGGCGGGCCGGGAGGGGCTTCCGCCACTTTCACGCGTGCGCCGGAGCGTTTGGCCACGGCGGCGATCTTCGTGCGGATCCGTTTGGCGATGTCATGGCTCTGCGCGTCGCGCTCGCCTTTCGGCAGCAGGTTGACCTGCAGATCGGCGACGTTCGAGCCCCGCCGCAGAAAATAGTGTCGCACCAGGCCGTTGAAGTTGTACGGCGAGGCGGTGCCGGCATAGAGCTGCCAGTTCGCCACCTCGGGCTCTTTGCTCACGATCGTGCCGATCTCCCGCGCCACGCCCGTGGTCCGTTCCAGCGTCGTTCCCTCGGGCATGTCCACGATGATCTGCAGTTCGCTCTTGTTGTCGAACGGCAGCATCTTCACCCGCACTCCTCCGAACGCGAACAGCGACAGTGCGCCAAGGAGGAGCAGGACCACCATAGTCAGGAACGAGTTGCGCCAGCGGGGCCGGTGAATGATGTTGCCCATCAGCCGCCGGTACATCCGCGTCGAACGCCCCTCCGCCTGATCGTGCGCGGCGCTCTTCTCGCGCGACAGCAGACGCCGCGCGGCCCAGGGCGTGACCACGAAGGCGATGATCAGAGAGAAGAGCATGGCCGCGGCCGCGCCGACCGGGATGGGTCGCATGTAAGGACCCATGAGCCCGCGCACGAACCCCATCGGCAGGATGGCCGCGATGACCGCGAACGTGGCCAGGATCGTCGGATTGCCCACTTCCGCCACGGCGTCGATGGTGATCGCCCGCGCCGATCGGGTGCGGTTCTCCGGAAGCCGGTAGTGGCGGACGATGTTCTCGACCACGACGATGGCGTCGTCGACGAGGATGCCGATGGAGAAGATCAGTGCGAAGAGGGTGACCCGGTTCAGCGTGTAGCCGAAGAGCTGGAAAACGGCCAGCGTGAGGGCGAGGGTCACCGGAATGGCGATGGCCACGATGCCCGACTCCCGCCAGCCGAGGGCGAAGCCGATCAGGATGGCCACGGAGATCACGGCCAGGAACATGTGCAGGAGGAGCTCGTTGGATTTGTCGGCGGCGGTCTCGCCGTAGTCGCGGGTGATGGCCACGTCGACATCCGCCGGAACCAGCACGCCGCGCAGAGAGTCGACCTTCTGTTCGACGAGCCGCGTGAGCGCGGTGGCGTTGGCGCCCTTGCGTTTGGCGACGGAGATCGTGACGGCGGGGCGGATGCCTGCGCGCGAGCCGGAGAAGACGTAGTCGGAGGGCTCTTCCGGTCCGTCGGTGATCGTGGCTACATCGCCGAGGGTGACAGGGCGGCCGTTCGTCACGGCCACGACGATGCGTCTGGCGTCGTCCCCGTCGCGGAGGAAGCCGCCGCTCTTGACCACCACCTCGCGGTCGCCGGAGGCGAAGGCTCCGCTGCCGCTTTCGGCGTTGGCCTGGCGGAGCACGGCCGCGAGCGTGGACGGCGCCAGACCGTGCGCGGCCAACCGCGCCGGATCGACCTGCACTCGCAGTTGCCGGCGCGCGCCGCCGGTGAGCGTCACCGCGGACACGTTGGCGACCTGCTTGATCTCCGTCTGCAGTTCCGCGGCGATGCGGCGCAGCGCGAAGTGGTCGTAGCGATCGCTGGAGAGCGTGAAGGCCAGCACCGGGACGTCGTCGATGGAGCGCGGCTTGACGAGAGGACCGATCGCGCCGGGCGGAATGAGGTCTGCGTTTGCGCGCAGCTTGTCGCTCAACCGCACCAGCGCGTCTTCCTCGTTCTGGCCGACTTTGAAGCGCACGATGGCCATCGACGAGCCGGCCGAGGACGTCGAGTAGATGTACTCGACGCCGGGGATCTCCCAGAGCAGCTTCTCCATCGGCTTGGTGAGGCGCTGCTCGACTTCCTTCGGTGTGGCGCCGGGCATCTCCGCGAAGACGTCCACCATCGGCACGACGATCTGCGGCTCTTCCTCGCGGGGAAGGATCAGCACCGCGCCGATCCCGATGAGGAGGGACGCGGCGATGACCAGCGGCGTCAGCTTCGACTCGATGAACGCGCCGGCCAGCCGGCCGGCGATGCCTCCCTGTTCGTGCTTCATACGTTGCTCCGGATCACCATGCCGTCTCGCACGAGCGACGGTGCGGAGACGATGGTCTCGCCGGCCTCGAGGCCCGACAGCACTTCCGCCGTCGGGCCCTCCATGGCGCCGGTGGTGACGAGCCGCATCCGCGCCACGCGGTCGTCGCCGACGACGAAGACGCTGGTGAGCTGACCGCGTTGGACCAGGGACGTCCGCGGAACCGTGACCGCTTCGCGCGTACCCGTGGAGAACGACACTTTCACATACGTCCCCGCGCGCAACGGTTCCTGCAGGACGAGTTTGACGAGCGACGAGCGCGCGCCGGAGTCGACCGAAGGCTGCACGTGCGTGACGCGCGCGTCGACTCTCCGGCCTCCTGCTTCGACGGCCGCGAGGTCGCCGATGCGGACCAGGACGGTCTCGGGCACGCTGGCGTCGACCCGCGTGGCGCGCTCGCCTTCGATCGTCACCAGGGGCACGCCGGGCGCGGCCTGCGCGCCGGGGTCGACCAGACGGGCGGTGACGACACCATCGATCGGGGAGCGGATGCTGCTGTAGGCCAGCACGGCCTCGGCCTGCGTCTGCGCGGCACTCGCTTCTCCGCGCCGGGCGGTCAGCCGCGCCAGCTCTGCCTGCGCCGCCGCCAGTGCAGCCCTCGCCTCGTCGAGACTCTGCTCGCTGGCGATGCCCTGCTCGTTCAACGTCGTGATGCGCCCGGCGGTGGCCGCGGCCAGCCGGCTGTTCGCGGCGGCGCCTTCGATGGCCCGCTCCACTTCCTCGCGTCCGGCCTGGGTGCGCTCGGCCGAGGCGCGCGACTCACGCGCGTCGATCTCCACCAGGACGTCGCCGGCGCGCACGCGATCTCCCTCGAACACGCGCACGCGAACGACCGTGCCCACGACGTTCGCGGCCAGGGTGCTGGTCGTCTCCGAGCGCACCGTTCCGGCCACCGACTGGGAATCGGGCAGGGACGCGCGTCGTACGAGCATCACCCCTGTTTCGGTACCTTCGGGCGACGCAGCCTGCTCGGGCTTCGCGCAGGAAGCCAGCAGCAGCGCCGCCAGGGAGAGGGTCGTGACCGTGCC
>JBDTOZ010000652.1:0-14402 GCA_039932995.1 Acidobacteriota bacterium | reverse complement strand
GCCTTCGCGGCCGCATCACACTGACACTCCACGTTCCCCGGGCAGAGCCCGGGGCTACGTTGTGGAACGCGCCTTCGCGGGTCAGCGCCGCTTTCGCGGGCGTATACCGCGGGCAGGATGCCCGCGGCCCCTTACCGGAGTGCCTTGGCGCGATGAGCCATGGGGCGCGGGCATCCTGCCCGGCGCACTGCCTGCGTCCGCTCCACCGACGCGAGTCCACCGCGGGCCAAGACCTCACCCCTCTTCGATCAGGCGACGCACGGCGCGGATGTCGTCGTCGAGGGGGCGGTCGCGGAGGACCGGCCGTGCGGCGGCGCGCACGCGGAGATAGAGGGCGCGGCTGCCGTGGCCGAGTTGCGTGGCGATGTTGGGAGCGCGGTCATGGACCGCCTCCTCGAACTGACGGGCCTGCGCTTCGGCGTGATCGAGCTCCAGGAGCTTCGGTGCCGGCTGATTGGGATCGTAGTTGAAGACCACCCGCCACTCCACCGCCTGCGCGGCGGCCAGGAGCTCGATGGCCAGGACCGAGTGCACGTTCGACAACACAGTGCGCAGTTTGCGGGCGGCGTACGTGGACATGGAGACGTGGTCTTCGGTGTTGGCGCCGGTGGGGATCGAATCAACCGAGGCCGGATGGGACAGCACCTTGTTCTCGGAGACGATCGAGGCGGCGGTGTACTGCAGGATCATCAGACCGGAGTTCACACCCGGCCGGGTGGTGAGGTTCTGGGGCAGGCCGCGGTTGTGGTGGCCGTCCAGGAGGAGTTGCGTGCGCCGCTCGGAGATGCTGCCCAGCTCCGCCACGGCGATGGTCAGGAAATCCGCGCCGAGAGCCAGCGGCTGTCCGTGGAAGTTTCCCGCGGAGTAGGCCAGGCGCGTCTCGCCCCGATACCACTCCGGCCAGTTCGCGCGGAACTGCAGATCGAAGGGCTCGCTCTCGTCGGGGAAGAACAACGGATTGTCGGTGGCGGCATTGAGCTCGCGCTCGGCGATGCCGCGCACGAACCGGATCGTGTCGCGTGTGGCGCCGTGGACTTGCGGGGCGCAGCGCAGCGAATACGCGTCCTGCACCGCGCCGGCGCGCTCCACCAGCCGCGAGCCGAGCACCTGGGAGCGGATGCGCCGGGCCGATTCGATCTGGCCGGGGTGACCCCGCTCGTCGTGGACCTTTTCATCGAGTGCCCGCGTGCATCCGCACATCGCCTCGAGGGAGAGTGCGGTCGCGGCGTCGGCCGTGCCGGCCAGACGCTCCGCGTCGTACACCGCCAGCGCCAGCATGGCCGCGGAGAAATTCGCTCCGTTGACCAGGCCCAGGCCTTCCTTGAACGACGGTTTCATCTCTTCCGCGGTGAAGCCCAGCAACGCGGGCAACTCAGTGGCGGGACGGAGAGTGCGGTCGGAGAGGGTGTAGAAGCGCCCCTCACCGAGGAGAGTGACGAAGAGGTGCGAGAGAGGGCAGAGATCGCCGCTGGCCCCGACCGAGCCGCGCAGCGGAACGAGAGGGATCACTCCCTCATTGAGCATGGCCTCGACGATGTCCACGAGCTTGCGCCGCACGCCGGAGTGTCCGCGCAGGAAGGCATTCAGCCGGGTGGCCAGCGCGCCACGGACGACTTCGGGCGGGTAGTAGTTCGTCAGGTCGTCGCGATCCGAGTTCTCCCCGACGCCGACCGAGTGGGAGAGCAGCAGATTGCGCTGCAACTGTTCGAGGTCGTCCGGCGCGATCGGCTTGTCCTTGAACTCCCCGAAGCCGGTGGTGACGCCGTATTCGGTCGGAGGGGCGGTCTTGGCCGCGTAGGCGCGGCGGTAGTTGTCCACCACTTGCGCGATGAGCGCCTCACTGCGCGCCACCCGCGCGTCGGTGACCGGATCGCGCTGCACGCGCGTCCCCTTCCTGGCGATGTCGGCGAGTTGCTCGATGGTCAGGGACTCGCCGTCCAGTACGACCGTCATCCGATCTCCGCGAGCATCTTGTGAATGGTGGCCACGAGCTCGCTCCGCGGGACGGTGACCTGACCGGCGCGTTGTGCGAGGTACTCCTTGCGATCGGCCGTCGGCTGCAGCCGCTCGCGGCCGGCCACGAGATCCTTGATGGTCACCAGGCCCTGCTCCTTTTCCTGCGAGCCGAAGAGGATGGCCAGGGGGATGTCGTATTTGTCCGCGTACTTGAGCTGCTGGCGCGGGCCGCGTCCACTGCCGAGATAGAGCTCGGTGGGGATCCCGGCGCGTCGCAGCTCCCAGGTCAT
This sequence comes from Acidobacteriota bacterium, assembly GCA_039932995.1. Taxonomy (GTDB): domain Bacteria; phylum Acidobacteriota; class Thermoanaerobaculia; order Gp7-AA8; family Gp7-AA8; genus QHVT01. The sequence continues at coordinate 12,156 of JBDTOZ010000652.1, read as the reverse complement.
GGCCATGGTGTCGTCGCGCAGGGCGGCGTCCATGTTGGTGACGAGCACTTTCGCGGTCGCTTTCTGCTTGCCGAGCTGGCCGAGGTGCGTGAGCGCGGCCAGCAGCCGGTCCACACCGATGGAGGCGCCGACCGCGGGGATGGGCTCGCCGAGAAAGCGCATGACTAGGTCGTCGTAGCGGCCGCCGCCGAAGACGGAGCCGAACTGCGGTGCGTCGAGGAGGATCGCTTCGAAGACGGGACCGGTGTAGTAGGCCAGGCCCCGTGCGATGGAAAGGTCGAGCGAGACCCGATCGTCTCCGTAGCCGAGGGCATAGAGGTGGTTGGAGATGCTCTCCACCACGTCGAGCTGCGGGCCGGCGTTCTCGGTCTCGGTGAAGAGCTCGCGCACCTGCGCGAGCACCTCGCGACGCGAGTCGGACTTGACGAGCAGGAAGCGCTCGATGCGCGCGACCTGATCGGCGACCAGGCCCAGGCCGCGGATGGTGTCGCCCGACTCGTCCTTGTAGCCCTCCATCAGCTCGAGCTTCACCTTGTCGAGGCCGACCTTGTCGAGCTTGTCGAGGACCCGGAAGACTTCCACTCCCTGGTCGGGAGCGATGCCGGCGTAGGCCAGGAGGAGGTTGAGGATGGCCCGGCTGGAGAACCGGACCAGGTAGCGATCGATGCCCAGGGCAGCCAGCGTGTCGCACATCCCGGCGATGATCTCGGTGTCGGCGATCTCGCTCTCGACGCCCACCGAATCGAGGTCGAACTGCGTGAACTCGCGATAGCGTCCCTTGTCGGGCTTGTCGGCGCGCCAGACCGAGGCCACCTGATAGCGGCGGAAGGGGCGGGGAAGGTCGGGATACTGCGCGATCACGCGCGCCAGCGGCACGGTGAGATCGAAGCGCAGGCCGAGGTCTTCCTTCTCAGGGTTGCTGACCCGGAAGATCGACTGTTGCGCCTCGGTGCCGGCACTGCCCGAAAGGACATCCAGGAACTCGATGGCCGGGGTGGACAGCGGCACGAAGCCATAGAGCTCGTACACGCCGCGGATGGTGTCGACCATCTGCTGGCGTGCGAGCATCTGCTCGGGAAGGAGATCGCGGAGGCCGCGGGAGAGCCGCGGCAGGACCGTTTCTGACATGTCGGATCGCGTCCTTCGTGGCCGCCGGATTGCGGATTAGGGAGGGAAACGTGAGGACCAGTGGCGCTTCCCTCACTTCTCCATTCTCAATCCTCAACCCCCGGAGGGAGGTTGGTACCAGGGGTGGGGCTCGAACCCACGACCCCCAGATCCACAATCTGGTGCTCTAACCAACTGAGCTACCCCGGCACGGGACGCGAATGATACTCGGAAGGATTGCACGGGGGAAGACCCCGGCAGCCGTTCTTGGAAACGCATGAGGGGAAGATGAATTCCTGGAAGGCAACGCGGAGCGCCGCGTTTCGCCGCGACGCTCCGCGAGGCCCGGTAGGGGACAGCCTCCGAAGCGGGAGTCCTGCGCAGTCAGAATAGTGCTCTTCGGCGCCTGGCGCGGTCCTGAAGGGGACAAAGGATCGTCCTCGATCTCGCGAGGCAGGGGCCCTGGGGCCAGCCCGTCACCGCTCGCTTCCGATGAACTCTTTCGTCCGGGCGCGGTGCACGCTCACGGCCCGGCCCTCGGTCTCGATGAGGCCGAGCTTGCGGAAGCGCTGCATGAAGGCGGTGATGCGCGGACGGGTGGTTCCGACGATCTGCGAGAGCTCCTCGTGGGAGATCTTCTGATCGAGGCGCAGATAGACGCCTTCGACCGTTCCCAGTTTCTCGGCCACGCCGAGGAGCACTTTGGCCAGCCGCTGTTCGGAGGGCATGGTCACGAGATCGAAGACCGCGACCTGGCGCTCGATCATCCGGCCCGCCAGGTGACGGAGCAGGGCTTCGGTGGCCCTGGCCTTTTCCACTTCCGCGAGGAAGTCGGTCCGCGATGCGCGGCGGATCACGGTGGGCTGCATGGCCGTGGCGGTCTCGATCCTTTTCGGGGCTCCGTGAAAACACGACTCGCCGAACAGCTCCCCCGACGTGTAGATGGCCAGCAGGCAGTCCTTGCCGGCCGCCGAGGCCATGGACAGCTTCACCTGACCCGATTCGATCAGGTAGACCGACTCATCCTCCTCGCCGGTCGCGAAGATCGCCGCCTGCGGTTCCACGCGCACGCGCGTGTCCGGCAGTGAGGCGCGATCGAAGACCTCGCGAAGAGACGAGTGGAGCAAGCGGGCAGCAACGACATTGGTGGGCATTCGGGTATGGGCGCAGCGATCGTAGGCACGCCGGATTGCCGCGTCTGTTCAGAATTGGACACCTCTGCGTGTCTGTGGCTGTAATGACCTACCGGGCGCAGAAATGGGGGACTTTTGATGCCCAGCACGCATGCGCATTGGAGTGGACGCTTCGTGGCGCGCTGCCGCATCGGCGGTGCCTGATCGTGCACCGCGCCTCCGCCACGGCGGTCTGTTGCGCATTCCGCGAACCTATTCTGCGCACGCTGAGGAGGAGAAACTGCGCGGCAGCGATCTACGGAACGTGGAAGAGACTTGGCGGCGACTTACGACGCGACCAGGAGCGCGTCGGCGAACCAGTGTCGTGCGTCGGTCCAGCTCTTCTCGACGGCAAAGCCCGCGGCGCCGGCGAGCGCATGCAGAGTCTGGTCGTCGTGTTTGTAGGAGCTCTCGGTATGGATGGTCTCTCCTTTAGCGAAGGAGACCTCGAGGTCGAGCGCCTCGATCCGCACGCGTTGCGCGACGGTGCTGACCAGGTGCATCTCGATGCGGCCATGGCTCTCGTCATAGAACGCGCGGTGTCGAAAGGCCCGGAGATCGAAGGTTCCGCCCAGCTCGCGGTTGATGCGGCCGAGGAGATTGAGGTTGAAGGCGGCGGTGACGCCCAGCGGATCGTCGTATGCGGGCTCGAGGATCGCGCGGTCCTTGCGGAGGTCGGCGCCGAGGAGCAAGGCGTCGCCCTGCGCCATCACGGAGCGGAGGTCCCGCAGCATGCTCACCGCTTCGTCGGGGGAGAGGTTGCCGATGGTGGAGCCGAGGAAGAGGATCACGTTGCGCGCCCGTGTGGCAGCGAGCAGGGACAGCGGCACGGAGGGGCGGGTGAAGTCGGAGCTGACCGCGGTGACGCGAAGCGATGGATATTCGCGCAGCAGATCGCGCCCGCTGCGCTCGAGCATGGCCGGATCGATGTCCACCGGCACGTACTCGAGTTGCGGTTGGCCGGCTACGAGCAGATCGAGGAGAAGGCGGGTCTTGCGTGCCGCGCCGCTTCCCAGCTCGACGAGACGGATGTTCGGACCGAACGCGGCCACGATCTCGCCGCGGTGCGCCGTGAGCACCTCCGCCTCGGCGCGCATGACGTAGTACTCGGGCAGAAAACAGATCGTGTCGAAGAGCGACGATCCGAGTGCGTCATAGAACCACCGCGGAGGCAGCCATTTTCTGGGCGCGGTCAGTCCGGTGCGGACATCGGTTGCGAAGTCGTCCTCCGGCGCTGCTGCGCTGAGGAGTGCGAATCGCCGATCGGCGGGAACAGGCAGGACTGCGGCCACCATGAGGTGGGGAAATTGTAGCGCGTCTAACTTCGAAACTTCGCGCGCGTACAATCGTCGAACGGTCAGTCGTCTAGTCGTCGAGTCGTCTCGTCGTCGGGTCGTCTAGTCGTCTAGTCGTCTAGTCGTCGAGTCGTCCTCGTCGAGCCCTGAAGGGGAGTCTCATAGGTTCATAGGCTCACAGTCTCATAGAGGCTCGTCCGGTGAACCCTATGAGACTGTGAGACCGTGAGACTGTGAGACCCGAAGACTCGACGACGAGACGACCCGAGAACTCGAAGACCCGACGACTCGACGACTCGAAGACTGGAAAACGGCGGAGAACGAAAACATGCGAGCAATCGTCTACCTCCTGATCCTGCTCGGCGCGGCTGCCTGCTTCTCTGGTCACGCGGAGACGGGCGGGGAGCCGGAGCTGTTGGTGCGCCGGGCCACCTTCCAGCATGACGTCGTGCTCTCCGGTGAGCTGGAAGCGGCGCGGGGCGAGATTCTGGCCGTGCCGCCGCTGCCGAGCTGGCAGACGGCCATCAAGTGGATCGCCGAGGATGGCGCTGCGCTCGAAGCCGGCGCGCCCGTGGCCGAGCTCGACAACAGCGCCCTGACCACCGATCTCGACTCCAAACGTCAGAGCGCCATGCAGGCCGCGCAGGAACTGCAGCAGAAAGAGTCGGAGTGGACCGCCGATCTCGAGGACAAGGAACTGGACGTCGACAAGAAGCAGTCGGAGCTGGAGAAAGCGATCATCGATGCGCACGTGCCGGCGGAGCTGTTGTCGGGACGGAAACACGAAGAGGCTCAGGGCGCGCTGCGCAAGGCCACCTCCGAACATGAGAAAGCGGTGGACACGCTTCGGGCCCGGCGCACGGCCATCCGTTCCGAGCGCGCGAACCTCGTGCTCAATATCGAGAAGACGCGCCGCGAGATCTCCATCGCGGAGACGGCCATCAACGCCCTGGTGCTGCGCGCCCCCCGCGCCGGGATCGTGGTGGTGAAGGATCACTGGGAAGGTCGCAAGTTACAGACGGGCGATCAGGTCTGGGTGGGCTTTCCGATCGCCTTGATTCCCGACCTCGACTCCTTACGCGTGAACGCGGCGCTGGCGGATGTGGACGACGGCAAGATCGCCGCGGGCATGCCCGTGACCGTGACCCTGGACGGGTATCCGGACATGCAGTTCGTGGGACGGATCACGTCGATCTCGGCGGTGGCGCAGGAGAGCCGGCGCCAGTCCCTGCGTCGGCAGTTCTCCGTGCTGGTGGCGCTCGATCGCCTCGATCCCTCGCGCATGCGACCGGGACTCTCGGCGCGCGTGGTGGTTCGCCGGGAATCACGCGCTGGCGTGCTGCTCGCACCTCGCGCGGCGATCGATCTCTCCGCGAAGACGCCGCGCGTCCAGCTCGCCGGCGGCGGGAAGAAAGACGTTCGCCTCGGGCCGTGCAACGCGCAGGACTGTGTCGTGTTGAGCGGTCTCGAGGAAGGAACGCGGCTGGCCCCGGTGGTGGAGGTGAAGCGTGGTTGAGATCCACGGCTGCACCGGCGCGCTCTTGACGATGACAGTGACGCCATGGAGCTCTGCATGCGCAGGCTAGCGAAGCCGAAGGTCCTCATTCCGCTGGCCGTGGTGGTGCTCTTCCTCCTCGGCGGCTGGACGCTGCGCAACAAGCTCGCGGCCGACCGGCAGGGCAATTGGGTGCGCGTCAAACGGGGAGATCTCGTCACGGGGTTCGAGGTCTCAGGCTCGCTCGCTTCGATGTCTTCCGAGAACCTCGGTCCACCGCAGCTCAACGACGTGTGGGAGTTCAAGATCTCGATGCTGGCCCCGGAAGGGGCGGACGTGAAGCGCGGCCAGCCGGTGGTCGGCTTCGACACCACGGAATTGCAGCGCCGGCTGGACGAGAAGAGCGCCGAGTCCGATCAGGCCCGCAAGCAGATCGAGAAGGAGCGGGCCGACCTGTCCCTGGGCACCAAGGGCGAACGCATGAAGCTCGCCGAGGCGGAAGCGCGGCTGCGCAAGGCTTCGCTCAAACTCGATACGCCCGGCGACATCGTCGGCATCAACGAGCGCAAGACGGCGGAGATCGAGTACGGCATCGCCAGGCGCGAGACCGCCTCGGCGCGCACGCGTCTGGACGCGTTGGAGGCCGCGGCCCGGGCCCGGATCGGCCTCCTGCAGAGCAAGCAACAGCAGGCCGCACTGATCGTGGCCGAGACTCAGGACTCCATCCGCCAGATGATGCGCACCGCTCCACGCGACGGCACCGTCGTCTACTCGACCAACTGGCGGGGAGAGAAGAAGAAGACCGGCGACAACACCTGGCGCGGCGAGCGGATCGTGGAGATCCCCGATCTGACGCGCATGATGGCCGAGGGCGAGGTCGATGAAGCGGATGCGGGACGGGTGGTGGTCGGCCAGCGCGTGATCCTCCGTCTCGACGCGCATCCCGATGAAGAGATTCACGGCACCATCACCAAGGCCGGCCGCACGGTGCAGCAGAAGAGGGGCACGCAGGATCCGATGAAGGTGTTGCGCGTGGACATCGCCCTCGACAAGACCGACCCCGCCTCCATGCGGCCGGGGATGCGCTTTCAAGGGACGATCGAGCTGGGCCGCGTGAAGAGCGCGTTGCTGATCCCGCGCGAGGCGGTCTTCGTCTCGGGCGAGGGAACGGTCGTCTATCGGCGGGGAACGCTCGAAGTGATCACGGTGCCGGTCCGTCTGGGAAGGCAGAACGCCGACTCGGTGGAGGTCCTGAGCGGCGTGTCCCCGGGAGATCGCATCCTCGTGCCGAAGGAAAATGACGGAGAGGAAAAATCGTGACGCGTGCGCGCGCGGGACGCTGTCCCGACGGCGAGAAGGTCCATGCGCTGGTTCTCGCCCTCTGCCTGGCCTTGGTCGCCTGCGGCGGGGATGCGAACGACGTGGCCACGTTTCGCGTGCAGCCTGCCACGTTCTCGCGCAAGGTCACGGCCGAGGGGACGCTCAAGGCCACCAAGGCCACGCCGGTGACGGCTCCGCAGCAGGCCACGGCTCCGATGAAGGTGGCCTGGATCGCCGAGGATGGCGCCTTGTTGAAACAGGGCGACGTGATCGTGCGCTTCGACGCCACGGACTTTGAGAACCTGCTGCTGGCGGGACGCGAGGATCGCGCGAATGCGTCGAACCGGCTGACCAGTTCTTCCGCGGAGGCCGGCGCGACCCGCACGAACCTCGGGCGCGACGCCTGGCTGGCCCAGACCGATCTGGAGGCCGCGCGCCGTTTCAAGTTCGATGACGCCGACATCTTCTCGCGCTACGACCGCATCGAGAACGAGGTCGACCAGGACCTGGCCACGAACCGCAAGCGTTACGCCGAGGACGTGCTGGGCATCCGCGGAAGCCTGGCGGCGGTCGATCGCGACCTCATTGGAATCGACGACCGCAAGGCGGGCATCAAGATCAAGCAGGCCGAAGATGGGCTGCAGGCCCTGCAGGTCGTCGCTCCTCATGACGGCATCCTCGTCCTGCAACGGAGCTGGCGCGGGGAGATGCCGCGCGTCGGCGATTCGATGTGGCGGGGACAACCGATCGGCGAAATCCCGGAGCTGGCCTCGATGAAAGCCGAAGTGTTCGTGCTCGAGGCCGACGCCGCGGGACTGGCCATCGATCAGAAGGCGACCGTGGCACTGGAAGCGGATGCCAGCCGGACCTTTCCCGGGACCGTGAAGACCGTGGATAAGGTGGCCCGCCCGCGCATCCCGCGCCAACCGGTGCAGTACTTCGGCGTGTCGGTGGAGTTGCGGAACACCGATCCGCGGATGATGAAGCCGGGCGCGCGCGTGCGCGCCGTGCTGGAGGTGGAGAACCAGGCCAACGCGTTCGCCATCCCTCGCCAGGCGCTGTTCGAGAAGGAAGGCAAGCGCCTCGTCTATCGCAAGAAGGGCGATCACTTTGAAAAAGTGGAAGTGACCATCGGTTCCTCCAGCGCCGGGCGCGTGGTGGTGACCAAGGGCCTGGCCAAGGACGACGAGATCGCGCTCGAGGATCCAACCGTCGAAGGGGCGGGGGGCAGAGCGCGAGCGGCGGAGGAGTGAGGCAAGTCCGATGAACGACCGCGAAACCTTCCTCACCGCGTTCTCGAACCTGAGCCGCCACAAGCTGCGCACGTCGCTGACCATGCTGGGCATGATCTTCGGGGTGGGCGCGGTCATCGCCATGTTGTCCATCGGTGCGGGGGCGGAGGAGAAGGCCATGGACGCGATCGGGCGGCTGGGGCTGCGCAACGTGATCGTGCGCGCCAAGGACGTGAAGCCGGACGATCGCCAGGAGCTGCGCAAGAAATCGCTGGGAGTGTCGCTGCGCGATGGTGAGGCCATCGTGGAGGCGGTGCCGAACATCGAGCGGGTCCTGCCGCGCATCGAGGTCAAGCCCTACAAGATCATGGCGCCCGGCGCCAAGACCAAGGCCAAGGTCTTCGGCGTGTCCGCGCGTTACCGCGAGGTGGCCAACGTCGGGTTGGCGCATGGGCGTTTCTTCGACGAGCGCGACGAGCACGAGCACGGGCAGGTGGCGGTGATCGGGGAGGAAGTGCGGCGCAATCTGTTCGGCTACGGCGAGGCCATCGGCCGGCAGCTCAAGGTCAACGACGTCTGGCTGGAAGTGATCGGCGTGCTCTCCAGCGATCCCGCCGGCGGAGGATCTGGCCAAGCCGGCGGCCAGCAGTCGACGGCCAAGGAGATCTGGATTCCGGTGAGCACGGCCATGCGCAAGTTCGATCGCGATCCGCTGGACGCACCCATCGACGAGCTGATGGTCACGGTCCGGGAAGGGGTTTCGACGCGACGCACGGCGCAGGTCATCGAGCCGCTGCTGCAGCGGCTGCACGGCGGTGCGGACGACTACGAGGTCGTGGTGCCGGAGGCTCTGCTCGAACAGAGCCGGCAGACGCAGCGCATCTTCAACATCGTCATGGGCTCGATTGCCGGAATCTCGCTGCTCGTGGGCGGCATCGGCATCATGAACATCATGCTGGCCAGTGTGCTGGAACGGACGCGTGAGATCGGCGTGCGCCGCGCCATCGGCGCCACGCGCAAGGACATCCGCGCCCAGTTCGTCATCGAGTCTTTCGCCATCAGCCTGATCGGCGGCATCGCCGGGATCATCATCGGCATCGTCCTGGCGCGGGTGGTGGCCGCGTACGCCGGCTGGCCGACCGTGATCACGGTCTGGTCGCTGATCCTCTCCACCGGCGTCTCGATCACCGTCGGCCTCGTCTCCGGCATCTACCCGGCCGCCCGCGCCGCCGAGCTGAATCCGGTGGAAGCTCTGCGTTACGAATAGGTCTCTTCCTGGCGCGGGGGGACGTTCACCACAGAGGCACAGAGACACAGAGAAAACATTGGGAATCGTATGCGCCGTCTGCGGCGGCTTTGCTTGGTTCCCCCTCTGTGTCTCTGTGCCTCTGTGGTGAAAAACCCCGTCCCGAAGCCGAGACTGTAGCGAAACGGCGATAAAACTGGCACGTCGGTCCGCGGGGCGCCTGCCAGCCGGTATCATCCTCGGTCCATGCATTTTGCACGACTGTTGATCCTGCTGCTGTTGATCGCCGGGCCGCTCTCGGCGGCCACGACCATTCCGCCCATCGCCTACAAGCACCGCGTCCTTGCCAACGGGCTCGAGGTTTACACGGTGCAGGATCGCTCGACGCCGACGGTGGCCATCCACGTCTGGTATCGGGTGGGCGCCAAGAGCGACCCCGAAGGACGAAGCGGCTTCGCCCATCTCTTCGAGCACATCATGTTCAAGAGCACGAAGAACATGCCCTCGGAGATGATGGACCGGCTGACCGAGGACGTGGGCGGCTTCAACAACGCCGGGACCTCGGACGACTTCACGGTCTACTACGAGGTCGTGCCCTCGAACTACCTGGAGACCCTGCTGTGGGCGGAGGCGGAGCGACTGGGATCGCTCACCGTCGACGACGCCAACTTCAAGTCCGAGCGCGACGTGGTCAAGGAAGAGTTTCGCTCCGGCGTGCTGGCCCCGCCTTACGGACGGCTTTCCTATCTCCTGCAGAAGAACTCCTTCGTGGCCCACCCTTACAAGCGGCCCGTCATCGGCAGCATCGAGGAGCTGGACGCTGCGCAGATCGCCGACGTGCGCGCCTTTCACAGCACTTTCTATCGTCCCGACAACGCCATCCTCATCGTGGCCGGCAACTTCGAGCAGCAGCAACTCGACGGATGGGTGGACAAGTACCTGGCGCCGATCGCGAAGCCCGCGGCGTCCATCCCGCGCGTGAGCGTGCAGGAGCCGGCCCGCAACGCGGAGCGCCGCGTGACCGAATACGTGCCGAACGTTCCCCTCCCGGCCGTGGGGCTCACGTGGCTCACGCCGAAAGCCGCCCACCCGGATGCGGTTCCGCTCTTCGTGGCCGCGACCATCCTCGGCGACGGAGAGTCCTCGCGCCTGCAGGAGAAACTCGTGCGCGGTGAGATCGCCGCGGAAGCGTTTGCGGATGCGGACTTGCGGGAAGACCTGGGTCTCTTCACGGTCGTGGCCATCCTAGCCAGCGAGAAGAAGCCGGAAGAGGCGGAGAAGCTGATTCGCGCCGAGATCGCCACGCTGGCCGACAAGCCCATGCCGGCCGCGGAGCTCGAGAAGGCCAAGAATCTCATCCTCACCAGCGCCCTCCGCGAGCGCGAGACGAGCAACGGCAAAGGGTTTTCGCTCGGCGAGGCGCTCATCCTCCAGCATGACGCCAGCGTCGTGAATACAGGCTTGGCCAAGGTCCAGGCCGTGACCGCGGCCGACGTGCAGCGCGTGGCGAAGAAATATCTGATCGAAGGGAAAGCCCTGGTGCTCAACTATCTCGATGAATCGGCGAAGCCCGGCGCGACACCGCCGGCGACGCCTGCGGCCACTCCGGTCGGGGGTGCGCGATGAAACGCATGCTGCTCTCGATGCTGATGGCGTTTCCGGTCCTGGCGCAGCAGGTCGCGCCTCCACCGCCCGCCGCGCCCCGCGAGGCGCGCCTGCCGCAACCGGTGGAGAAGACACTGGCCAATGGACTGCGCGTGATCGTCGTGGCGAAGCACGACATCCCGCTCGTGGCTGCGCAATTGACCTTCAAGACCGGCGGCGCCGCCGATCCGAAGACGAAGGACGGACTGGCGCAGCTCACCGCGACGGTGCTGACCAAGGGCACGAAGACGCGCGGCGCGGAAGAGATCGCGCGCGGCGTGGAGGCGCTCGGCGCGACGCTGGATGCCAACGCAGGCTGGGATAGCTCGGCCATTTCTCTCTCGGTGATGTCGTCCAACCTGACCAAGGCCATGGCTTTCGTCGCGGATGTGGCGCGCAATGCGACGTTCGCGAAAGAAGAGCTGGAGCGCGAGCGCGCGCAGGCCATCGACGCGCTGCAGGTGAACCTCGGCGAGCCGCGCGTCCTGGCCTCCGTCGTGGCCTCGCGCCTGATCTTCGGCGACGCCCCGTACGGGCACAGCATCGAGGGGACGCAGGCTTCATTGCCGTCGATCACGCGGGGGGATCTGACCGCGTTTTATGCGACGCACTACAGGCCGGACAACGCCGTGCTCGTGCTGGCCGGCGACGTGAAGGCGGAGGACGCGTTCCAACTGGCCCAGGCACAGTTCGGATCGTGGAAGAGGGGAGAGGGCGCGACGCCGGCCGCCGTGGTTCGCACGACCACGACCCCGGCCACGACTACGACCACGGCTCTGCGGCCACGCGTGGTGGTGGTGGACATGCCCGAGGCGGGACAGTCCGCCGTGGCGGTGGGGCGTGCGGGGATCCGGCGGAGCGATCCCGCGTACATGTCCGCCATCGTCACCAATTCGGTGCTGGGTGCGGGCTACTCGTCGCGGCTCAATCAGGAGATCCGCATCCGCCGCGGCCTGGCTTACGGCGCGGGCAGCTCCTTCGAGCCGCGCGCGGCCGTGGGACCGTTCCTGGCACGGACGGAAACGAAACACGAGACCGCGGCAGAGGTGGTCTCGATCATCGTCACGGAGCTGAATCGCCTGGCTTCCGCGGACGTGGCCGCGAGCGAGCTCACGCCACGCAAGGCCGTGCTCATCGGCGGCTTCGGTCAGTCGCTGGAGACGACCAGCGGAATCGTCAATCGGGTCTCCACGCTGGCGCTGTATGGGCTCCCTCTCAGCGAGATCAATCGTTATGTGAGCGGAGTGCAGGCCGTGACCGCCGCGGAGGTGCGCACGTTCGCGGCCGCCCACCTCGACGGCAAGGACGTGAATGTGGTGGTGGTGGGCGACGCCAAGCAATTCCTCGAGCCGCTGCGCAAGCAGTTCACGAATGTGGAAGTGATTCCGGCCGCGGAGCTCGATCTGTCGTCCGCCACGCTGAGGAAGGCGAAGGAGTAGCCCCCTCTTCGGGTCGTCGAGTCTTCGAGTCGTCGAGTCGTCGAGTCGTCGGGTCGTCGGGTCTTCGGGTCTTCGGGTCGTCGAGTCTTCGGGTCGTCGAGTCTTCGGGTCGTCGAGTCGTCCTCGTCGTGTCCTGAGTCTCATAGGTTCATAGGCTCACAGTCTCAAGAGGCTCGTCCGGCGAACCCTATGAGACTGTGAGACTG
>JBDTOZ010000651.1:0-1834 GCA_039932995.1 Acidobacteriota bacterium | reverse complement strand
ACGTCTGCAGATCCCGGTTGGCAGTCGTCCGGTACCGGCCCAGGCGCTAGCAGCTAGGGTCGTGTCCAGGCTGAAATCTTGGGTACTTTGCGGCGGCGGCGAGCCGTCTGCTTCGTCGCCGCTCCTCAACGATGAACCCGCATCGCTTCGTCGCGGCGTCTCGCATCCGGCCCACCGGCGCTCGCAAATCACCCACGATTTCAACCTGGACACGACCCTAGCACCGAGAACGACGAGTCAACCTAATTCGCTTGTCTCTGCCGCGGTCAACCTAATTCGCTTGTCTGACGGCATGTCAACCTTTATAGGTTGACTGTGGCTCAGACAGCCGTAAGATATCTGCGTGAAGGTGAGATCGGCTGTTTCAAAATTGACCGCTGTCATCGGGGACATGGTGCAATCGACCGCGCTTGCCCCGAAATCGCGGGCAAAGGCGCAGCTGGATTTCGCAAGGCTGATCCTCTCGCTGAACCAACGCTTTAAAGTCGCCGTTGCGGCGAGGTTCGTCATCACCACCGGAGACGAATTTCAGGGATTGCTCCACGATGCGACGGTCATTCCAGACATGGTTTGGTTGATCGAGAGTGAGTTTCGCAACCGTGATTTCCGCCTGGGTTTCGGATTTGGCAAGTTGCATACGCCCATTCAGCCCGCGGCCCTGAACATCGATGGCCCCGTCCTTCACCATGCTCGTGCCGCAATCGATCTGGCAGGCAGGCGAAGACTGCTTGGTGGCGTTTTCGAGGGCTTCGGCAACCATGATGCCGTTTTGACCGGGTTCGCTCAGATCCTCCGTCATACGCGGGAGCGCATGACCCCCAAGCAGTTCCAGGTCCTCAACCTGCTGCGGCAGGGAAACACACAGATGGACACAGCGACGAAGTTGCACATCTCGAAGCAGGGAATCTCGCATCACGCCATCGCCGCCGGGTGGGAGTCCTATCGGCTGGCGGAGTGCGGATGGAAAGCCGCCCTGAGCCTGGCCACCGGTGGCAAGCCGTGAACCTCGTTTGGGCACATGGTGTTCTGTTCTGGGCAATCGGGACCTATCTCTCGCGCGATCCCCTGGCCTCGGATGAGCTCCAAGGCCGGAACCATTGGCTCTTGTGGCTGGTGGTTCGATCCGTGGCGTCGGCTGGAGTCATGTTGATCTTCTCCTCCAGCCTCTCTCTCGCCTTGTTGATGCTCGCGTTTGCCATCGTCATTCCCTACGGTCGGCTTCGGGTGCCCGTGCGGTACTGCGCCGAATGGGAGGTGGTCACCAGCCTTCTCTTCGCAGGATTGTCTCTGCTCATGGCGACGAGGGGGCCGTTGGGGAGCGTTCGCACACTCTTCCAGTTGCCGCTCTCGGACAACCGGATCGCCGTCGCATGCATCGTGGCCGCCCTGGCGCTTTTCACGATTCATGGAGGTACCTACGTCGTTCGTGGCTTGTTGACGAAGAGTGGAACCGTGCCGATGGCCCGCAGTGGGGAAGGCGGCATCGAGAGCAACGTGGACGTGAAGGAGTACAACCGGGGACGTCTGATCGGAGCGCTCGAACGAACCCTGCTTTTCGCAGTCGTGATTGCCGGCAGCTACGAAGCGATCGGGTTCATCGTCGCGGCGAAAGGCCTGGTGCGCTCGCGCGAGTTCGAGCAGAATCGCGACATGACCGAGTACTTCCTGATTGGCTCACTGTCCAGCGTGCTCGTTGCGTTGGCGACAGGATTTCTTGCACATTACGCCATCACGGCATACTGGTGAAACGCCCCCGTTCGGCGTTGTGTCACACACACACTCCCATCTCGAGCAGGCCTTGCTCGAGCAGAAGTGAACGCAAGCGGCATGTTTC
>JBDTOZ010000650.1:0-1601 GCA_039932995.1 Acidobacteriota bacterium | reverse complement strand
GGCCGCTCTACACGAATGCCGTACGCATTCAGCTTGCGATAGAGGTTGCTGCGCTCGACGCCGAGGGCGTCGGCGGTGCGGCTCACGTTGCCGGCCAGCTCGCGCAGGCGGTTGAGGATGTACTGCTTTTCGAATTCGTCGCGCGCCTCGCGCAGAGGCAGGTTCGTAGCGATGGCGGTGGTCGCTTCGGGTCGGGCTCCGAGCTGGACGTCTTCGGGCTCGATCGTTTCGCCGGGCAGCAGGATGGCCAGTCGCTCGGCAAGGTTGCGGAGCTCTCGCACGTTGCCGGGCCAGTGGTATCCGCGCAGCTTCGAGGCCGCTCCGGCGGAGAGCTTCTTCTTCGGTTGGGCGATCTCGGCCGCGAAGCGACGGAGAAAGTGCTCGGCCAGGAGCACCACGTCGTCGCCGCGCGCGCGGAGCGGGGGGACTTCGATGGGAATCACGTTCAGCCGGTAAAAGAGATCACTGCGAAAGCTCCCTCCGCCGATCTCCGCCTCGAGCGACTTGTTGGTGGCGGCCAGCACCCGCACGTCGACCTTGATGGTCTGCTGCCCGCCCACCCGCTGGAAGGTCTGCTCCTGCAGCACGCGCAGGACTTTGGCCTGCGTCTTCAGACTCATGTCGCCCACTTCGTCGAGGAAGAGCGTCCCGCCATCGGCCAGCTCGAACTTTCCCTTGCGGTCGTCGATCGCTCCGGTGAAGGCTCCTTTGCGATGACCGAACAGCTCGGACTCGATCAGCTCCTCGGGGATGGCCGCGCAATTCACGTCGATGAACGGCTGATCGGCGCGCAACGACAGACGATGTAGCGTGCGCGCGACGATCTCCTTACCACTGCCGTTCTCGCCGGTGATCAGCACGCGGCTGTTCGAGGGCGCCGCGCTGCGGATCTGCCCTTCCAGCCGTTTCATCGGCTCGCTCTCTCCGATGAGGATCTCTTCGAGCGTGAGGTGACGCTTGAGATCGCGGACCTGCTCACGCAGGCGGCGATCGCTGAGGGCATGGTTGACGGTGAGCAACACGCGCTCGAGGGAGAGCGGCTTCTCCAGAAAGTCGTACGCGCCAAGACGGGTGGCCCGCACCGCGCTTTCCACGCTCCCGTGACCCGAGATCATGATGACCGGAGGACCGCCCGCGGTGCGCAGCCTCTCCAGGACCGACAAGCCGTCGATGCCGGGCAGCCAGAGGTCGAGCAGGACGACGTCGAACTCGTCGCGCGCCAACTGCGCGATCCCTTCTTCTCCCGACTCGCAGAGCGTGACCCGGTGGCCCTCGTCTTCGAGGATGCCCCCGAGGGTGGAGCGGATGCCGGGCTCGTCGTCGATGATGAGGATCTTGGGCATTGGTTTCTGGTTCGAGTCTTCTTGTCTTCTTGTCTTCGAGTCGCCTTCTTCGAGTCTTCGAGTCTTCAAGTCGTCAAGTCGTCAAGGCTCACAGTCTCACAGCAGTCTCACAGTCTCATAGAGGCTTGGGCCACGTGCACCTATGAGACTGTGCGACTGTGAGACTCTGCGACTCGAAGACCTCGACGACTCGACGACTCGAAGACTCGACGACTGAGCTCAAGCCGGCAATTCGATCTCAAACCTGGTCCCCCTCGG
>JBDTOZ010000649.1:0-6712 GCA_039932995.1 Acidobacteriota bacterium | reverse complement strand
GGACTTGAGTCCACCGGGCACTCGCGACGCGCGTGCCGAAGCCGGGTGAGGCGCTGGGGCAGGCTGTGCCGGGAGCCGCGTTCAGTGACGCCGCCGCGACGGCAGAGGGGAAGTGTCTCGCAAGTGCCCAGTGGACTAAAGTCCACCGCTCCACAGAGGCTCCACAGTCCACCGCTCCACAGAGGCTCCACGCCCGCGCCCTCCCGCCCTTCTCAAAGTAAGCGCGCGGGCAGGATGCCCGCGCCCCATTCGGGAGGAGACGCTCTTACTTTTTCACCCACTGATCCAGCCACCCGATCACTGTGTCGTGCCAGAGGATGGAATTGGCCGGTTTGAGGACCCAGTGGTTCTCGTCGGGGAAGTAGAGGAAGCGGCTGGGGATGCCTTTGCGCTGCAGGGCGGTGAAGGTGGCGAAGCCGCCGGTGTCCACGACGCGATAGTCCCGGCCTCCGTGGACGACGAGCGTCGGCGTCTTCCAGTTCTTCACGAAGTCCACCGGGTTGTGTCTGGCGTAGCCTTCCGGGTTGTCCCACGGAGTTCCGCCGTGCTCCCACTCCGGGAACCACAGCTCCTCGGTTGCGTAGTAGGCGAAGCGCTCGTCGAGGTTGCCGTCGTGGACCACCAGAGCCTTGAACCGGTCCGGCCAGTTGCCGGCGATCCAGTTGATCATGTAGCCGCCGTACGACGCGCCCAACGCCGCCACGCGATCGCCGTCCAGCCACGAGTACTTGCCGATCGCGGCAGCCAACCCTTTCTGCAAGTCGACGAACGGCTTGCCGCCCCAGTCGTCACGGATGGCGTCCGTGAACGCCTGGCCGTAGCCGGTCGAGCCGTGGAAGTCGACCATCACCGCGGCATAACCGGCGCCCGCGTAGGCCTGCGGGTTCCAACGATAGTGAAAGTGATTGCCCATCGATCCCTGCGGGCCGCCGTGAATCACGAACGCCACCGGATATTTTTTTGCGGGATCGAAGTCGGCGGGTGTGACGACGTAGGCGTAGACGGTGTCGCCGTTGGCTCCCTGGAAAGTGAACTGTTCGGGCTTGCCCATGCGCGCCGCGGCGACTTTGCCGCCGTTGAGGTTCGTGAGGCGGCGCACGTCGCTCCCGTCCGCGCGCACGGAGAACAGTTCCACAGGCGCCAACAGCGTGTCGACGCCGTAGACGAGGCGCTCCGTTCCTTTCGCCCCGGCCGCGGAGGGCACGACCACCGGTGTGGAGACGGTGCCGTCCTTGACGACCACACGCGTGTTGCCGGTGGCCACGTCGATGGCGAAGAGGGAGTGCTGGCCGAGGTTGTCGGCGCTGGCGTAGAGCGTCTTGCCGTCCGAAGACCAGGCCAGGTCGCCCGGCGAGCGGTCCCATTTCTCCGTCAACACGCGCGGCGAGCCGTCCGGCCAGGAGCGCAAGACGATGCGGAAGCGGTCGGCTTCGAAGCCGGCGCGCTCCATGGCCAGGTACGCGAGGGTCTTGCCGTCGGGCGAGAACGCGGGGATTGAGTCCCAGGCCTTGTTGGCGGTGGTGAGGTTCGTCTGGGACTTGCCGTCCACCGGTGCCACGAAGAGATCGAGGTTCGTCGACCAGGCCTCTTCCCGTCCTACGTTGCGCGCCGTGAAGACCACGGACTTGCTGTCGGGCGTGAACGCGTACTCCTCCGCGCCGCCGAACGGTTTGGAAGGTGCGTCCGCGTCCATCGGCAGCATGATGTCCGTGGCCGCACCACCCTTCGCAGCGACGACGAAGAGATGATTGCGGCGACCATCGGCCCAGGTGTCCCAGTGCCGGAAGAGGAGGGAGTCGTAGATCTTTCCGCTCGATTTCTGCTTGGACTGCTCGTCCGCCATACGCGCCGTCTCATCCATGCTCTTGCCCGGAAAGACCTCGGCACTGAACACGATGCGCGTGCCGTCCGGCGAGAGGTTGAAGGAGCCGGCGTCGAGCGGGACGCTGGTGACCTGCACGGCCTCGCCGCCGCCCAGAGGAATCTGCCAGACCTGCGACGAGCCGGAGCGGGTGGAGAGAAAGTAGATCGACTTTCCGTCCGGTGCCCAACGTGGATTGAACTCCGCCGCGGAGTGCGAAGTCATGCGCCGCAGTCCACTGCCGTCGGTGCCCACCGCCCAGAGATCCGTCGCCCCGCGGTTCGCGGCCAGATCGGTGGCCCGAACGACGAAGACCACCGTCGCTCCGTCCGGCGACACCTGCGCCTCGCTGATCCGGTCCATGGCCAGCATGTCGTGCACGGAAAACGGATGCGACTCCGCGGCCGCCGACAAGCCGGCCAGCAACGAGGCGACGAAGAGGATTCTCGAAAACAGACGCATGTGTGTTGGCCTCCGGTGGTTCGATTCCGGCCGGATTCTACAGGAGCGCTTACGGCTGGCGGTGAGGCGGGCGGGACCACCGACGGCCATGAGCCCGTAATGGGTTGACGGGCGGACCAGTAGATAGCGATACTGCCATCCCGCCATCAAGGCGCACAAATGTGGAGGATAAAGATGACTATGATTTCCCGGCGTAGCGCCGCTTTCTTTGTGGTTGTGACCTTGTTCCTTGCGATCTCAGCCGATCTTGGTGCCGTTACGCGGCCAGGCGATTGTAATCAGAAGTGCGTCCGCGGCATCGATACCGCAACCTGTCAGAGTTCTACGTCGTTTGGCGCCGGAAGAAACTGCGTGGAGACGTCTGCATGCACGGTCTATGCGGTCGACGCGGACGGTGCCGGTCCCGGCTCACCGCAGATCTTCGTCACCTGCACTTACAGTTGCCAGATCGAATATTGTTACTGGGTCTAATCCGTGCGTTCATTCGCCTTGGTTTCTCTGATCCTCACGGCCGTCCCCGCGACAGCCCATGAGGTGATGCTGAAGCTCGTCCCTGGTTCTTCGCAGGTCCGGTGTGAGGTCACTGGTTTCTCGGTCAGGGCGGCTGCAGACAAGATGTCGGAAATTCCACTGACGCAGTCTGTCCCGATCGGCGAATCTGCGGTCTCGGTGCCGCTGACGCTCGCGCAACTACCGGCCGATGTGGTCCCGATTGCGAAAGGATGCTGGTCGCCGACCGTTCACGTGCCGGTCGATTCGGTCGCTCCCATCGTCGTGGAGATGTGGCCTGCGGCGACCGTCCTGGGCGGGATTGCCTTCGAAGGGAAGGCGGAAAAACCGCGGACGATCGCCGGCTCGTTGGTCGATCCATCCATCGATCGCGCTCCCGAGAGTGTCGCCTGCGAGCTTGAATCGAACGTGTGGCGATGCTTCGTACCGGCGGGCCGCCCTCTGCATCTGCAGGTCATGATTGACGACTTCGCACCGCTGTTTGTGTGGGACGTCGACATCAAGCCGGGCGGAGTGGAAGACACGGGAATCCACATGCTCGTTCGCGGCGCGGCCATTGCCGGCCGCGCCGTGTTGGACCGCGGTCGTCCTGCCGTGAATGCCAACGTACAAATTCTTCCGCTGACCGCCGGTGAACAGAAGGCGACGGACCGCCGGGCGAAGAGCCGCCAGACGCGCACGAATGCCACTGGTCATTTCCAGCTCGCGGGACTCGAAGCAGGCATTTATCGAGTCGTTTCGACGATGGCCGAACGGGGAGACGCCGTGATCGAGTCGATCGAGCTTCGCGCCGGCGAGCATCTCCTGCTGCGTGAACCGCTCTTCCACGCTGAGCTCGCAGAGATCGCCCTCTTGCTCTCGCCACCCGTGTCGCCTTCACAGACACCATGGACTGTCGAATTGCTTCGGAGAGGAGAGAGAGAGGCTGAGCTCGTCTCCGTCGCCAATGGACCGGCGTCGGAGGGTGGAGCCTGGAACAAAGCAGGTCTGCCGCCGACCTCCTACGTGCTCCGCATCCTCGGCCCTGGCGGTTCGCGCATCGTCGCGCGTGACATTGTCCTGCGCGGCGGCCGCGAGCAAGTCGTCATTGATGTGGCGACGATCGGCGCTACGGGGAAAGTGCTGGCGGGAGACAAGGGGATCGCAGCCGATCTCACCTTCGAGCACGAGGGTCGGAACGTGACCGCAACTTCGAATGAAGACGGGGAATTCATTGCGGATTTTCCGGTCGCGGGATCGTGGAAGGCGTCCGTGACCGTCGATGCGGCGAAAGTGCAGCTCGAACCTGTCGAAGTCACCGCCCCGCAGGAAAAGGATCTCATTCTGCGGATCCCGGGTGGAGGCGTGAAGGGAACCGTCGTCGACCAGAACGGCCGATCCACAGCCGGAAGTCTCGTTCTGCTCCGCCGAGGAATTCGGCAGGTATCGCGCACTTACTCGGATGAGCGTGGTGATTTTCACCTGATCGGAGTCGAGGCTGGCGACTACACAATCTCCGCCGAGGCAGACGACTCGTTCGGCGGTCCGCTGTCGCTCACTCTGGCCAAGGACGAAATCGCCCACGTCGAGCTCCGGCTCGAGTCATGGAAGGAAGTGAGCGGAACGGTAACGACGCCAAGTGGTGCGGCAGCGAGCGGCGCGGTGGTGCGCCACTTCGATCCGCTGACGGGCATGGTGGAAGACACGATCGCGGACGCGGGGGGGGAGTTTTCTTTCAAGGTGAAAGCTCGTTCACGCACAATCGACCTGGTCGTTCTGGCGCCGCCGCATCCCATCGCGATGCGCCAGCTTCATCTGGGGGATCGCCCGAGCCTTTCCGCGAATGTGCAACTGGCTCCGGCAGGAACGAGGTTGCGCGTATACATCCTCCGTTCTCCGCCCTGGCCGATGCTTACCGCGCCGGACGGAGTGCAGCGCTCGCTCGGCCTGCTCTTGATGCCGTTGTTCGGCAGAGGAGTGTGGCGCGAATTCGTCGACGGAGGCTTCAACTTCTTCGTTGAGCCGGGCCCGTACGTCATCTGCGGTGACGGGAGGGCGCAGTGCCAGCAACTGCAACTCGCGCCCCATGCTGAAGCTGTCGTCAACTTTCTACCTGCAGCCGCGACCGGAACGAATTGATCGATGCGCAAACTCACCGCACTGCTGCTGTTGTCGTTCATCGCCGCAACCATTTCGGCTGCCGAACAGGCGCCGCGCAAGCCATGGCTCGGAATGTCGCTCCAACTGCGCCAGGGGCCCAGCGGCGAAAAATTCATTTACGTCGGAGTCGTCCCTGCCGGAACGCCTGCCGCGAGAGCAGGAATCGTGGGAGGCGACGTCGTTACAGCGATCAACGGAAAGAAGATCGCGTTCCGAGACGACCTTGACGTCCTGGAGTTCGTTGGCTCGTTCAAGCCCGGAGACACGATTCGCTTTCAGGTAGTCCACGCCGGGAAAGCCAAGGCGATCAGGGTGAAGGTCGGCGAACTGCCGCGCGAGTATGAAGATGCGCTGCGTCAGAGCCACGAGCGTGCTCGTGAGATGCGGAGGCTGCGAAGCCAGGCGGGCGGCGGGCATTAGCGCAGTTGTGCCCTCAGAACTTTCGATGACCCTGGCCTAGTGCGGCCGTGCAGGTGAGACCGGCGTCTCGCCGTTCTCGGTGGAATCGTCCACGCCGGCCTTCTTGATGGCGCGGGTGGCTACGCGGGTGACGAAGGCGGTGGCCACGAGGGCGAAGGCGCCGCCCACGATGTTGATGATCAGACGGGCTTGGCTCATGTCCGCGGTAGCGGCTTGCGCGGCTGTGGCGCTGATGTAGACGAAGGCCAGGGTCAGGGGGATGATGCCCAGAAACGTGGCCACGATGTAGGTGAGGGTGCGCACGCCCGTCAGGCCGAAGGCGAAGTTGATGTAGGCGAAGGGAAAGACCGGGGCCAGGCGAACCAGGAAGACGATCCTTCCTCCTTCGCGGGTGATGGCGCGGTCCAGGGCCCGAAACTTGGCGTTCTGCGCGGTCATCCCCTCGATGCGGCGGCGCATGACCGTGCGCGCCAGGAGGAACGAGAGCGTCGCGCCGAGGGTGGCGCCGATGACCACGACGATCGTGCCGCCCACGAATCCGAAGATCGCTCCCGCGCCGAAGGTGAGGGGAGAGGCCGGCAAGCCGAGGACGCAGAAGACCACGTAGGCGAGGATGTAGACCGCGTAACCGAGCGGGCCCAGTCCCTGGACCCACGCCTGAAACGAAGCGATCCAGCCGCCCAGCGGCAAGAGACGCATCGCCACCAGCAAGGCGGCGAGCAGGAGCCCCGCGACCATGATCCGCACGACGCGCTTCCGCTTCACGCCGGCGATTGTACGCGGGACGTTCGTTACGAGTCGGGTCCGCGGCCACCGGTCATCTCTGATCGCGATGGAATCGACGTCGAGCACGCCGGGACCTCGCGCGCAAGCTCCCGGGGGATCTGTCCCATGAACAGCGAGCGGAGGAGCCCCCGGTGTCCATGGCAGTGCAGCTCGGAGAGAACGTCGGCGGTCGGCGTGTGGAGGAAGGTCTTCTCGTACAAGCCCACGATGTAGCCGGTGCGATCCTTTCCCTCGGCGCAGTGCACGAAGACCGGGACGTTGTCCGGATCTTTGAGAAACGCCAGCGCCTCACCGACTTTGCTGCACGTGGACGACGTGCCGATGTTGAGCGCATTGAAGTCGAGTGAGAGCACGCGGAAGCCAAGGGCTTTGGCCTTCCTTTCTTCGTCAGACTCCCTGGAGCCGCAGGCGTTCAGCTTGAGGATGCTCTTCACGCCGAGTGCGCGTAGAGACTCGAGCTCACCGCACGTATGAGGCTGGCCGCCGCGATAAAGCACGGGCAATCCGCCGGGCCCGAGGACGACGTCGAAATTC
>JBDTOZ010000648.1:0-4736 GCA_039932995.1 Acidobacteriota bacterium | reverse complement strand
AAGGCTCGCGGGCGAGACGCCCACGGGCCAGCCGGCGAGGACGCCGGCGCTCCGACTTTGAGGCCGAGTCGTCGGGTCGCCGGATCTTCGAGTCGTCGAGCTCGAGTCTGCACGGTTTCGAGTCAAGGGAAACGGGAGGCTCATAGGCTCACAGTCTCATAGACGCACGAATTCACGTCTCCGAGGGTTGTGGCCGGCGACGCTTGAGACTTTGAGGGCCGACGATGACCGGGCGACTCGAAGACCGGCCTCAGAGACTGTGCGCCTATGAGCCTGTGAGGCCAGCGTGTTCATGACGCGAACCTCGCCCGCCGTTTCTTCGCACGGCGTTTTGCGGCGGCAGGCTCCATGACACGCACGGGCCACGTCACGCCGAACACGCCGAGCGTCAAGCCCGTGATCTGTCCGGACGCGCCTTCTTCACTGTACAGCTCCGTGAGGATCTCCGCGAGGATGTTCTGGTAGCGAGCCTTGCCGAAGAGGAGCGAGCAGTCGACGTCCGTGCCGCCGTAGTCGTACTTCCCCGCCCACAGGTCATATCCGCCGATCGCGCCCTCCGTAACGCCGGGTTTCGCGATGACGCGATCCCGTAGGCGTCGTAGCAACTCGCCCTCGAACCAATCCACGTCGAGCTCGTCGAGGCGCTTCACCGCACTCAGCTCAACGATCAGCAGAAACGACGCGATCCGCGACCCGAAGCGCGGCTCGCAGACCTCGGGTTTCTGGGTCGAGACAATCCGGTAAGCGGGGCGCTCCTCCACCGAAGCATTCATGGTCTTGCCAGCGAGGACGCGCTCGTACAGCGGGATCGTGTGTCTCTTCACTGCGCCCTCACGTCGCGAATGACCCGCATAGGTGTCTTTCCGGGCAAAAAAGGCGGCAGGTCGCGGGAGACTCGCTTACGCATCGGCCCATCCGTACGGGAAGTCGAACGCGGTCATGAACTCTCGGTCGCTGCTGAGGAACTGCACAGTGTCCGGGTCGATGCCGCGCGCGAGAAAATCCGTCAGGTACTCGGAGAGCGTGCTGGGACGCACGGTTCGGTGAGGCAGCAGTTCCACTTGTCGCTGCACGTTGAGGCCATGGATCACCCACGCGGGTGCGATCCAGATCACCGGCACTGCGCGCAGGCCGACCGGAAGGGCCCCGGCGTCCGGCCCGAGGGTGAGCACGACCCACGCGTACGTCCAGGTCTCGAAGAGCCACGAGGCGACGTGCGACCATGGGACGAAGCCGCCGCGCATGAGCACTTCGTCCGTGGTCGCGCGGTGCTTCACTTGGGCGCGCGACCATCCGAGGAGGGACGCGGCATCTGCGAGCGGCTGCGTCCGTTGCTCGCGAAAGAAGGTCCGGAGGGCTTCCGGTGTTGGTGGTGCAACGATCGGATTTTCCGCCATGGCTCGGATCGGAGTCTGTCGCGACTCCGCATTCCGAGAGGCTTTCGTTTCTGCAACACGTGACGTATAGGTGTCTTGCAATTCTTCAACATGGGTAGGGAACCTTCCCTATCCGTCACACCTAAGGAGGGAGAGATGCAGCAGGAAACCAGCGAGGTGCCGACCGTTCTGCGGAAAGATGGGACCGCAGGCGGCGCACCAGTGTTCGAGGAGGCATACCTGTTGTACGCACCGAGACTCCGGAGAATCGCCTACCGGAAGTACGGCATCCCGATCGCCGACTCCGAGACCTTGGTGCAGGACGTGTTCACCTCGTTCTTCACGCACGCGGAGGAGGTGAACGACGTCTGGCCGTACCTCGTCGGCGCGATCTGCAACGCCGCGCGCAACCACCTGAAGCGCGCGGACCGTACGGACGCCCTCTTTTGCGCGGGGGAGCCCTGCCCTGCGATCGCACGAGACGACGTCGGCCGTGAGGTCGAAGTCAGGCTGCTCCTGGACGGCGTGCTGGCCCGCGTCGGCAGCCGCTGTCGAGAACTGTTCCAGCGCTACTACGTGAACGGCGAGACGACGCGCATGATCGCGGACGCGTTACACACGACGCCCGGGACGGTCCTCCTACGCCTTCACCAATGCCGGAAGCGCGCGGTTGCGGCTCATCGGTCCATGTCGGAGAACGCCTGACCGTGACTGCACTTCACATTTCCGAACCGGAGCTGGCCCTCCTTGCCTCCGATCCCGAAGCAATTGCCGCGGAGCGTACCCGCGAGATCCATGCGCACCTCGCACGTTGTGCTGACTGCACCGACACGTACGACACGTTCGTTGCGACGTTCGCCGGCGAGGATGACGAAGCCTTCCTCGCATCGGAAGGTTCCGCCGCGGCAATGGAGTACGGCGCGCGCGTCGCGCGCGAGAACGCCGACGCGGACGAACTGCTGAAGGAGTACTTCGAGAAACCGGAGAAGGTGGCGTACCGCAACCTCGCATTGCAGCGGAGGTTCGTCCACGGCGGCGTCGTGCGCCGCCTGGCGAAGCGGGCGTTCGATGTCTGCGCGAAGGAACCGCTTCACGCGCTGGCCTTCGCCGATGCCGCCATCGCGGTCGCCGAGGCGCTCCCCGAAGACAACTACCCGCCAAATACCCTCCACGACCTCCTGGGTCGCGCGTGGAAAGAGCGCGCGAACGCGCTGAATCGACTCGGCGAGCCGACAGCAGCACTCGACGCTCTGGACCACGCGGCGCGCGAGTATGGCCACATCACGTCGAACACTCTCGGCCTCGGGAACGTGGCGCTCGTCCGCGCTGTCGCATACCTATGCCTCGAACGCTTCCCGGAAGCCGACCGCGAACTGCGGATCGCCGAGGAACTGTATGAACAGCTCGGCGACGCTGAGCGCCGCACGAAGGCGATGTTCCTGCGCGGCAACATCATGTACGAGTCACATCGGATCGAGGCAGCATCAGAATTGTTCCAGGCGGTCCTGGCGTATGGCGAGTCCTTGGACAGCCAGGAGTGGACCGCGAAGGGATCGTACGCCCTCGCCAACTGCGTCCTCGACACCGGCGACTTCGAAACCGCAGCACTCCTCTTCAGCAAAGCGCTCGTCCTTTTCCGCATCACGGGGCCGAAGACCGATCGCATCGCCGCGGACTGGGGCCTGGCCCGTGTGCTTCTCGCCCGTGGCCTGTTCAAGGACGCCCTGCATAGACTCAACCTTGTGCGCGCGCAGTTGACCACGCTCGGGATGACCGACGCTGCCGGCGTCGCCGCGCTCGACGCCATCGAAGCAATGGTTGCCCTTGCGATGTGGAAGCAGGTTGGCGGTCTCGCCCGGCACGTCTTCACGGCATTCACGGAAGCGGGGATGCTCACCAGCGCTCTCACCGCCCTCGCCTACATCCAGACAGCCGCTGCCGAGCAACGCCTTACACGCGAGGCGGTGCGTGAAGTCCGCGCGTTCGTGAAGCGCGTCGAGCGCGAACGGGATCTCCTCTTCGTCCCACCTCCCGATCCGTCGCGCTAGAAAACCGCTAAGAAACGCCCTCGACGTTGTACCCCCGTCTTTCAAGAGGGCGCCCTCCTCATCACGTCCGGTGAACGCCGGACCCGGAGGGTTTATGCGAAGTGTGTCCGTGCGCGCCTGTGGCGCTGCGCTCCTGATTCTCCTCGTCGCTGTCACGACTGTTCCCGCCTTCGCGGATGATCCACCTCCCGGCACTGAGGCGCCCCAGTGGCGCATCATGCCGCCGGTGGGCATCGCCGCCGCA
The DNA here is from genome assembly GCA_039932995.1 of Acidobacteriota bacterium. Lineage (GTDB taxonomy): Bacteria > Acidobacteriota > Thermoanaerobaculia > Gp7-AA8 > Gp7-AA8 > QHVT01. The sequence continues at coordinate 1,068 of JBDTOZ010000648.1, read as the reverse complement.
GAGGAGCCGCCGAGCGTCTGGGAGCTTTTCCTCGTCTGGTTGCAGGGCCGGATTCAGCCACCTGGCGGCTGACAGCGAAACGAAAGGGGGCGCGGGCATTCTGCCCGCGCTTTTTTTTGTATCGTCTGCCGTGCGAGGGATCACCCCGGGCAGAATGCCCGGGGCCCCTTACGAGAACCTGCGCATCCGCAGACGTTTCGACGGGTGGGTCGAAGCCAGATCCACCCGCCTCAGGTTGCGGTCCACTAGACTCTTTTCGAGGTAGGGAGAAGGTTTGCCCGCGCATCTCCCCGTGTGGAGACCGATGCGAGGCCGCGAACAACCCAACCAGCGCACGTACACTTTCGCCGACCGCCAACGCCTCGAGCGCACGATCGACGTCTACCTGCAATGGTGCTACCGGCATCAGACTGCGGCTCGCACGTCGGAGCTTGCGGCACGCCTGGGCGTCTCGCCCCAGTACCTGAGCTCGATCTCTCCGCCGATCCTCGGGAAGCCCCTCAGGGTCGTCCTGCGCGAGAAGCGGCTCAAGGAAGCCGAACGGCTTCTCCGGCACACTCCGCTCCCGGTCGAGGAAGTTGCCATTCGCGCCGCTTTTGGGTCGCCGTCCACTTTCTACCGCTGGTTCGTAGAACAGCACGGGATCACGCCGGCGGCGTTTCGGGAGTTGAAGAAATGAGAGACCACAAAAGAAATCTACGTGATCGAGCACCGAACTCGAACCTCCGAGTCGTCGGGTCGTCGGGTCGTCGGGTCGCCGGGTCTTCCAGTCTTCGAGTCGTCGAGCTCGAGTCTGCACGGTTTCGAGTCAGGGAAACGGGAGGCTCACAGTCTCATAGAGCGGCGGAGCCGCAACCCAAGCCGCCGTAGGCGGCGGTAGCCAATGGCACGCGGCTTCAGCCGCCGGCTTCTCGCCACGCTCGCGCTCGAGAGCCGCGAAGGGCAGAGGGCCGATCCTCGCGAGAGCGACGGTGGACTCAAGTCCACCGCTCCACTGGAGTTTGGCCATTTGTCGCGGGAAGTGCGCCGGGCAGAATGCCCGCGCCCCATGGCTCATCGCGCCAAGGC
>JBDTOZ010000647.1:0-3339 GCA_039932995.1 Acidobacteriota bacterium | reverse complement strand
GTCCAGGGGCCGAGAACGTCCGTCCTTCCTCCTTTTTCGATTTCCCCTTAATCTTCGCCCATGACGCTCACCAATATCCCGGTTCCCCGTGTTTCCCGCGACATCACGGTCGCCTATCTTGGTGACCTGCTGCTGGGTGCGGGCTTCATCGATGACCGGCAACGGGTGGAGGTCGAGAACGCGGACCGGCAGTTCCGCGTGCAGCAACGCGGGCCGACGAAGTCGCGGGCCGAGGAGGACGCCAGTCCGTTCAAGGTCATCGCGGCCATGAACCTCACGGATGCCAGCGGCAACGCCACGCGCATCGACGACTTCCTGATGGCCCGGCTCATCGCCGAGGAGGCCAGGCTGCCGTTCTTCAAGATCGACGCGCTCCGGTTGGATGTGGAGCTGATCGAGTCGAAGATCTCCCGTCCTTTCGCCCGCAAGCACCGCATGGTGCCGGTGGCCGTCCGCGATGGGAAGCTGGTCGTGGCCATGGTCAATCCGTTCGACACGATGGCCATCGATTCCTATCGTCCGATGGCCAAACAGGACCTCGAGCTGGTGGTCTCCGCCGAGACGGACGTGATGGGGGTCATCAACGAACAGTACGGCTTCCGCGCTTCGGTGACGAAGGCGGAGCGGGGACTGACCCGCGGCGCCATCGACCTCGGCAATCTCGAGCAATACATCAAGCTCAAGTCGGGCTCCGAGATCGAGACCAGCGACGCGCACATCGTCAATGCGGTCGACTTTCTGCTGCAGCACGCCTACGACTCGCGTGCCTCCGACATCCACATCGAGCCGAAACGCGAGCACGCCAACATCCGCTTCCGCATCGACGGGGTGCTCCACGAGATCCAGCGCGTGCCCAAGCTCGTGAACATGGCCATCACCTCGCGGCTCAAGACCATGTGCCGGATGGACATCGCCGAGAAGCGCCGCCCGCAGGACGGCCGCATCAAGACCGAGCGGGAGGGGAAGGAGATCGAGCTGCGCGTCTCCACGCTGCCGACCGCCTTCGGCGAGAAAGTAGTGATGCGCATCTTCGATCCTGAGGTGCTGATCCGCGACGTGGCCGGCCTGGGCTTCTACGAAGACGAGATGAAGACGTTCGGCGACTGGCTCAAACGCCCGCACGGTATCATCCTCGTGACCGGTCCCACCGGCTCGGGCAAGACAGTCACGCTCTATTCGGCGCTGAAGAATCTGGCTTCCCCGGAGATCAACATCACCACCATCGAAGACCCGATCGAGATGGTCTACGAGGAATTCAATCAGACGGCCGTGCAGCCGAAGGTGGGAATCACCTTTCCCTCGGCGTTACGCACCATCCTCCGCCAGGACCCGGACATCATCATGGTGGGGGAGATCCGCGATCAGGAGACGGCGCAGAACGCCGTGCAGGCCGCACTGACCGGACATCTGGTCTTCTCCACGCTGCACACCAACGACGCCTCCACCTCGGTGACCCGATTGATCGATCTGGAGATCCAGCCTTTCCTCATCTCGTCGACTCTGATCGGGGCCATGGCCCAGCGTCTGGTCCGCAAGATCTGCATCGACTGCAAACAGAACCGTCCCTTGACCCTCGAAGAGGCGGCCATGCTCAATCTGCAAGCCCCACCCGGCAAGCGGATCATCGTGAAGGAAGGGGCCGGCTGCATCCGCTGCCGCAACACCGGCTACTTCGGCCGCACAGGGATCTTCGAGATGCTGCCCATCGACAACGCCATCCGCGATCTCATCGACCGCGGCGAGGACTTTCTCAAGATCAAGGACATGGCCGTCAAGCGAGGGATGCGCACGCTCCGTCAGAGTGCGCTGCGCAAGCTGGCCGAGGGCGTGACCAGCTTCGAGGAAGTGGTGCGCGTCACGGGGATTTGAGCCGGCGAGAGCCGGAGCCCTGCGTTCCCGCTCTCCGGCTTTTCCCACACGCTGCGCTGGACGTTGGCACTGGGGCCGCTCTACCACCGACCAAGCCATGCTGGTCGTTACAATGAATCCGCGTATGCGCAGTCTCGTGGTCGTCGTCGGGGCAGCTCTTTTCCCTCTCTTCGCGGCGGCCCACGATTTCTGGATCGAGCCCTCCACGTTTCGGCCGGCAGTCGGGACGTCGGTCGGTGTTTCGCTGCGGGTGGGGCAGCAGTTGCAGGGAGACCCTCTGCCTCGCATCCCGCGGCTCATCGATCGCTTTGTGCTGAGAGGGCGGGGAGCGGAGACCCCCGTCGCCGGTCAGCCGGGAGCGGATCCGGCAGGGACGGCGCGCATCGCCGAAGGCGGTCTGCATTGGCTCGGCTATCAGACCCACGCCTATCCGGTGACGTTGGAGGCGAAGAAGTTCGAGGACTACCTCAAAGAAGAGGGGCTGGAATCGATCATCGCCAGGCGGAAAGCCCTCGGGCAGTCCGCCGCGCCGGGACGGGAGCAGTTCCATCGCTGCGCCAAGGCTCTCTTGTGGACCGACGGAGGCGACACCGTCTCGAGCAAGCCGCTTGGATTCACGCTCGAGCTCGTGCCGCGGAAGAATCCGTACACGCTGCGGGCAGGGGCCTCCCTGCCGCTCACGCTCCTCTGGCGAGGCAAGCCGGTGGCGGATGGCTTGGTGGTGGCCATGAACCGCGATGCTCCCCAGTCGGCCGTGCGTGCGCGGACGAATGCAAAGGGCGAAGTGTCGCTGCCTCTGGCGCGTACCGGTCTCTGGCTGGTGAAGGCCGTGACCATGGGACCGGCCCCGGCCGGCGCGGACGCCGACTGGGAGAGCTGGTGGGCCTCACTCACGTTCGAGCTGCGTTGATCGCTCGCGCGTTCACAGCGCTGCTGCTGGCAACCGTCGCGCTGCCGATGGCCGCGCACGAGTTGGGCCTGGTACAGGTCGAGGTCTCCTTTCAGCGCGACGGGACGTACGCGGTCGATTTTCTCGTCGATGCGGAGCACCTCCCGCCCGACACGTCCGGCCTCAGTGGATTGCTCCGCGACCTGCAGACGAAATCACACTTCGCGTTCGACGGCCATGCGGTCTCGCTACCCGCGGGCGAGGTGACGCAGGTGAAGGCGCTCACGCGGTTGCGGCTGCAAGGGCGCACGCCCTCGAATGTGTCGTCGTTCACGTTCTCCAGCGAGGCCATCCCCGACTTCTTCGTGCTCCGCCTGCGGAGCGAGGGGAGGGGAGAGACGTCGACGCAGTGGCTCGAGAGCGGCAAGCCCAGCGCGCCGTTCGCTCTCGACCGCGCGGTCGTCCCGCTCAGTCGCTGGAGCATCATCAAGCTCTATCTCGTCCTCGGCTACACCCACATCCTCCCGCGCGGCCTCGACCACGTGCTCTTCGTGCTGGGCATCTTCCTCCTGGCGGCGGGA
>JBDTOZ010000646.1:0-4685 GCA_039932995.1 Acidobacteriota bacterium | reverse complement strand
TGGGGGCGAAGGACAGAAGCCGGATAAGGCGCCTTATCGGCTTCTGGCCGTAGCCCCCAACGTGCCCTCGCGGAGCGGCGTGGGGGAAGCCCACAAGAAAGAGCGCCGGTGATTCGAAGCGCTGCGAGTGGCTCTCGCGAGGGGGGAGCCGCGGCGCGACTGTTGCCGGCGAGCACGATCGCATTCCGCTTCGCGAGCCATGCCAACAGGCGTGCCGCGGCTCGGGTGGGGGAACGTTCATTCTCGCGACACTGCGAGCGCGGCGCGGACGTTGCCGCGCGCACGGTCGCATTCCTTTTCGCGCGCGCCTGCAACGGCCGTGACGCGCGGTGCCACTCGCGAGGGGGTGGGCGGGTGGAGGGTGCGAGCTCGCGATGAGCCGAGCGCGGCGCGACGCTTGCGCGCGAGAAGCGAGCGACTCGGAACAAAAGGTGAGTTGCAAGCGGCGTGACGCGCGTCCGAGTCGCGCGGATCTACGTATCGTGGATCTCGTCGCCCTCTTCGGCAGCTTCAGCAGCTAAAGAAGAATGCAGTTCTTCCTTCTCCAGGATCTCGTCGGCGTCGGCGCTCACCGCTTCCGCATCGACTCGCTGCAGCTTCGCTCCGGGATGCGAGATCTCATGCACAAGCTTCAGCTTTCGGATCGCCACGCGCGTGTAGATCTCGGTCGTCGAGAGGTTCGCGTGTCCGAGCATGGCCTGGACGAAGCGGATGTCGGCCCCGCCGTCGAGCATCATGGTGGCCATCGTGTGCCTGAAGACATGCGCTGAGATCGTGCGCTTGAGTCCCGCCGCCTTCGCCGCGGCGCGGACGATGTCGGACACGCGCTCGGCCACGAGGCCTTGATGGAAGATCGTCAGGAACAGATAGCCCGAGTCGGGCTCGGTCGCGAGACGTGGCCGCGCCTCGTCGACGTACTTGCGGATCCAGAGCGCTGCCCGCTCCCCCATCGGCACGATGCGATCCTTCTTGCCCTTGCCCTGGCGCACCGTGACGGTGCGCTCGTCGGTGTCGACGTCCCAGAGCTTGAGAGTGCAGACCTCGAAGCGGCGCAGGCCTGAGGAGTAGAGCAGCTCGATGATGGCCCGATCGCGCAAGCCCGGATCGGTCGTGATATCGCACGCCGAGAGGATCGATTCGACCTGGCCGGCCGTGAGAATGTCTTTCGGCAGCCGGTACTCGGGACGCGGCAGCTCGATCTGCTCGGCCGGACTCATCTCGATGACCCGCTCGCGCACGAGCCAGCGAAAGAGAACACGCAAGGCCATCAGGCGGTGCGACTGCGAGCGGAACGAGAGCCGCTTCCCCTTTTCGTCACTCGCGTAATACATGAAGCGCTGATAGCGCTCCAGCACAGCCACCGAGACCTCGGCCGGCCTGGTGATCGCGCGCTCCTCGGCCCAGGCCAGGAAGTAGCGCAATGTCTTGGCCCGATCGCGCACGGTGGAAGGTGAGTAGTTCTTCACCTCGAGCGAACGCAGATGCCGCTGCGCGTAGAACCCGAGCGTTCCCGGCTCGACGGACACTTCCGACTCGATGAGCTTGCGCCTCAGGCGTCGCTTGTCGGGCATTGCGTCACCCTTCTACGACGCGCGCCACCTGCGACGATGGCCCCTCGTCCAGATGCGCTTTTCCTAGCTTGTAGACGCGCGCCCCAGGTAACCGCTCAGCAGCATTGGGCTTGTTGCCGTTCTTGCCACCTGCACCTGGCCCGCCCCCGGCGTGCCCCTGAGGCGCCCCGGTGGAGCCCCACTCCTGATTCTGATAGCCCCACTTCGGTTCTGACCTGCCCCACTTTCGAATCTCTTCGGCATCGATCAGACCGGGAAGGAAAGGACGGCCATCGCTGCCTGCCCCGTCATACAGCAGCTCGTAGACGAACGACTGCCCCCGGCCACCGCGGTGGATGAGCGCGTACTCCATCGCCACGAGCTTCCCGAGATGTCTCTTCACCTGCATGTCCGTCCACCCGGACCACCCGCGCACCTCGCGCTGGGTGAAGCGCAGATCGCACCGCGAGACCGCGCGTACTGCGCACTCGCGCGTCACTTCGCGATCGAGCAGCCCGAGCAGTCGTCGCGACTGCGGCGCGAGCTCGTCGAGCGAACGACCCAGGACCTCGTGTGCCAGCTCATTGGCGATCTCGATGTCGCGCGGCTCGACCTCGATGTAGTCGATGCGCTGGCCGCGGTGCTCATGCGTCTTGCGTGGTCGCTGGTGCTGATGAAGAAGCGCGATCGTCCGAATGAGAGTGAGGTACTTCGTGTGATCGCGCCGCGTGCGCGTCCGCCCGTCGGCGAACGTCAGAGCGCGGGCGTAAGGGTTGATGACGCGGATCGGACGCAGCAGACGCTGCGCGTTACGGTGCAGGCGCAGGATGGTCTGCTTCTCCTCGCGTGCGATGAGTCCTTCGAGCGTCTCGCCCTCGCGCTGCAGGCGGTGGATGGCGCGCGTCTGCTCGCGGTCTTCGTCGACCGTGAGCACGATGCAGCGGTTGAGCAGCTCTTCGTCGATCTCCGGCGAGGTCGACGTGAGAAAGATCATCACCGGCCCCTCGACGTGATACTCGTTCGTGACTAGGCGACCCGACTGCGGATCTTTGCCGGTCGAGGCTATCGTGAGCTGCCCTTCGCTTTGCAGGAGCTTGAGAGCGTACGAAGCGCGCTCGGCGCCTTCTTCTTCGCTCACGGCCAGGATCTTGTGCTTCAGCTCCTGTCCTTCGAAGTAGAAGAGTGACTGCCCGGTCATGGCCGAATAGCGGATCCGCTCTTCTTCCGGAACGAAGTCGAGCACCGCATCCATCAGCTTCGTTTTGCCGGCGGCCGAGGAGCTCTGGATGATGATGGCCAGCGGCTCGTCGAGGAGCCGCGAGACCGCGGCCAGGTAGGCAACGAGCTTGTTCGTCCGCTCACCAACGACACCGCATCGTTGGTAGTCGGCGGCCACGCGTTCGAGCAGATCGGGCGCGCGCAGCAGTTCCAGGGCCGCGGCCGAGTCTTCCTCGCTGACCCGAGGCCGCTTCTCCTTCGGCGCCAGCGTCTCGGTGATGACCTTCTCCTGCAGGACTTCGAGCTCGCGATAGATCGCCGCCAGATCGTTCTTCACGATCTCTTCCTTCACCCCGATGTCGACCGCCGCCTGTTTGACGAACTGCACGCGCTGTCGCGCGGACACGAGGTCGACTTGATCGAGGAAGACCTGGTCGCCGTGGCTCACGCGCATGACCAGCTTCATCTGCGCGTAGGAGAGGTTCTTGTCGAGCCCGCGGATGCGGTAGTGACGATCCCCGCGCACGATGTCGATCGAGCCTGCTGATGCGACGTCGATCGAAGAGGAGGGAGAAGCTTCAGCAGCTAAAGAAGATGTTGGCTCCGATGATTCTTGCTCCGGCTCTGGTGTTGCTTCGATTTGCGGAGTGGCCATCATCCGCAGCGGCTCGGGTGACATCGGCTGCGCCGTGATCTCGATCATTCCGAGCTTCGGCCCGGCCATCCACTCGGCAGACCTCAGCAGCACGCCGAGCGACTGCGCAGCCGGCTGCACCTTCTTCGCGTAGTCGTTCGCATCCATCATCCGTGGGAAGAGCACCCGGTAGCAGGCCATCGACGCGGCAGCGAGACGCACGGCGAGTTTCGCGGCCGCAGCATCGCCGGCTTCGTCGCGGTCGTACGCGATCAGCACGCGCGTCGTGCCGCACGCCCGCAGCGCCTCGAACATCTCCTCGGTGAAGCCGTTCACCCCGAACGCCGGGATGACGTTGCGGGACCCGTGCACCCAGAACGTCAGCGCGTCGATGACCGACTCGCAGAGAATGATCTCCTTCGATTCGGTCAGCACCTCGCCGTTCCAGATCCCGCGGTGAGAACCAGGCAGATACAGATGCGAGCCGACGCGGTGCCGCATGTCGTCGCGGATCTTGCGGCCGTAGATCTCGAGCACCTCACCCTCGCGACCGACGACCGGGAACACCACGCAGCCGTTGAAGTGCTCCCGTCCCGTGTCCGCCCGATAGATTCCCACCTCGGCCAGCCGCACTCGGATCTCCTTGCCTGGCTTGAGATCGGGATTCGGGAGCAGGCCCCCGATCGAGCGATCCGAGAAGCCGATCGAGAAGTGCCTGATCGCTTCTTCGTTCCAGACCCCGCGACGCTCGAGATAGCGCACAGCTTCGGGCGCGTCAGTCGTATTGAGCCGCGCCTGGTAGTAACCGACGACGGCGGCCAGGAGCGCACGATCATTCATCGCCGGCGACACCGGGCAACGCGTCGCCAGCGATGCGGGCGCGGGCAAGAAGCCGCCGTGCAGGATCTCGACCGCCTGGCGGAACGGCACGCGCTCGGCAACCTCCACCCACCGGATCACGTCCCCACCCTTCTGACACGCGCCCAGGCAGTTCCAAAGATTCTTCGCCGGCGTGATCACCAGCGACGGCTCGTGATCGTCATGGAAGGGACAGAGGCCGATGAGGTTCTCGCCGTGTCCGCGAAGCACCACCCCGCGCTGCCGCGCGAGGTCGGCGATGCTCACCTCCCGCTTGATCCGCTCGATCGCTTCCTCAGAGATCCGCGGCATGGCCTCACGCCCCGCTGGCCAGCGTCAGCACGATGCGCCCACGCTCGACGCTCACCACCACGCTCGCCGGCCACGAACCCGTTCTCTTCGAGCCAGTCCCCACGCATCCGGAT
>JBDTOZ010000645.1:0-7545 GCA_039932995.1 Acidobacteriota bacterium | reverse complement strand
CGGCTCTTCGCCTTCTTCGGGGCGGTTCTTCGGCATCACTTCGTGGAGGATGGTCTCGATGCGGAGGGCGCGCATGGCGGTTTCGTCGTAGCGGAAGTCGAGCTCGGGGGTGTAGCGGAGGTTGAGGCGGCGGGCCAGGTGGTGGCGAACCTGACCGGCCACGCGACGGAGCTCGTCCACCGTGGCGATGGTGTCTTCTTCCTTCAGGCCGGTCACGTAGATCTTGGCGTAGTGAAGGTCGGGCGCCACTTCCACTTCGCTGATCGAGGACCAGCCCATATCGAAGTCGCGGACGTCGGTGCGGAGGATCTGGACCAGGGCGTCGCGGATGTTCTCGCCGACCCGGGTGGTACGTCTGGTTTTCTTCATTGCAAGTCTGCCTCTTCGTCGAAATCCAGCTTCTCGCTGGTCCATCCGGCCAGCACGGCGTTCGCGTGGTCTTCCACGAACTTCTGGATTCTATCCAGCATCGAATCCGCCGAGTCGTTGCGGTCGGCGATGAAGGAGACCGCCATGCGCGCGCGCTGGTGGAGGTCCTGCAACGCCACTTCGTTGGCAGAAACGTGAAAGTTGCCGCGCAACCGGTCCCGCAAACTGCGCACCACCTGCCGCTTGTCCTTCAGCGACTCGGCGTAGTCGATGTGCAGCTCGAAAAGCGCGACGCAGACGATCATGGTTGAATCATGGCGCGGGGGGCAGGGCGCAGTTGGCAGCCGGCAGGAGTACCCCAACTCGCGTCAGGGCTCCTGCCGACTGGCTCACGCCAGTACGGACGCGATCGTCTCGATCTTGAAGGCCTCGATCACGTCGCCGACCTTCACGTCCTGGAACTTGTCGATGCCGATGCCGCATTCGAAGCCCTGGCGGACCTCGGCGACGTCGTTCTTGAAGTGCCGCAGCGAACTGATTTTCCCTTCCAGGATGACCCGGTTGTCGCGCAGCAGACGGATGCTGGCGCTGCGCGGAATCAACCCGTCGGTGACCATGCAGCCGGCGATGACGCCGATCTTCGGCACCTTGAACGTGTCCCGCACCTCGGCCCGGCCCTGGAAGACTTCCTGGAACTTCGGATCGAGCAGGCCGGTCATGGCCGCGCGAAGCTCGTCGACCAGGTTGTAGATGACCGTGTACATCCGGACGTCCACGCCTTCCTTCTCGGCCAGCTCGCCGGCGCTGCGCTCGGGCCGGACGTTGAAGCCCACCACGATGGCATCGGAGGCCGTGGCCAGAAGAACGTCGTTGGTGGAGATCGCGCCCACCGAGGAGTGGATGATGTTGACCTTCACCTCGGAGGTGGACATCTTGCGCACGGTCTCGTTGAGCACTTCCACCGAGCCCTGCACGTCCGCCTTGATGATGACGTTCAGTTCCTTCACGCCACCGCTCTGCATGCGCTGGAAGAGCTGGTCGAGCGACATGCGGCCGACCTTCTGATGCGCGGCCTCGCGGGCCTTCTCCTGACGCATTCCGCCGATCATGCGCGCCTGCGTGTCGTCGTCGACCACCGCCAGGCTGTCGCCGGCGTTGGGGACGTCTTCGAAGCCGGTGAGCTGCACCGGCGTGGCCGGGCCGGCTTCGTTGATGCGCTTGCCGCGCTCGTCGGTCATGGCCCGCACGCGCCCGAACGTGTGTCCGGAGAAGAACGAGTCCCCGATGCGCAGCGTGCCGTCGTGGATGAGCACCGTGCCCACCGTGCCGCGGCCCACTTCCTTACGCGCCTCCAGCACCACACCCTTGGCGGGCATGTCCGGATTGGCCTTGAGGTCGAGGATGTCGGCGGTGAGCAGGATCATGTCCAGCAGGTCGTCGATGCCCTGCTTCTTGACCGCGGAGACTTCCACTGAGACGACGTCGCCGCCCCACTGCTCGACCAGGACGTTGTTGTCGGCCAGCTCGCGGCGCACGCGCTCCACGTTGGCGTTGGGCTTGTCGATCTTGTTGATGGCCACGATCATCGGGACCTTCGCGGCCCGGGCGTGATCGATGGCTTCCTTGGTCTGGGGCATGACGCCGTCGTCGGCGGCGACCACGAGAATGACGATGTCCGTCACCTTCGCGCCGCGGGCACGCATCATCGTGAAGGCCTCGTGGCCGGGCGTGTCCAGGAAGACGATCTTCCGGCCGCGCTTCTCGACGTGATACGCACCGATGTGCTGCGTGATGCCGCCGGCCTCACCCGCCGCCACGTCCGTCTCGCGGATGGCGTCGAGCAGAGAGGTCTTGCCATGGTCGACGTGACCCATGACCGTGATGACCGGACCGCGGGGCACGGTGCCCTTCTGCTCGGTGCGCTCCATCGCTTCCATCTCGATGGCTTCTTCGAAGGAGACGATCTCCGCCTCGAGGCCCAGCTCGCGGGCCACTTCCATGGCCAGGTCGGCGCCGAGGGCCTGGTTGATGGCGACCATGAGGCCCTTCTTCATGAAGAGGTGCTTCATCAGATCGCTGGCCTTCACATCCAGCTTCTCGGCGAGCTCCTTGACCGTGACGCCTTCGGTGAGAGCCACGCGACCGACCGGACGCTTGAAGTCCAGGACTTTCGCCGTCGGAGCGGCCTGCTTGCGCGTGTCGCGGCGCGTGGAGGCCTTCTTCGGCGCGTCCTCGTCGTCGCTCATGACGATGTCCGGCCCGATGTCGTCGTTGATGATCTGGGTGCCGGAGAACCCGCCCTTGTTCAGCAGGTCCTGATCGAACTCCGCGCCACGCACGTTCTTGGTGCCGCGCTTCCCCGTGCCCTTCTTCTTATCGTGCGACTCGCCCTCACCATCTTCCTTCTTGCGACGGACGATGTTCGGACCGGGCCCCAGCGGAGCGGGCGTGGTCAGAGGCGGACGCGTGGACATGCCCGGACGATTGCCCATCGGGCCGCCGGGACGCTGCCCGGGACCGGAGGGACGGTTGCCCATCGGACCACCCGGACGCGGCGCGCCACCGGGTCCACCCATCGGACGCGGGCCACCGGGACCAGAAGGACGCGTGCCCATCGGTGCGCCGGGGCGTTGCTGCTGCTGTTGCATCCCGCCCGGGCCGGCCGGACGGGCGGACATCGGCGCCTGGGGCGGACGGGCAGTGCCCGTGCCGGTGCCGGCAGGACGTCCGGTGGGGACGGTCTGCTGGCCGGCGTAGTTGGGACGCGAGGTCTGCGGTGCGCGCGCACGCGGACCCGTCGGGCCCGTGGGACGGCTGCGATCGATGGGCGCGTGTGCCGGCGGATGGTGGGCCGGAGCCGGATGATGCGGCGTGGCGGGGGCGTGCGGCGCGGGAGTCTCGCGCGGAGCGGCGGCGGCTGCCGGCGCTTCCTGCGGCTCTTCGGCCGCGGGCTCGTGCGCGGCGGGTACCTCGGCGGCGACCTTGTGCCGTTCGGGGTGCCGTTCGACGACCGGCGGCGCTTCCTTGGCGGCGCGCTCTTCGGCTTCCACGGCCTCGACGAACTCGGGGATGATCACCGGGGGTGGCATCGGCGTGGCAACCGGCTCTTCCCCCTTGGGGGCCTCGGTCTTCTTCCGAGCCGGGGGCTGCACGATCGGACGGGGCGGACGGACCGCCTCCTTCTTCCTCTCCACCGTCGGCTTGTCCTCGCGCATGATCACGCTACGAGTCCGCGCGGCCAGCTTTTTGCCGGTCACGAGTGCCTGGATCACCTCTGGCTCGAGGACCTGACTTGCGTCGGAAACCTCAGCGCCAAGCGACTGCAGCCGGAAGATCATGTCCTTGTCGGACATGTTCATCTTCTTCGCGATGTCGCTTACTTTGATCTTTGCTGCCGCCATTCAATCTCCTGGTTCCGTAGCTCTTAGCTCTTCGCGGTCAGCTGTTAGGAGAACGGCTGTTGCCGCCCCGAATCTCCTAACCGCCAAGGGAACCAGTCAATCGACAGGGGCCTCCTAACAGCTAAGAGCTAACACCTAACAGCCTACTCAACGGACGCTTCGGCTTTTTGCTCGTCCGAAGTTTCCTCTTGCTCTTCGTTCTGCACGTCGTCTTCTTCCTGTGCTTCCGCGTCCTGCTCTTCGTCTTCGTCCTGCTCGCCGGTATCGGGCTCGGTCTCTTCGACCTGCTCGTGCTTGCGAGCCACCTCGATCATCTGCGCGGCCGTCTCTTCATCGACGCCCTCGATGGCGATCAGATCTTCCACCGAGGCGTTGATCACCGAGTCGAGATCGTCGTAGCCGGCGTCCTCGAGCAGTTGCGCCCACTCGTCGGGCATTCCTTCGATCTCGCGGACACCGGTCTGCGAGCGGGACTCGGCCATCGCTTCCTGGAGCATGGCCGTGAGCGCGTCGGCGACCTCGCCCTTGACCTCTTCCTCGGACTTGATGTCGATCTTCGCGCCGATCAGCTCCGCCGCCAGGCGCACGTTCAGGCCGCGCTTGCCGATGGCCAGCGAGAGCTGATCGTTGTCGACGATGACGTCGAGGTGCGGGCGGTGGGCCTGCTCGTCACTGGTCACCGAGACACGCGTGATCTTGGCCGGGGCCAGCGCGTTCTGCGCATAGTTCACGATGTCTTCGTGCCAGGGAATGATGTCGATCTTTTCCCCGCGCAGCTCGCGGATGATGGACTGCACGCGCGAGCCCTTCATGCCCACGCAGGCGCCCACCGGGTCGACGTCGCGCTCGCGCGAAGTGACCGCGATCTTGGCGCGCTCGCCCGGCTCGCGTACGGCGCCCTTGATGATGACCGTGCCGTCGTAGATCTCCGGCACTTCCATCTCGAACAGCTTGATGAGCAGCCGTGGATCGGTGCGCGAGAGCACGACCTGCGGTCCCTTCGGCTGCGTGTGCACGTCGGCGATGACGGCTTTGATGCGGTCGCCCTGCGAGTAGCGCTCGGCGCGCGACTGATGGTGCCGGGGGATGATGCCCTCGGTCTTGCCATTGAGGTCGATGATCATGTCGCCGCGCTCGAAACGCTTGACGTAGCCGTTCTCGAGCTCGCCCATCTTGTCTTTGAACTCGTTGAAGACCTTCTCCCGCTCGGCCTCGCGGACCTTCTGATAGAGGACCTGCTTGGCCGACTGGGCGGCGATGCGTCCGAGGTCCGCGGGAGGCGTGGTCAGGGGGATGCGCACTTCGTCACCCTGCTCCACTTCGGCGTCGATCTTCTGGGCCTCGTAGGTGCGGATCTGCGTATTCGGATCCTTGACCACGTCGACCACTTCCTTGCTGATGTGGTCGAGGCGGATGGTGCCGCCGGTCTGCGCTTCCGCATCGAACCTGCGGGCCTGCTCCACTGTCCACTGCGCCTGCGGATCCTCGATCTGGTCTTCGTTCTCGACGATCTCTTTGACGGCAAAGATCGTCACCCCGCCGTTATTGCGGTCGAGGGCCGCCTCCAGCGGTTCGCGGGTCTTGTAATACTTGCGCGCCGCGGTGGCCAGTGCGTCTTCCAGCGCCTGGTACACCCGGTCGACGTCGATGGACTTCTCGTACGCCAGCGCCTTGATGTCTTTGTCGTTGAACATCTGGGATCCTTCGCTTCGCTCCGGCGGAGTCGTCGCGCGAGCTTTCCGCATCACAGCTCCACCTCCAGTCGTGTTTCCTTGATGTCGGCCAGGGGCACCGCGTAATCCGGGTCTTTCTTCATGACCGGATCCGTGATCACCGCCGTGGTGCCGTCGAACGACTTCAGCCGTCCCACGATCACGTGCAGACCGCGGACAGGCTTGCTCGTTCTCACGCGCACCAGCCGTCCGATGAATTTCTCGTAGTCCGCCGTCGAATAGAACTTTCGATCGAGTCCCGGTGAAGAGACCTGCAACTCAAACTCGGCCGGGATGGGATCCTCGACGTCCAGCCAGGTCGAGACCTGCTGCGAGATGAGTGAGCAATCGTCGATGTTGACGCCGCCTTCTTTATCGATGTCTACGCGCAGCAGATAACCTCTCCCATGACGCTGATACTCGACGTGTACGAGCTCCAGTCCCTCGGATTCCACAATCCTTTGAATCTGTTGCCCGACCACTTCCGGCAATCCGCTCATGCTCCGTAATTTGCCCCATTCAACAAAAAAAGCGGCCGATCGGCCGCTTTCGAAAAGTCCTGCTCGAAAGCCGTCGAATACTAACACACCACTTCCGGCCGTTACAACGAGGTAACGGGAGGAGACGATTCGTGGGTGAAACCCCTACCCTTGACCTCGACGAGGCCGTCCCTTCAGAGCCGCCGTGCCGGCTTCAGCGTAATGGAACCGAGAAGACGACAGCCTCCGAAAGCTTCAACGGGTCCAAAATCTTCCCGTCCTCATCGAAGAGGTCCCATTGGGCGTTCCCATTGAAGAAAAAGCGGTTGCCCGCGATCACGCCCAGCGTGGGATCGCCGAAGCCGGACACGTTGGCCAACAGCGTCTCCACGGCCGCGACCGCCAGTCCGCCCGGAGCCAGCCGGATGCGGATGATCCGGTTCGGAGACGTTCCGTTCTGCGTTCCGACCAGAGTGCGCTCGTCCACCGCGTAGAGTCCGTCCACTCCCAGCAAGGACGCGGTGGCCGGGACCCCGAGCGCATGAACGTCCAGCGTGCGCCGGTCGACCGCGAAGAGTCCCTTGGCGTAGTCGGCGACGTAGAGTTTCTCCCCCGACACGGCCAGACCCTGCATCGAGAGAAAGGGTCCGTTCAGGAACGGGACGAGCGTGCGCGGGGTCACGCCATCCTCGGGAAGCCGGTAGATCACCGGCGAGGCGCTGTCACTGACATAGACCGCGCCGTCCGGAGCCACGGTCACGTCTCCGAAGTGGTGCTCCCCTTCCGGAGCGGAGAGACTCTCCACGATGTGACCATCCTTCAGGTCGATGCGCAGCAGCGCGGAGCGCCCCTTGTCTGCTGCGACAAAGCCTTCCACCTGAGGCAAGGCGGCGGTCACCGCCCAGAGGACGCCCCGCCTGGGATCCGCGGCCATCCCGAAGACGCCCCACGGTGCGGTGGCGAACGGGGTGACGGTCCCGTCACCGGCGATGGCGAAGATGGTCTTGGTGCGCACGCTGCTCACGAAGAGCCGTTTGCCGTCCCAGGCCATCCCCTCCGGAATCAATCCGAGGCGATCGATGGTGTGCTCGCGCCTGGCCTTGCCGGCCGGCTTCGCATTCAGGGCAAAACGCTGCGCCACCGCGGCGTAAGCCTTGTCGGGGAACTCTTTCTCGATCGGGTAGACGAATCCCATCGCCGCCACCCGCTCCAGAATCCGCACCGCCTCGGCCCGCTCGCCAACCGCTTCGAGCGCTCCGGCCAACTGCACGAGCAACGTGCCGTGCTGCGGTCTCAGGTCCGATGCCGCCCGAAGGTTCTTCACCACGCCGGCCGCGTCTTTCTCCTTCTCCGCGGCCAGAGCCGCCTGATACAGGCGCCGCGACTCGACGACATCGTCGGCAAAAAGGGTGTGGGCGCAGAACGACAGAGCGAGCAGCAGCGCAACGGCGAATTTCATCGGCGCAATTCTAGGGGCCGCATCGCGGAGGGCCGGTATCGGTTCGGCGACAAAAAATCTTCACCACAGAGGCACAGAGACACGGAGAGGCAACCAAGCCGCCGTAGGCGGCGTAGGCGGAACGC
>JBDTOZ010000644.1:0-10465 GCA_039932995.1 Acidobacteriota bacterium | reverse complement strand
GTGTCCCGTTGGAGATCGAGATCACGCGCGGGTCGGGAGGCGTGCCTGTGGAGCGGTAGGCTTTAGCCTGCCAGGCACTTGCGAGACACTTCCCGTCTGCCCTCGCGGCGGCGTCACTGAACGAGGCTCTCGGCACGGCCGTCCCGAGAGCCTCACCCGGCTTCGGCATGCGCGTCGCGAGTGCCCGGTGGACTAAAGTCCACCGCTCCACAGAGGCTTCCCGCAGCGCCCTCCCGTCCTTCTCTCAAAGTTACGCGTATGGGCAAGATGTCCGCGCACCAACGCTTCCGTGGCTTGGGGACGGTTCGCAACGAGCATGGTTCCGAATGAATCGTGCGGCAGGGTTTCCTGCTGTGGCTCTGCGCCTCTGTGGTGAGCGTCTCTCGGCAAAGACGATAGACTCATGCCCATGATCACCAAAGAACGTTTCGCGCAGAGCATGGCTCGCGATTGCGACATGATCGTGCATCTGTTTTCGAAGCTGCCGGCTGGCTCGTATGACTATCGTCCCTCTCCCGAACAACGCTCGACGCTGGAGCTGCTGCGCTATCTGGCGGTGTGTGGCATCGCAGGGATCACGGCCATGGCCGCGGGGGATTTCAAGCTCTTCGGGCCGTTCTCGGAACGGGTGAAGGACATGGCCGCCGAGGAGTTTCCGGCGGCGATGGAGCGGCAGAAGCAGGAGATCCTGGCGTTCTTCGATTCGGTCTCCGAGGAGACGCTGCTCACGCAGGAGGCTCCGGTGCCGGGTGGGGTGCAGATGCCGCTCGGCGCGGCATTGCTCGTGGGACCGGCGAAGTGGCTGGCCGCCTACAAGATGCAGCTCTTCCTCTACGCGAAGGCCTCCGGCGCCACGGAGCTCAAGACCGCCAATCTCTGGCGGGGAAGCGATCCCGCTCCGCCGAAGGCAGGTTGAGTGGCGACGCGCCGTCCGTTGCGAATCCTTACTGCAGCGCCTTGGCCACCTGGTCCATCACTCGCTGCACTTCCCGGCCGGGCACCGTCGCTTCGGGGGCATAGGTCGCGGTGAGGTCGGTCACTCCACATGCGGCCAGGACTTTGTCCTGAGGGATGCCGCGGGTGCAGGCGGCTCCGCGCAGGATCAGGACGCGCCCCAGGTGTTGCGCGAGCCGGCCGGCGGAGACGGTGCGGTGGGGACTGACGCGGCGGGTGACGGGGTCGACGTCGAAGAGGCCGAGGGCGATGGCGCGGATCATTTCCTCGCGGCCGGCCATGCCTTCGATGTCGACGGCGATCTGGGGCGTGCCGAGGTTCTGGGCGAAGCGCACCGCGGGGACCGTCCAGTAGAGGAGGATGGCCAGGTCGCCGCGGGTGACGGCGCCGCTCTCCAGCGCGGCGCGATACTGCACCGGCATGTTGGCCGCGCTCCACTCGGACTTGATGTCGTCGAGGCGGCGCTGGTAGCGCGGGTCATTGGTGCGGCGGGCCAGGCGGTCGTAACGGACGATCGCTTCCTGGTAGCGCCCGCGGCCGACGTCGACCTCCGCCAGGATTTCCTGCACCTCGGGGCGGTCGGGTGCGGTGTTCAGCAGCGGCTCGAGCTCGCGCCGCGACTCGTCGAATTGTTTCTGCGCGACGAGTTTCTGCGCGAGTTGGATGCGCGGCTCGATGGCGCCCGGATTGAACGCCAGCGCCTCGCGGAGGAGCCGGATGGACTCGGTTTCGTTCGCTCCCTGGGCTCGGGCCAGGAGGTCGTTGAAGAGCAGGCTCTCCAGGCCTGCCAACCGTTCCGCGGCCGTGGCGGGTGCTCCGGGAAGAGCGGCCACGGCCTGGTATAGGTCGTAGGCGATGCGAGGCTCTCCGGTGCGGAGGGCGATCTCGGCCTGATAGACACGGGCCACGAGATTCTCGGGGTCGCGCTCCTGCACCATCTCGATGGCGTGCCGCGCCTCTTCGAAACGTCCGCCGCGGATCTCCAGAAAGGCCTCGAGGAGCGTGGCGCTCGTGGATTCCGGTGCCTTGCGGCGGATTTCGACGATCCTGCGCCGCGCCTCGGCTTCATTGCCGGAGAGCGCAAAGCTCCACGCCGCATTGAGCTCGTTCTCCGCCGCGGGGGTCAGCGTCTCCGTGCTCCCGGTGCGGGGGTCGATGAGAAAGCGGTCGTCGCCTTGGGGGACGACCGCGGGCGGCGGCGGGGCCGTCGTCGTACAGGCGGCCAGGGTCAGCACCGCCAACAGCAGAAGCACGGTTTTCGTCGATCTCAAGATCCATCCTCGATGATGCGTAACGCGGCGGCGAGCGCGTCGTCTCCGTCGTTCGAATCCACCCAGTGCACATTTCGCTCCGAGCGGAGCCAGGTCATCTGTCGTTTGGCATAGGCCCGGGTCCGCCGTCGCGTTTCGGTCATCGCGGCGGCCTCCGTCATCTCGCCGCGCACGACCGCCGCCGCCTCGCGGTAGCCGATGGTCCCGAACGGACGCGCCTCTGAAGGGAATCGCGCAAGAAGTCCGCGAGTCTCCTCGACGAGGCCGTCGCGATACATGGTCTCGACGCGGGCGTCGAGGCGCGCGGTCAGCAGGGACCGCTCGACGCGCAGGCCGATTTTCAGGGACGGAAGGTCGTCTTCCGCAACCCGTTCCCAGCTCGAGATCGGCCGGCCGCTCGTGATCCAAACCTCCAGGGCCCGCTCCACGCGATGGCGGTCGGCGGGTGCGATCCTTCTACCACTTTGAGGATCGATTTTCGACAGCCAACGATGGAGACGCGCCGCGCCGGAAGGCCGTGCGGCGATCCGCCCCAGACGGGCGCGAACGCCCTCGTCGCGGCCGGGCATCTCCGGCAGCCCGGAGAGGAGCGCGCGCAGGTAGAAGAAGGTGCCCCCCACGAGGATGGGACGGACGTCGCGCGCCATGAGCCTCGCGCAGGTCTCGCGCGCCAGACGGCCGTAGTCGGCCGCGTTGAACTCGTCCGCGGCGTCCACGATGTCGAAGAGGTGATGCGGCACGAGCGCCCTCTCCTCGGGCGAAGGCTTGGCGCTGCCAATGTCGAATCCCCGGTAGATCTGCACGGAGTCGTAGTTGACGATCTCACCGCCGAGGCGCTGCGCGAGACGAAGCGCGAGCCGTGATTTTCCGGAGCCGGTGGGACCGGCGAGGACGAGGGGGCGGTTGGCGTTTGACGGTTGGCGGTTGGCGGGAGAGATGAGTGTCGAATCGCGTGTCGAATCCAGTGCTGAATCCAGTGCTGAATCCAGTGCTGAATCCAGTGCTGAATCCAGTGCTGAATTCATCGCTGAATTCATCGCTGAATTCATCGCCATGGACTCGGTCGCAGACGGAGGCAAAGATCGTCCGGACTTCAGCGGAGCCCCCGCCAACCGCCAACCGCCAACCGCCAACCAGTCACGACCTAGCTCCGCCGGATTCTCGTCGAGTGCGTCCTCTCATCCTCTTCATGGAGGATGTCGCGGAGGTGCGCGCGGCAGTAGATGGCGCCCGGCGGGATGGCGGTGCGGCAGACGCGGCAGCGGTTCCTGGCGACGGCGGAGACGCCCTTGCCGAGAATCGTGCTGACCACCCCGGCCATGATGAGCAGGAAGGACAACGCCAGCGACTGTTTGAGCATGCGCATCGGGATCAGCTCGGCCCAGGACTGGTCGGGATACGTGGTGGCCAGCACGTAGAGGACGAGGACGAGGATCAGCGTCCAGAAGCCGAGGCGAAGGAGCGTAGTGGACATGACGGCTTGCCATGACTCTAGTGCAATCCGGGGCGGACGTACAGGCGTCCCTCCCTCACTACGATCTCGATCGTACCGTCGGTGTCGGTGCGCCAGACCCGGATGTGCCGGTCCGAGAGCGCTTCCAGGACGGACGCGTGCGGGTGACCGAACAGGTTGTGCCGGCCGCAGGAGATGATCGCCAGTCGCGGTGCCACCCCGTCGAGCAGCGACGGGGAACTGGAGCTGCGGCTTCCATGGTGAGCCACCTTGAGCACGTCCGCGCGCAAGTCCTGATCGGCGAGATAGAGCTCGGCTTCCTTCTCGATGTCGCCCGTCAGGAGGAAGCGGCGGCCACCGGCCATGACCCGCAGGACGATGGACGAGTTGTTTTCCGGCGAACGGCGGAAGCGGGTCTCCGGGGCCAGGGCCGTGAAGTGCAGGTCGCCGCTCTGCAGCGTGTCCCCGTCGCGAACGAGATGAATGGGAGTCTGCGAGAAGCTTGCGGCCGCGAGGAGCTGCGCGGCGCAGGCGCCGCGGAATTGCCGCGGCGAGAGCCAGAGCGTGCGCACCTGGAGGTGAGCGAGGACAGGCGCGAGGCCTTCACAGTGGTCGGGGTGGGCGTGCGAGAGGATCACCGCGTCGAGACTGCGGATCCCGCGATCGACAAGCATCGGCAGAATGCGCTCGCCGCGTCCGCCGTCGACGAGCACGGTATGCGTTCCCGACCGAAGGGCGATGGCGTCGCCCTGACCGATGTCGAAGAAGGTGACGGCGGGGTGCTCTACATTGTGTTGCGAGCGCGAACGGACGATCGCGGCCACGGACGGAACGAGCAACGCCAGCGTGATGGCGACGGCTCGAACGCGTCCTCGCAGGAATGCCAGCGCCAGCAGGGCCAGCGCGCCTCCGGTGAGCATCGCTTCGAGCGGTGGCGCGGCGAAGAATCCGGCCAGGCCTCCCGCATTGAGCAGAATGCAGAGGCGATGCAGGATGCCGATGGCGCCGAGAAACCAGGGGTACGCGCACGCCAGCAGCGAGACCGCGAGCATGGCGAAGATCACCGGCGACATGAGCAGCGTCACGACCGAGCCGCCCAACGCGTATTGGTGAAAGTGGAAGAGGGTCAGCGGCGTGATGGCCGTCTCCGCGGCCACGAGGGCACCGAGAGGCCGGCGGAGACCTTTGCCTTGGAAGTGCTTGCCGATGAAGAGCAGCGCCCCCGCGCCGGCGTACGTCAGGTGGAACGAGGCTTCGGTGAGATCGCGCGGCTCCACGAGCAGTCGTGCGATCGCGGCCACGCACCAGAGGTTCTCGATCGACGTGGGCCGCTTGCAGATGCGCGAGAGGGCGTAGAGGCCGATGCCCACACTGGCACGCGCGACCGAGGCGCTCGGTCCGATGAACAGTGGCGCGAGCGCGGCGAAGGCCAGGAGCAGCCAGTCCGAGGCGCGCGGCGCGTGCATCCAGCGCAGCAAGGCCGCCAGTAGCCCCGCGGCCAGTGCGATCTGCAGTCCCGAAAAGACCAGCAGGTGATACGTGCCGCCGGCGCGAAAACTGTCCCGCATCTCCTCGGTGAGATGTTCGCCGCGCCCCAGGACCAGCGCCTGCGCCAGCGCCACCTCGTCACGCTTTCCCGCGCCGTGGCGGTCCAGCCGCTGCGCCAGGGCGCGATTCCAGGCGGCCGGATGCCAGCGGGGAAGTTGCCCGGCGTACGACAACAGTTCCGGCGACTTGACGCTCAGCGTGTAGCCACCGTGCTCGCTGATGCGCAGGAATCCCTCCGCGCGCAGGTCCGCCTCCATGGCCATCGGCGGCGGCGGGAATCGCGCGTAGACGCTGATGGGCGCATCGAAGGCGATGCCGTTCGCAGAAAAGTGGGAGGCGCGAAGCACGAAAGCGTCGTCGGCTCCGGCGGCGGACGTGTCGTCGAGCGTCTTCCAGTCGCGTTCCAGCGGCGCCACGATGTTGACGAAGCGCTCGGGATGAAAGCCGTTGAAGGCCGCGCCCTCGCGGGCATCGCGCACCTCCGCATGCAGCGCCAGGGCGAGCCCCAGTGCGGCGAAGAGGAAGAAACGGGTCGTCCGGCGGGCGAAGCCGCCTCGGGATGGCGAAGGTGTGCGCAATCGGTGCAGCACACCCGTGGCCACAGCCGTCGCAAGCCATCCGGCCAAGGCCAGGTGCGGGTTGACCAGGAGCGACCCGAGGGCCAGTCCGGTGATGAGTCCGATCAGTGGAACTGCAGCGGGAGTGTCGTCATGGTTCACGCTCGAACGAGGAGAGCGTCTCGACGTGATGGGTATTCGGGAAGAGGTCCAGGAGGTCCAGCGAGGCGAGCCGCCAGCCGGACGCGATCAGCCGGCTCGCGTCCCGCGAGAAGGTTACGGGATCGCAGGACAGATACGCAATGATTTCTTTCGTCCTCTGCGAAACGGCGTCGATGACCTCGCGGCTGGCGCCGGCGCGGGGAGGGTCGAGGAAGGTGAAGTCGACGTCGCGCATGTCGCGGATGGCGTGCTCCACCGAGGCGGCGATCACCTTCACGTTGCGGGGCACGTTCATGCGGGCGAAGCGCACGGCCACGGGCGAGCCTTCGATCATGGTCACGCGCTCGAAGAGGCGGGCCATGGGCACGGTGAAGAAACCGGCGCCGCCGTAGAGGTCGGCCGCGCGCACGCGATTCTTGACGCGCGCTGCGTGCGCGGTGACGAGGCGGAGCATGGTGCCGAGGAGGTGGCGATTGACCTGAAAGAAGGCGCGGGTGTTGAGGCGGTAGGTGAAGGTGTCGACGGTGATGGTGAGGTCACGCTCGTCGCGAATGACTTGGTCGCCGAGCTCCCAGAGCTCTTCTTCGCGGAGCTCTTCGCGGGAGCGAGACGCTCCCTGGCCAGCCGGCGGGGACGCCGGCGTTCCGGGGGGAGACGGGGCGGGTTCCTGGTTCTTAGGTTTTCCGAGGAGGCGGGCGGTTTGGACTCCGACGACTTCGCATTCGGCGGCCAGCGGGACGATGCGGTTCGAGCGCAAGGCGTAGAAGCCGACGGTGTCGCCGTCGCGGTGGAGGCGGGAGCGGAGGCGATAGTTGAGGGGCGAAGGGTGGATGTGGATGTCGGGGAGCAGGTTCACGTCGAACTTGCCGATGCGGCGCAGCGACTCGGAGAGGATGTGGCGCTTGGCCTCCAGTTGTTTGTCGAGACGCAGCGAGGTCCAGTCGCAACCGCCGCACTCGCCGGCCACGGGACACGGAGCGAGCCGTCGCGAGGGGCTGGGAGTGAGCAACTCCACGAGATCCGCCTTCGCGAAGCCTTTCTTTACGTCATAGAGCCGGACGCGCGCCACGTCGCCCGGGTAGACGTTCGAGGCGAAGACCGGAAAGCCGTCGACGCGCGCCAACGCCTCGCCACCGGCGACCAGCTCCACGGGGGTGATGGTGAGGATGTCGCCGGGTTGCATGGGGGGAGTCTAGTCGTCGGGTCTTCTCGTCGTCGAGTCGTCTCGGGTCGTCGAGTCTTCAAGTCGTCGAGTCGTCGAGTCTTCGAGTCGTCAAGTCGTCGACTTGTCAGTCGTCGAGTCTTCGAGTCGTCGAGTCGTCAAGTCGTCAAGTCGTCGAGAACGCGATTAGCCGTGGAGAGCTTGAAGACTCGAAGACTTGAAGACTCGAAGACTCGACGACGAGACGACTCGACGACGAGACGACTCGAAAACGAGAAGGCTCGACGACGAGAAGACGGGCAGACTAGACTCCTCCCATGCGCGCTTCCCGACTGCTGCTCCTGCTCGCTCTCCTTCCATTGCAGGCGTTGGCCTGGGGCTCCAAGGGCCATGCGGTCGTGGCGGAGGTGGCCGAGCGGGGGCTGTCGCCGAACGTGATGGCGCAGGTGCGGTCGCTGAATTTCTCCGCGCCGTTGCGCGACATCGCGTCGCTGCCGGACGACTGGCGCGCGGAGGAGACCAAGGGACTCCGGCCCGGCGACACCGGACCGCTGCACTACTCGAACACGCCGAACGAGATCTCTACGTTCGATCGCGCCCGCGATTGCAAGGAAGACCAGTGCGTGGTGGCGGCCATCGAAAAGTACACGGCCATTCTCAAAGACAAGACGATGACGCGCGACCAGCGCCGCGAAGCGCTGATCTACCTGGTGCATTTCATCGGCGACCTTCATCAGCCGATGCACACCGCGGGTGGCCAGGTGCGCGACGACGCCACGGGCCAGATGGTGATGGACCGCGGCGGCAATCTCGTGAAGATCCGGCTCCTGGGCGTGGAGACCAATCTGCACAGCGCCTGGGACGGCCTGCTCATCGACTGGGGTCCGGCGACCGTCGACGACTACGCCACGTATCTGCTCGCGTACGAAATGCGCGGACGTTCCGTGGAGGAGCTGCAGCGCGGCACGGTGGAGGACTGGTTCAACGAGTCGCATTACGCCGCCGTCCACGACGCCTACGCCATCGGCAACGGCACTCTCGGCTCCGAGTACGCGAAGAAGAACATCGCCGTCATCTACGAGCGCCTCCTCCGCGGAGGCCTACGGCTCCGCAAAGTGCTCGAGGACGCATTGGGCGGCTCATAGGAGAAACGCGGTTGCGTCCGCCAACCGTCAACCGCCAACCGCCAACCGCGTTGTGATACAACGCCGCCGCTATGAAGGTTCACGAATATCAGGCAAAAGAGCTCCTGCGCCGGTACGGCGTTCCCACGCCGCGCGGTGTCGTCGTCGACACTCCGGATGAAGCACGCCAGGCTGCCAATCAGCTCGGCGGGCGGGTGGTGGTCAAGGCGCAGATCCACGCCGGTGGCCGCGGCAAGGGCGGGGGCGTCAAGCTCGCCAAGAGCGCGGACGAGGCAGCCGATCTGGCCAAGCAGATCCTGGGCATGACTCTGGTCACGCACCAGACCGGCCCCACCGGACAGGTCGTGCGCAAGGTGCTCATCGAGGAAGCGCTCAACATCGACAAGGAGCTCTACCTCGGCATCACCCTCGACCGCCGGCTGGGCATGAACGTGATCATGGCCTCCGCGCAGGGCGGCATGGACATCGAGGAGGTGGCCGCGCACGATCCGAACGCCATTCACCGCGAACCGGTGGACAGTGTCCTCGGCCTGCAGCCTTTCCAGAGCCGCCAGGTGGCCTACGCCCTCGGCCTCGAAGGCGAGACCTTCAAGAAGTTCAACGACTTCTCGCAGAAGCTGATGCGCGCCTACGTCGACACCGACGCCTCGCTGGCCGAGATCAACCCGCTGCTCATCACCAAGGAAGGCGACATCTACGCGCTCGATGCGAAGATGACCTTCGACGACAACGCGCTCTTCCGGCACAAAGACATCGCCGAGATGCGCGACTTGCACGAGGAAGACGCGCTGGAGGTGGAGGCCTCGAAGTTCGGCCTCAACTACATCAAGCTCGATGGCAACGTCGGCTGCATGGTCAACGGCGCCGGGCTGGCGATGGCTACGATGGACATCATCAAACTGGCGGGCGGCGAGCCGGCCAACTTCCTCGACGTCGGGGGCGGGGCGAGCGCGGAGCAGGTCAAGAACGCGTTCCGGATCATCCTCAGCGACAAGAACGTGAAGGCGATCCTGATCAATATTTTCGGCGGCATCATGCGCGGCGATCGCATCGCCGAGGGCGTGGTCAGTGCCTCGCGGGAGATCGGCCTGCCGGTGCCCGTGGTGGTGCGGCTCGAAGGCACGAACGTGGAGCTGGGCAAGAAGATCCTGGCCGAGTCGGGCCTGCCGCTCATCACCGCAGACGGCATGTGGGACGCGGCGACCAAAGTGGTCGCGGCGGCGAAGGGACAGTAATGGCGATCTGGGCAGACAAGAACACGAAGGTCATCGTTCAGGGCATCACCGGCCGCGAGGGGACGTTCCACGCGATCGGCTGCCGTGACTACGGAACGCAAGTGGTCGGTGGAGTGACGCCCGGCAAGGGCGGCACGACGCACGAAGGATTCGCGGTCTTCAATACGGTGTCCGAGGCGCGGGAGAAGGCGGGCGCGAACTGCTCGCTGATCTTCGTGCCGCCGCCGTTTGCGGCCGACGCGATCATGGAGTCGGCGGACGCGGGCATCGAGCTGATCGTCTGCATCACCGAGGGCATTCCGGTGAACGACATGATCAAGGCGCACGACTTTCTGAAGAAGAGCAACGCCCGCTGTCTGATCGAGGGACGCACGCCGTCGCGGCTGATCGGTCCGAACTGCCCCGGCATCATCACGCCGGACCAGGCCAAGATCGGGATCATGCCCGGACACATCCACAAGGCCGGACCGATCGGCATCGTGTCGCGCTCGGGAACGCTGACGTATGAAGCGGTGGGCCAGACGCGCCACATCGGCCAGTCGACGGCGGTGGGCATCGGCGGCGATCCGCTGCCGGGCACGAACTTCATCGACTGCCTGGCCGCGTTCCAGCAGGACCCACAGACCGAGGCCATCATCATGATCGGCGAGATCGGCGGCAGCGCGGAAGAAGAGGCCGCGGAGTTCGTGAAAGCGAACATCACCAAGCCGGTGGTGGCCTTCATCGCCGGACAGACCGCCCCTCCCGGCCGCCGCATGGGCCACGCCGGCGCCATCATCAGCGGCGGCAAAGGCACCGCCGCCGAAAAGATGGACGCCCTCTCCGCCGCCGGAATCCACGTCGTGAAGCTCCCCTCGGACATGGGCAAGAAGGTCGAAGAGGTCTGGCGCGCGCGGTAGGCCGTGGGAATTCAAACGGGGATTCACCAGCTCCTCGGCCGCGGGCGTGCCAGTGGAGCGGTGGACTTTAGTCCACCGA
>JBDTOZ010000643.1:0-5094 GCA_039932995.1 Acidobacteriota bacterium | reverse complement strand
GCGGCAGCGTCTCAACCCCCGCCGCGGCATCCGCCACCATCGCTTCCAGCAGCCGCACGTAATGACCGGCCCAGCGTTCCACTGTCGCACGCTCGAACAGATCGCTGGCATAGACGAGCATCCCGGACAGCGCTTCGCCGCTGTCGCTCAGGTGGACAGACAGCTCGTATTGCGCCGTCGTCAGCGCCTGTTTCGCCGGTGCCAGTTGCAGATCCGGCAGGCTCAGCGCCTCATCCCCCGCCGGCGTATTGTTGAACGCCAGCATGGACTGGAACAGCGGACTGTGGCTGAGGCTGCGCGTCGCCTGCACCGCCTCGACCACCTGCTCGAACGGCAACTCCTGGTGCGCAAACGCTGCGAGCGTCGTTTCTTTCACCTGCCCGAGCAGTGCCCTGACGCTGGGCTGCTCATCGAAACGCAGACGGAGCGCCAACGTGTTGACGAAGAAGCCGATCAGGTTCTCGACTTCACGCCGCTGCCGGTTCGCAACCGGCGTGCCGATGACGACATCCGTCTGTCCGGACAAGCGCGCCAGCAACAGACCCCAGGCCGAGAGCAGCGTCGTGAACAACGTCACGCCATGGCGATGGGAGACGGCGCGCAAGCTGGCAGATAATCCCGATGACAGCACAAGCGGCACATCATCGCCAGCATAGCTTTGCAACGCCGGTCGCGGCCGATCGAGCGGCAGGTTGAGCAGCGTCGGCGCGCCGGTCAAGTGTTTCTTCCAGAAGTCAAACTGGCGCGTCAGCTCTTCGCCTTGCAGCCAGTTCCGCTGCCACTGCGCGTAGTCGGCATACTGAATCTCCAGCGGCGGCAGCGGATCGCTCTCGCCACGAGAGAACGCCGTATACAGCGTGGCCACTTCGCGCACCAGGATGTTCAGGGACCAGCCGTCGCTGACGATGTGATGCTGCGTGACCAGCAACACATGTTCGTCGTCCGCGAGCGTGAGCAGTTGGCCCCGGATCAACGGACCTGCACTCAAATCGAATGGTGCGCGAGATTCCTCGTCCGCGAGCTCCGCCGCGGCGCGAGCCCGACTGGCGTGATCCAGGGCGCGCAGATCGCGCGGGGTCAAAGCAAAGCCGCAGTCCTCCGGCGCGATCTGCTGATACGGCACTCCGTCGATCGCCACAAACGACGTGCGCAGACCTTCGTGCCTGGCAACGAGCCGGTCGAGCGTGGCCTGCAGGGCGGCGACGTCCAGTTTCCCGAGCAAACGCAGCGCGGCCGGCATGTGGTACGCCGCGCCGGCCGCTTCGTCGAGTTGATCGAGGAACCACAGCCGCTGTTGGGCCAGTGAAAGCGGCAGCGGCTGGCCGCGGTCCGCAATCTCGATGCGTCCCAGCGTGCTGGCACCCGCGGCGCGGACGGCATCGGCCAAGGCACTGAGGCTCGACGTCGAGAACAGGTCGCGCAGCGGCAACTCGACGCCCAGCGTCGCGCGGATATGCGAGATCAACTGCACCGCCAGCAGCGAGTGACCACCGAGCTCGAAGAAGTTGTCGCGGCGACCCACGCGCTCGACGTGCAGCAGCTCTTGCCAGAGCGCCGCCAGCGCTTCTTCAATCTCGCCTTCAGGAGCTTCGTATTCGCGCACGGCCAGCGCGGTTGCTTCCGGCGCGGGTAAGGCCTGGCGATCGACCTTTCCGTTTGCGTTCAATGGCAACGTGTCGAGCTGCACGAACGCCGACGGAATCATGTATTCCGGCAGTTTGCGGGCCAACACCTCACGCAGGTCCGCCACCGACAGGTCGAAACCCTCGTCCGCCACCAGATACGCGACTAGGCGCTGATCGCCCGGAACGTCCTCGCGCGCGATAACGACCGCCTCACGCACACCCGCGCACTCACTGAGCTTCGCTTCGATTTCGCCGAGCTCGATCCGGAAGCCGCGGATCTTGACCTGGAAGTCATTGCGTCCCAGGTACTCGATATTGCCGTCCGAGAGCCAGCGACCGAGATCGCCGGTCTTGTACATCCGCGCATCCGCCCACGTGCTGAACGGATCGCGCAGGAAGCGTTCGGCCGTCAGCTCGGGGCGGTTCAGGTAGCCGCGTGCAACACCGGCACCCCCGATGTAGATCTCACCCGTCACGCGCATCGGCACCGGTTCCCGATGAGCATCGAGGATGTAGATCCGGGTATTGGCGACCGGCCGGCCGATATGCGCTGCAAAGCCGTGTTCACGGGTCATCCTGACCCAGGTCGAATACGTCGTCGTCTCGCTCGGGCCATACAGATTGGCCACGCTCTCGGCCGCGGTCTCGTCAAAGAGCCGCTCCACCAATTCCCGTTTCAACGGCTCGCCGGCCAGATTGACCAGCCGCGTGTCGGCGGGCACTCCGCCGACATCGAGCAAGGCTTTGATGGCCGAGGGCACCGTGTTGATCAACGTTACCGGTTCGCGGCGCGCAGTCAGCGCCAGTGCATTGCGGACCAGCGTCAGGGTGCTACCGGCTGCCAGCGGCACGAACAGTTCGTACACCGCCAGATCGAAATTGATCGAGGTCGAGAACAGGCTGTTGAACAGCTCCTGCTCCGTGAAATTGGCCAACGCCCAGCGCAACAGATTCGCGGTATTGGCATGTTCGATGGCCACGCCTTTGGGCAGCCCCGTCGAACCGGAAGTGTAGATCACGTACGCCAGATGTTGCGGCGTCAGCCCCAACGCGTGCGGGCTCGGGTTGGTGGTCGGTTGCGCGGCCAGGCGTTCGCTTACCTCCTCGCTGTCGAGCAACAAGGTCGGCACGTCGGCCGCGGGGAGTTGTCCCTGCAAGTCCTGCTGCGTCAGCAGGACTTTGGGCGCGCCGTCGTTCAGCAGGTACTGCAGCCGCTCATTCGGATACGCGGGATCCAGCGGCAGATAGGCGCCGCCGCCTTTCAAAATGCCGAGCAGCCCCACCACCATCTCGAGACCGCGCTCGACGCAGATCGCCACCCGATCGTCCGGTTGCACGCCAAGCGCGATCAGCTCGTGTGCAAGCTGGTTCGCGCGCGCGTTGAGCTCGCCGTAACTCAGGCTCTGCTCTTCAAAGACGACCGCCACCGCATCGGGCCGCGCGGCGGCCTGCTGCTCAAACAGCTCGTGAATGAACTTGTCCGGATACGCAACCTCGGTGGTATTGAAATCGTCCAGCAGTTGCTGACGCTCCGACACGGACAGCAGCGGCAGCGTCTCAACGCTGGCCGTGGGATCCGCCGCCATCGCTTCCAGCA
This sequence comes from Acidobacteriota bacterium, assembly GCA_039932995.1. GTDB lineage: Bacteria > Acidobacteriota > Thermoanaerobaculia > Gp7-AA8 > Gp7-AA8 > QHVT01. The sequence goes on along the minus strand of JBDTOZ010000643.1, from coordinate 1,872 downwards.
GCCGGACGTAATGACCGGCCCAGCGTTCAACCGTCGACCGGTCGAAAAGATCACTGGCATAGACGAGCGTGCCGGACAGCTCTCCGTCCCCGTCGCTGAGACTCAACGACAGCTCGTATTGTGCCGTAGCCAGCGCCTGCTTCGCCGGTGCCAGTTGCAGATCCGGCAGGCTCAGCGCCTCATCCCCCTCCGGCGTATTGTTGAACGCCAGCATGGTCTGGAACAGCGGGCTGTGATTGAGGCTGCGCGTCACACGCACCGCCTCGACCACCTGCTCGAACGGCAACTCCTGATGCGCAAAGGCTGCCAGCGTCGTGTCTTTGACCTGCTCGAGCAATACGCCGACGCTGGGCTGCTCATCAAGCCGCACACGCAGCGCCAGCGTGTTGACGAAGAAGCCGATCAGGTTCTCGACTTCACGCCGCTGCCGGTTCGCCACCGGCGTGCCGATGACGATATCCGTCTGTCCGGACAAGCGTGACAGCAACAGACCCCAGGCCGACAACAAAGTCATGAACAGGGTCACGCCATGGCCTTGCGAGACGGCGCGCAGGCGGGCCGTCAATTCTCGCGACAGAGCAAGCGGCACACGATCGCCGGCATAGCTCTGCAATGCCGGCCGCGGCCGATCGAGCGGCAAGTCCAGCAGCGAAGGCGCGCCGGTCAGATGTTCCTTCCAGAAAGAAAGCTGGCGCGCCAGCTCTTCGCCTTGCAGCCAGTTCCGCTGCCACTGCGCGTAGTCGGCATACTGAATCTCCAGCGGCGGCAGCGGATCGCTCTCGCCACGAGAGAACGCCGTATACAGCGTGGCCACTTCGCGCACCAGGATGTTCAGGGACCAGCCGTCGCTGACGATGTGGTGCTGCGTGACCAGCAACACATGTTCGTCGTCCGCGAGGGTGAGCAGTTGGCCGCGGATCAACGGACCTGCACTCAAATCGAATGGTGCACGAGATTCCTCTCCTGTGAGCTCCGCTGCGGCGCGATCCCGACTCTCGTGATCCAGGGCGCGCAGATCGCGAAGCGTCAGAGCAAAGCCGCAGTCTTCCGGAGCGATTTGCTGATACGGCACACCGTCGACCGCCACAAAACACGTGCGCAGACCTTCGTGCCGGGCCACCAGTCGATCGAGCGTGGCCTGCAGCGCCGCCACGTCCAGTCGGCCGAGCAACCGCAATGCCGCCGGAATGTGGTACGCCGCGCCGGCCGCTTTGTCGAGTTGATCGAGGAACCACAGCCGTTGTTGCGCCAGCGAAAGTGGCAGCGGCTGGCCGCGGTCCGCAATCTCGATGCGTCCCAGCGTGCTGGCACCCGCGGCGCGGACGGCATCGGCCAAGGCACTGAGGCTCGACGTCGAGAACAGGTCGCGCAGCGGCAACTCGACGCCCAGCGTCGCGCGGATATGCGAGATCAACTGCACCGCCAGCAGCGAGTGACCACCGAGCTCGAAGAAGTTGTCGCGGCGACCCACGCGCTCGACGTGCAGGAGCTCCTGCCAGAGCGCCGCCAGCGCTTCTTCAATCTCGCCTTCCGGAGCTTCGTATTCGCGCACGGCCAGGGCGGTTGCCTCCGGCGCCGGTAAGGCCTGGCGATCGACCTTTCCGTTTGCGGTCAGCGGAAGGGCATCGAGCCGCACAAACGCCGACGGCACCATGTATTCCGGCAGTTGTCGCGCGAGCGCCTCCCGCAGGTCGGCTACCGACAGATCGAGGCCCTCGTCCGCCACCAGATACGCGACCAGGCGCTTCTCACCCGGAACGTCCTCGCGCGCGAGCACGACCACGTCGCGCATGCCGGCGCACTGGCTGAGCTTCGCCTCGATCTCGCCGAGCTCGACCCGGAAGCCGCGGATCTTCACCTGGAAATCGTTGC
>JBDTOZ010000642.1:0-15468 GCA_039932995.1 Acidobacteriota bacterium | reverse complement strand
TCGCCGCGTTCAACGAGGCGGAAACGATCTTGACGGAGTCGCCGTACTGCGTCTGCGAGCTCGCCCAAGTGTGGTACTCGCGTGCCCGTACGCTAGTGCGCCAGACCGTTTATCTCGATGCAATGCAGTGGACACGACGTTCACGGGTCATCTTCGACGCAGCGAAGGAGGTGCGCATGTCCGCGCTTGCGCGCCTCCTTGAAGGCGCCATTCTCTATGAGACGGGGAACCCGGCCGACGCCGAACGGCTTCTGCGCGCGACACTCGATCCATTGGAGCAAGTGAAAGACCGAGCGAGCCTCGCGTTTGTGTGGCTCGACATAGGCCGCTGCAACATTGATCTTGGAGAACCAAAGGCGGCGCGAACGTGGTTGGACAAAGCACGGAGCGCCTTCTCGAAGATCGGTATGCGCTCCGAGGTCATTCGCGCCGATTGGTGCCTCGCATGGCTCCGCGCGCTCCACGAGGACGTTAGCGGCGGTCTTGAGCTTCTGTACAAAGCGCGCCGAGACTTCGACGAGCTTGCGATGCCGAGCGAGGCCGCACTCGTGGGCCTTGATGTCGTAGAGGTGCTTCTCCTCAACGACTTCGACGATGCTGCAGCTAAAGCAGCGCACGTTTGCCGCACGATCATCAAGTCATTTGACCGGCGCGGCGAAACAGCAAACGCCCACCGCGCGATCGCCGACCTCCGCGAGGCTGTCCAGCGCGGCGCCGCCGATCAAGATGCTGTACGTGACGTAAAACGGTTTCTTCGGCGCTGGATTACCAACCCCGACGCCGTGTTCGAGCCGACGCAATCGAATTGACGACCAGCCAACTGCGTGAAGGAGTGCTCGCGAGCACCCCTTCACGCGATGGCGCACACTTCAGGGAATGGGAACGCCCATGCGGGTCGCCAGAACGAGCAGCGCAAGCATGATTTCGATCTCAGCCATAAACCCCCTCCTCGCGGCCGGTTAGCGGCCGTGACGTTTTTCGTGGAAAGGGGCGCCCTTCAAGGACTAGCTGTTCGCGATGTGGGACTTTCGATATCAGCGAGGAACGAACTTTCTTGACCAGGGCACGCCCAGCGGCGGTTCAGGTCGCTCGGCGGGCGCGACCGCAGACAACTTTGCGCGTCTGCTGTCCGCTATACTGACCGGTGTTCCCGCACCAGCAGGGCGCACCATGTTAGAGACCGCTGATTCCTCGGGCAGTATCGAGCGCGCCGACCGACTAGCGGCCGTTTACAGGGACAATTACCCTGTGCTCAGCGCCCTCGCAGGTCGTCGTTTTCGTGTTCCTGACTCCGACGTGCAGGGCGTCATCCATGAGGTGTTCGTCTCGTTCCTGCGTCACGAACGGAAGATCCGAGACACGCGCGCGTGGCTCGTAGGCGCAGTGTGCAAGGCGTCGCGGAAGTATTGGAGCACCGGCCGCCGCGAGGAGTCGGCCGACTTCACGGACTGCGCCGACCCGAAGCCGGTCCTCGATACGCTCATGGCACGGGTGGATGCCCTACACGCCCTTCGAAAGCTCGGCGAGCGGTGCCGCGAGGTTGTTCGGCTGCGATTCTTCGAAGGGTTTGACTTCACCGAGCTCGCGTCACGATTCTCCATCACGGAGGGCTCGGCGAAGCTCAAGCTCGCGCGCTGCATGCAGACAGCGCGGCAACTCATGCGGGCGGTTCGCGAGAAGGGCCGCGCATGAGTTCCGGCCATCCTTCGGACGAGACGTTGTTCGACTACGCGCTCGACCTACTCGAGGGCGAAGCGCGCGCGGATGTCGATCGTCATGTGCCCGACTGCGCTGCCTGTCGACAGATCGTGGTGGAGTGCCGCGAAATCGAGGCGGTGAGTCGTGACCCCGAAACGTGGGAGGTCATCAATGGTGGTGCTCCAGCACCAACGGCTGATCCCGATCGCGTGCGTGAGTTTGCAGAGCGCGTTGATCGAAAGGACCGAGAAGACGGCGCAGCCGCGGAGGCTATCGCGGAGTTGCAAGGATTGCCCGTCAGTCGGTGGTGGTCGTCGCTGCGGTTCCGGACGGAGTTGCATACCGCAGGAATGGTCAGTGCGCTCCTCGCGGAGGCACGTGCCCGCGTTCAAAGCCACCCGCGGCAATCGCTCCCGATTGTGACGATCGCAGCAGATATCGCCCGAACCCTACAGGATCGGTTGGATAGACCGACGATGATGGGACTCACTGCGAACGAACGCGCAACAGTTCTCCGTTTTCTTGGCCTGAACCGAGAGGCACTTGCCGCCGTGGAGGATGCGGCTGCCGCGCTGAGCGTGCTCGATTCCGTACCCGATGAGATGGCGCGCGTCGCCTGGAACCGCGCATCGGTGCTGTTCGCGTTGGAGCAGTATCGCGATGCGCGCTCGGCACTCGACGAGCCGAAGAAATGGTTCCGAAGCATTGGCGACAACGTGGAGCTCGCGCGCATCGGAATCCTCGAAGGCTCGATCCTGCATGATGAGGGCGATCGCGGCGGCGCGCTCGCAGTCTTCGCCGAAGTTGCAGGGTTCCTTGAGACGCAACCGGAGCAACCGGATCTCGCGATGGTGTACGCCAACATGGCGTTCTGCCATCTCGGACTCGGTGATTTGGACGCTGCCCATTCATATGGCAGCCGTGCAAAGCAGACCTACGAGCGTGTCGACATGTTCGATGAACGCATTCGCATGCAGTGGATGTTCGCGCAGCTCCTCATTGAAAGCGGCAACATCAATGAGGGTCTGCGTGAGCTTCTTGCTGCAGCGTCGGCGTACGAAGGCGCCGGCATGATCGGCGCTGCGGCGCAGGTCGACTTGGAGCGCGTCGAAGTGCTCCTGCGGATCGACGAGTGGACGGACGCTGCGGCAACTGCACGACGTCTCGTGACGGTCTATGAGCGAATCGGGCAACGGGTGTCGTACGTGCAGGCCCTCGCGTACCTCCGTGAATCAGTCGAAGCGACAACGGCGACGCCAGAGCTCGCGCGCTACATTCGCGACTATCTTGCAAATGAGGTGGAGCAGCCATTCCGGCCGCCTGCAACGCCCCTTCCATCGTAGGCACGCATGGCGTCGCGCTGTGCGACAATAACGGCGCTCGATTGCCGCGAAGGAGTGCCCGAGGAAATGTCGCCTCCTACCGGAAAATGCGCGGTTACGAGGGCGCCGCCCGTTCGTGATCGCCGTGGTCAGAGAGCCGTAACACCCACCGCGGATAGTAGAAGGTGAGCCGACTGCCCGCCTCGCTCGGATTGTTTGTGATCTCCATCGCGTCCTCGATAAACGTGTCGGCGATGACGATAAGCGACTTTTGCGCCGACTCGTAGAACGTGGTGCGGCGCTCGCCGAGCAGGTGCGTTAGATCCCGTATCGCGCCTCGCAGACGAGCTGCAGGTATCGGCGCGTGCCGCGCGATGAGCCATACCTCAATGATGACGTGACGCTGCTCCCACAGTTGGACGATCTCCCGAGCGTCCTCGCGCGAGATGGCAAGCTCGTTGTGTTCACGACCCCACGCGTGCTTTCGCCGTTTCTCCAGCGCGACCGCCATCGCGCGTCGAAGGTTCATCGAATCAGCTGACGACGAAGTGCGTCGCGTCGGGGAAGAGTTCCCGCAAACTCACTCCTGCCTCTCCTGGCTCTGCCAACGTCCAGCGCAGGCCGTCGTGCGGCCACTCGAACAAGGCGACATTTCGGTATCCGCGAGGTGGCAGCGACGCGGTCACGATCGCAAAATCGCGCTGGCCGAAGTCTGGTGTGGAGAGCTGCAAAGGCTTCTGCTCAACCTCATCGCGTTCATCCAGCAGTTCCACGGTGAGGCTACTGCTGCTCAGCCGTCGAAGGACAACGCGCGCTTGCACACGCGTAGGCATCGCATTGATTGCGGTGATTGAAAGTTCGAGGACCGGCGGATCTGATCGCCGCGACCATCCCCACTCCTTAACGACCTGCCGACCGCGATCCGCGTCCCATTTCACGTCGATCGCCTTCACGTTTCCGCCTGTCGGGAAGATCATCTCCTGCGCCTGACGAACCGCGGTGATGCCGGCGAGGGTGAGCTCGGGATATTCAGCCTGAATCTCCGTATCCGTGCGACCCTCGGTGATGCGTCGCCAGACCGCCCCCACCGTGACAGTCGTGCCGTCAACCACGGTATATCCATCTGCGTTCGGACTGAGGTGGCGGTCAAGGGTCGCGCGGCGGTGCGCCGCGGCGGCCTTCCGGGTAGCATTTCTTAGGCGCATGGGACAAGAGGCTACCACTGGATGCGCCTTCGCGCCAGACGCAGAAATTGGTGTGCACGCCATGCGACGCGGCTAAATTGCCTTCGAAGGAACGATTAGACGCGGATGGGTGTCATTGCAGGTTTGACGATGCGGTGCGGCTCTTGCCTCGTCTGCACGTAGGGAGGGCGGGGGTGCCCTGGGGAGCCCACAACGAAGGGCGATACGCCCCTCCATCGTCGAGCGCCAGGTCCCGTCTCCGCACGGCGATAAGGCCGCTACGAGTTCATCGCTGAGAGGCACGACGGGATTTCTTGCGAGCAGAGCAGCGCCAATCAGCCCGTCATGTTTTTAGCCGGCCTGAGGGTGTGGAGGTGCCCATTTCCGTCACTCCTATCTCAAGCGGCGCTGGCGAGAGTCCGGGCGGCCGTGCGCAATCGTCTGAAAGGTTGGAGAGGAACCGCATGCCCCGTTTCTCCATTGCCGTGCTCCTGTGCATCCTGAGCGCGCTCACCTTGACCGCGGCGCAGCCGGCCGCGTACGTCGTGCCCATTGTCACGGCGCAGGTCAAGGACAAGTGGCAGGGTCTCTATCGCTTCGATTCGCTGACGCTCGGCGGAGGTGTGGACCTGCAGTCGGCGGATCCGATCGAGACGACCGCGCAGACGATCAGCGCCCCGCTCACGACTAGCGCGATTCAGACGGACTCGCTGCGGCTCACGGCCGGTGCATCACTCAAGCATCCGGTGGGCGGCGCGCTGACCATCAACGTGACCAACGAACTGCGCATCGACGCCGGCGCGACGATCGACGTGAGTTCTCTCGGTTACGACAGAACCACCGGCTATCCCGGCACGCCCGCACTCGGTTCCGGCAACGGCGGCTCGCACCTGGGACGAGGGGGGACGTTGAGCGCGTCCGGTCACACCTACGGGAGCGTGTACCGCCCGGCAGAAGCAGGAAGGGGTGGAGATACCAGCAACTCCCGCGGCGGAGGCGTGGTCCGGATCAACGCCGGCTCGGTGGTCGTCGACGGTTCGATCGTGGCCGACGGGTCTAGCAATGGTTCGTTCGGGAATTCGGGCGGCTCCGGCGGCTCTGTGTGGATCACGACCGGCAAGATCACTGGCACCGGCGCGATCAACGCGAACGGCGGCGCGGCCTGCCAGGCGGGCGGAGGTGGCGCGCTCTCGATCGAATACACGGACGCGACCAGCACGCTGCCGGCACTCAGCGCACTCTCGGGACAGGGTGCCGGAGCCTCTTGCTTCGGCGTCGACGGAGGTCCGGGCACGGTCCGCGTGGCCGGTCCAACCTCGACGTTCGGCGACATGACCATCGACTCCGGGACCATCGGAGTGGGAACGACGGAGCTGCCGTCGCTCGGCAGCGGGTTGGCCTTGACCGGATCCTCCGGCGCCACTCTGGTCACCGATCGCGCCGCAAACGTCCCGGCCTACTTCGTCGGCCACTGGATGCGCATCATCGACGCCGGCGGAACCGTTCGCGGCACCTGGCGCATCGCCACGATCAACCTGAAGACGGTGACCCTCGCTCCGAACGGCGCCGAAACGATCAGTGTGGCCGTGGGCGATACCTGGCGGGGCATTTATCGCTTCGACAAGTTCACCACACGGCAGGTCACGCTCGTCAGCGTCGATCCTATCGAGTACGCGATCGCCGGCTCTCTCCTGGGCGAGGCCTCTCAGCAGGACGAAGACGCATCCGTTCCTCCGGATGCCGGAGGCACCGCCACTTCGAAGGATCGGGACGCGGACGTCGCGGCGCTGATCGCTCTGACGCTCGACCCCGGTGCCGCCAGCGGGACCGCCAGCGTGCAGGGCGTGGTCACGTTGAGCGGTGAGGCTCCCACGGGAGGGGCGCTGGTTCTTCTCTCCAGTTCCGATCCGCTGCACGTGATCGTGCCTGAAACGATCGTCGTTCCGGCAGGAGCGATGAGCACAGTGTTCGCCATCGAGACGCGGCCCGTCGACGAAGTCACCGAGGTCACCATCACCGCGACATGGGGTGCGGGTCGTCGCGCAGTCCTGCAGCTCATCCCTGTCGTGCCGAGGTCCCATTGATCCGACTGATCCGTACCGCCGTCCTCTTCCTCGTCTGCGCCAGTGCCTTGGCGCAGGAGAGAACCGTGGTCTGGTCGGAGGACTTCGAGCAGTACGGCACCGCTAGTGCGCCCGAGCGCTGGCTGGATGCTTCCACGCTCTTCAAGACCTCGGTCGATCCAGCCGATCCGTCGAACATGGTCTACGGCGCGAAGCACCCTGCGCCGAAGCAGCGCAGTGTGGGCGGACCTCCTCCCGGCGACGTGCCGGTGTCCGGTGCCACCTCGACGCTGGCCGGCCGCACGTTCGTGGCCGGGGACGGGTTCGAGTATCGCGGCCGCTTTCGACGCGAAACGGTCGACTCTCTGGTGGGCTTCACGTTCTTCTCGAGACAACCCGAGGTCGACGCTTTCCGGCTGATTGCGCTCTGGCGGGATGCGGACGACGCGGTGCCCAGCATGCGCGCTTACAAGGCGGCCGGCGGCACGACGGTGGAGTTGAGCGAGACGCGCTTCACGCCTGAGGTGGGAGTCTGGTACCGATTCGCCATCCGCGTCGACCGGCAGACGGGAGGCTTTGCCATCCGCGCCCGCTTCTGGCGCGACGGGCAGCCGGAGCCCGATGACTGGACGCTCACAGCCGTGGATCCGGAGACCGGCCAGGTCTCGGGTCGCATCGGCCTCTGGTCGGAGAATGGCGGCGCGTTCTTCGACGACCTCTCGGTCTCCGCCGAGAATGAAGAAGCCTCCGACCGCACTCCGCCGGCCATCGTCTTCTCCGAGAGTGGAACCGTGATTCCCAAGGGGGTGACCGAGGCCTTCAATCGCGATGCCCGCGTGGACGTGCGGGCATTGGACGGCAGCGGGATCAAGTCACTGACCGTGACGCTCGATGAGACTGCCTATGTGCCACTGACTCCGATCACCGGCGAACGGACGTACGTTCTTCGCGCCCGTGCCGTGGACAACGCCGGCAACGCCGCCGAGGCGCAGATCGGTGTGGTCGTGGACAAGACACCGCCCGTGATCCGCGTCGTGGAGAACGGGCTGGCGATGCCGGACGCGCTGCTCGTCAATCGCAACGTGGTGCCGTCGTTCACCGCAGAAGACCAGACCGCGACGACGCTGTCGGCCACCGTGGATGGGCAGACGTTCACGTCGGGCGGCCTGGTGCCGGACGAGCGCACGCATCGCCTGGTGGTCTCGGCCACCGACGCGGTCGGCTGGACGAGCAGCGTCACCCGCGACTTCATCATCGACCGCACGCCGCCCCTGCTCGTCTTCAGCGACGGGACCGAGTCCCTCGGCCCGTCGGCACTGCGCAACCGCGACACGGCCGTGGGTGTCACCGCGCAGGATGCCAACGGCATCGCTGCCGTGAACGCGACCCTCGGCGGCGCTCCCTTCGTCCCCGGCACGCTCATCACCGCCGAAGGAGCGCATGCGCTGGCCGCGACCGCGGTCGATCGCGCGGGGAACCCTGCACAGGCGCAGCTCGCACTGCTGATCGACAAGACCCCTCCTTCCGTCACGGTCACGGACGGGGACGTGCCCCTGCTCACGGGACTGCTCACCCGGGCCAACGTCGTTCCGCGAATCGCGGTCAACGACCTCACGGCCACGACGCTCGATGCGAAGCTCGACGACGCGCCTTTCGCGAGCGGCACCCTGGTGGATTCCGAGCGGCGACACACGCTCACCGTGACCGTCACGGACGCGGTGGGCTGGACCACCACGCTGGCTCCGATCGTGTTCACCATCGATCGCACACCTCCGCGGGTGACCATCACCTCTCCCACGCCGGAGCAGCGCGTCGGCGCGAGCTCGGTGGAGGTCACGGGCGACGCCGATGACGCGGTGCGCGTCTTCGTCAACGGAGTGGAAGCGGTCATCGATCCGTCGACGCGCATCTTCCGCCGCGCGAACGTGCCGTTGCTCGAGGGCGCGAATCCACTCGTAGCCACCGGGACGGACGCGGCCGGCAATGAGGGGAGGGCGGAGGCACGCGTGCATCTCGACACGCGGGCCCCCGAACTGCTCGTCGCCTCACCCGCGCCGAACGTCTGTCTCGCCACCGGCGAAGTGGTGGTGCGTGGAACGGTGCGGGATGCGGCCACGATTCGCGTGCGCGCGAATGACGGCGTGCCGGTGACGGCCACCCTCGCCGGCGCGGAGTGGACGGCCACGGTGCCGCTGCCATCCGAGGGACGGATCGTGCTTCTCGTGGAGGCCGAGGACGAAGGAGGACACGCCGCGGCGGTCACGGTGCCGGTGATCGTCGATCGCACGAAGCCGGCCGTCACGATCTCCGAAGGCGCCTCGCCTCTGACGGCCACGCTCTTCAATCGTCCCATTTCACCGCTGGTGAGCGTCAGCGATGCGGATGGCGGTGCGCGTCTCTCGCTGACGCTCAACGGCAATCCCTTCTCCGCCGGGAGTGTGCTCGGCGACGACGGAACGTACGTGCTTCGGGCCACGGCCACGGACTGCGCGGGCAACGTGCAGTCCGAGGAACGGAGTTTCACCATCGACCGCACGCCGCCGCGCATCGAGTCGATTGCTCCCGCCGACGGTGCCACCGTGGGAACGAGACCGCCGCTCACCGGCACGCTCAGCGAACCGGCCACGCTGATCGACGAGGCCACCGGCACGGCCGCCACCGTCAGCGGTGTCTCGTTCACGATTTCCTCGACACTCACGGAAGGATTGAACGAGCGCACCTTCGTGGCCACCGATCCGGCCGGCAACACCTCGCGCACGCCGTACTCACTGCGCGTCAAGTCCGACGCGCCGGTCGTGGAGATCGTGGAGCGCGGTCTGCCCATTCCCGCGGCTGCGCTCTACAACCGGGTGCTCGCTCCGCTCGTCCGCGTCAACGATCCGGCGGCCACGATCACCGCCACGTTGAACGGACAGCCGTTCACGTCGGGGACCGAGATCGGTGCCGATGCGAGCTACACGCTCGAAGCCACGGCCACCGACACCTTCGGACACGTCTCCGACCGTGCGTCGGCCACCTTCACCATCGACCGCACGCCGCCACGCATCGACATCACCACGCCGGCGGACGGGGGCGTGATTCCCGTCGATGCCGTGCAGGTGCGCGGCACGGTCGATGCCGATGCCGTGAGCGTCACCGTCAACGGCGCGCCGGCCACCCTCGACGGGACCAACTTCACGGCCAGCGTGCTCCTGGAGCAGGGAGCGAATCTCCTGACCGGCTCGGCGGTCGACCGTGCCGGGAACACAGGGCGCGATCGCGTGGAAGTGCGCCGCGAAGGCGGGCCGCTGGCGATCATCCTCACCTCGCCTCCCGACGCAATGCTCACCAACCGGCCGACCACGGTCGTGGCCGGGCACGTGCTGACCACTCCGCCCAGCGGCACTGTCAAGGTCAACGGGATCGACCTTCCGGTCGCCGCCGGCGGCACGTTCCGCAAGATCGACTTTCCACTCGTCGAAGGGGCGAACGACATCGTGGCCTCCGTGGCCAGCGCCAGCGGCGAGGTGAACTCCGTCTCCGTCGACGTGCAGGCCGACTTCACGCCGCCGCTCCTGCTCGTGAAAGCGAATGCTCTGGCACTTGCGGACGGCGCGCGCTTCGCCACCGCGCCGCTGCTGTCGGTCGAGGCCACCGACAACGTTCCGCAGGGACTGACCACCGCGGTGACCATCGACGGGACGGCCATCACCGGCGATCTGCCGATGCTGCCGAATGGAGGCCATGCCCTGACCGCGATCGCCCGCGACGCCGCGGGGAACGAGACGCGTGTCGATCGCACGTTGTTCATCGGCGAGGCCGAAGCCGTCACCGGCTGCGGACTGAGCGACATCGACCCGCCCACCGGCACGGCGGTCTTCACCGACCTGCTGCGCGTGACCGGACGGAGTGGGGGCGCGCTGGGAGTTTTGATCAACGGCAACGCCGCGCAGGTCGCCGATGGCTCATTCTGCGGCGAGGCCACGCTGACGCCGGGCCGCAACGAGATCGTGATCCGCTGCGCGGACGCGAGTGGCAATCCCAATGGCGATGCTCCGGTCACGATCGTCGTCGATCGGGACGTCGAGCCTTCGATCACCATCACAGGACCGGTCAGCGGCGCGACCGTGATCACACCGACGATCACCGTGACCGGGACGGCCGGTCTCGGCGTGATCTCAGGCGACGTGAACGGCCTGGCCTTCACGGTGCCCGCGGATGGCGCATCGTCGCATGCGTTCAGCGTCGCCAACGTGGCGCTCTCGCCCGGATTGAATACGGTGGTGGCGCGCGCGAAGACCGGCTCGGGGCGCACGGCCATCACCACGGCCCGGGTCACGCTGCTGGGTGCGACACCGGAATTGACCATCACGTCGCCGATCGACTCGACGGAGACCGGCGCGTCCTCGATCGACGTGACCGGTACGTACCTCAACGTCGACCCGGCCACGATTGCGGTCAACGGAGCACCGGCCACTACGACGGCGCTCAGCGACACGGCGGGCACGTTCCGCGCGACCGCCTCTCTGGCACCCGGACTGCTGACCACGATCGTCGCCGGCGGCCGGAATCAGGCGGGCGTCGAAGCGCGGGAGACGGTCGATGTGCAGCAGGTCGCGGGCGCGCCGTCCATCGACATCAACGCGCCGCTGGATGACACGTTCTTCGCCTCGACGGTCTCCGACGTTGCGGTCAGCGGCACCATCGTCGCGCCGGCCGGTTCCCAGGTTGCGGTCAGCGGGGTGTTGGCCACGGTGAGCGGAACGACGTTCACCGCGACGGTGCCCCTGGGCACGACCGCGGCCATTCCGCTGGTGGCCCGCGTGAGCACCCCGGCGGGGGAGGACGCGCTCGATGCCATCCGCGTGGTCCGCTTCGCCACGCCGCTGGCTCTCCGCGAATCGTTCCCCTCGGGCGACGCCACCGGCGTCGATCGCGGCGTGGCCTTCATCCTGCTCTTCAACAACGTGCTCGACGCCACGACGGTGGAGAGCTCGATCCGGGTCGCGGATGCTGCCGGCGCGAATGTCCCGGGCGCGTTGTTCGTCGATCGTGATGCGGTGACGTTTGCGCCGAATGCGCCGCTCCAGGCGAACGTCAGCTACACGATCAGCATGGCCACGACGTTGAGGGATGCAGCGAACGGAGCCCTGGCGTCCGCGCAGACGGTTCGCTTCACCACAGCCGGGACCGCGCCTGCGGCCGCGCCGGTCGTGGACGACCTCGAGACCACCGGCTGTTTCACCACGGTCACGATGACCGGCCGCGCGAGCACGCCCGGAGCACGTGTCCGCCTTGACGCCGATGGCGTGACGCTGACGACGGTGGCCTCGGACAGCGGCGCGTTTCGTTTCCTCTTCAGCTTCTCGGGGCGCCCGGGCTTCCATCTGGTCCGCGTCCGCGAGCTCGGCAGCGACGGCAGTCTTTCCTCCGAGCGCGCCCTCTGTTTCCGTCTCAATTGCGAGCTGCCGCGGGTCATCGGCGCCGCCCTCGACCGCGCCGCGAAGAAGGTCACCATCGACTTCTCCCGGCCCATGGATCCCTCCACGCTCGTCGTGGGCGGCACGATCCTCTTCACACCTTCGCTCGCCGGCACGGTCGCCTTCGCCGGCCAGACCGCAACCGTTTCGTTCGACGGCGACGTCCCCGCGGTGAAGGTGACGTTGACCGTGAAGCAGAGCGTGAAGGATCTCGACGGTGCGTCGCTCGCCGCCGATTACACGCAGGACTTCACCATCGAAACGGACGCGACCGAGCGCGGGAAAGGGTACGTGAGCGGCGCGGTCTACGACGCCACCACCGGCCGCCCCCTGCCCGGCGCCACGATCGACCTCGCCGATCCCGGGACCGCACTCATCCCCAGTCCGCAGTCATCGAGCGTCCAGTCTTCAGCCAACGATCGCGGCCGCTACTCCCGCGCGCTGGCCGAGGGCGCGTACACAATCACGGCCAGCGCAGACGGCTACACATCGGTTTGGCGTCAGGCCGTGGTCCCGGCCGGCGCAGGTGTCGTCCCGATCGACATCCGCCTCACCCGTCGCGGCACCGGCCTCACGGACGGCGGCGACACGAGCGTGACTCATCGTGTCGAGCTGACGCTGCCAGGTACGCTCACGGCGAACGTCACGGCCGTGGGCGCGCAATCGCTGGCCGGACTTCTTCCTCTCGGATGGTCACCGTTCGCCTCCGCCGAAGTGACGGTCCCCGAGAGCCCGTCCAGTCGAGCCATCGCCCCCACCGGAACGCAGATGTCCTCGCCTGCGAGTGCCGTCGTCAGCGCTCCAATGCCCGGTGCGAAACTCACCTTCCTCACCGGAAACGTGACCGAGAACCTGACGGCGGTGAAGTACGACCACACACGTGACGAGTGGCGCGTGGTGCAGGCGGCATTGGTCGCGAGCGACGGACGTGTCGTCGTCGACATCGCCGAGAGCGGGCACTACGCGCTCGTCTATCCGGATGCCGCGGGGCACCTCGCGCATCCGCTTCCGCCGGTGAACGGGGAGGCGTTGCAAGGCGTGATCGATCGCTGCCTCACCGAGCCGGCGCGTTGTTCGCTCCGCAGTCGCTCGTTCACGCTCGAACCGAACACGATTCTTCCGAACGGGCGCGCCGTGGCCACGTTGACGACGGAAGGCGCGGCCGAGGTCTATCCCAGCGGTACGGCCGTCCAGGCCTACATCGACGAGCAACTGAATCTCTCGGACGGACGGGTGCTCGTCGATCCGCCGTTCGCCACGGACCTGCTCCTCTACCGCACGTTCGCGGGCGACGCCGCGGTCGCGGACTTCCATCTTGCGCCGACCCCGCAGGCCGCGGCCGTGTTGCTTCGGGACGGGGTCGAGCACGTGCGTTTCGTGGAGTATCCGGGCCGCATCGATCGCGGCACGCTCCTCGGCGCGGAGGGTGGTCGCGTTCCCGGCGACGGCGGGGTGACGATCGACGTTCCTGGCGGCGCCACCCCCGAGCCGCTGCACGCCTCTGCGACGACGATTCCCGCTGCGGACCTGGGGAGCTTCGGCACCATCGCCGGATTCCGCATCGCCGGAGGCTTCACGCTCTCTTTGACGCGCGCGTCCGAGGCTGCACCGGCGGACGGAGTCGTCGAAGGCGCGCCTTCGCTGCTCATTCCCGCCCGCGCCGCGTTCGTCGTGACCGGCGCCGCCACGCAAGTCGTCTTGGCCGAGGTGCTGCCGGCCACACCGTACGGCGTGTTGCTGCGGCTCGTGGCCATTGCCGATCCGGTCGCCGACGTCACGGGCGGCAAGTTGTTCGCCACGCGGACCGTCGACTCCACGCAACTGCCATTGGACGGCGTCGTCCGCGACGGCCGCTATCTCATCCTGGCCGCGCAGGCGCCGGTCGCCTACGCATTCGGCATCGTGCGCGGCGGGTCCGCCGGAACCGGCAGCGCGGTAGCCGACGTGCGCGTGGCCACGACCCTCGGCATTTACGGACTGACCACGCGCGGCGGCCTGTTCGTGCTGCCGGTTTCCGCGAAGCCGTCGGCCCCGTTCGCACTCACGCCGCGCACACTCTCCACCGGAGACGGCGCGACGGTCATCGCGCCCACTGCTCCCGAATCGGATGCGTACGTCGACGCCGGAGTCCTGCCGCTGGCCCCGCAACCACCTGTGTTGCGCAGCGTGACGCCGGACGGTGGCGAGATCCCGGCCGCGGCCGCCTTCGTCGTCCGCGCGGAGTTCGACGTGCCCATCGACGCCGCGTCCGTCGCCGGCGGCATCCGCGTGATGAACCTCACCGCCGCGAGTGAGCTTCCCGGAACGGTCAGCGCGGCCGGCAACAGCGTGACCTTCAACGCGGGTGCGCCGCTGAACGCGGGCTCGCAATACGCGATCACCATCGCCGCGACGCTGCGCGGCGCGAATGGCGCGGCCTTCGGCCAGACCGTGACCAAGTCGTTCCGCACCGCGTCGCTTCCATCGAACAGTACCGTGCGTCCGGACCGCATCCACATCACCATTCCCGACGCCAACGGACACTCGCTCATCAACGGGCTGGCGGGCGCGCTTCCCTCCGGAGCGCAGGCCGTGGCCGTGCGGCGCGGGCATGACTTCATCGTCCGTTACCAGGCCACCGTCTCCGCGGACGGCTCGTTCTCGTTCCCCTTGGGGCACGAACATCCGTCCGACCGCATCTCCACCGACGACCTCATTGACCTGCAGGTCCTCGACCCCGTCAGCCGCGGCATCATCGCCGTGGTCGAGCTCACGCCGTTTGCCGCCAACGACCATCGCTCGTTCATCGCGCCGGTGGGACGCGAGACCGTGTTCGTCAGCGCGGACGGCATTCGCGTTCGCGTTCCGGCCGGTGCGTTCGACGTCCCGACCCTCATCGAAGTGACGCTCGCCACGCAGGCTCCGTTTGCAGACGTGCCGAAGTTCGCGGACGAGCTGCGCTTCGGGACCGCCGTCGAGCTTCGCTTCGACGGCATCGCCAAGAAGCGCATCGATCTCGATCTGCCCATCCCCGAAGGACTCTCCACCGCCGGCCGCAACTGGTACGTGGGGCAGTTGGGCCAGTCGATCCGCGGCCCGCGCGTGATGATCGTCGACCTCGCCTACACGAATGACGGACGTTTCTTCACCGGGCTGGCCCCGGCGGGCGGAAGCGCGCGGGACGTGGCCACGAATGCGGCCATCACGGGCCCCGAGCTGCGCGACTATCTGCTCGGCGTCGGACGCAGCGGCATCTTCGCTCTCGTCGACTTCCAACTCAGCGCCGGGTCCGTCGGCTTCGGCATCCTCTCCGGGATGCAGGCGGGCTACGACCTCTTCTGGGACACGCTGGAGTCGCTCTACGCCGCGCACTTCTATCTGCTGGAAGGCCGCGGCCGCATTGCCATCCCTGTGGTGATGGGACGCCAGTTCCAGATCGTCGGCGTCGACTCCTCGACCGGCCTCGACGCCTTTGCCAAGGTCTACGACCCCATCCCCATCGGCGATCCCGGCACCACGGTCTCGCTCCCGAATCCCAACCCGGACCTGCAGGGTCCTTATCCGATCCTCGGCTCGCCGTTCCGGATCGAGGCGCTGGACCTCAACGTCGAGGACATCGCCCTCGATGCCATCCGCGACTTCACCGTGACGCTGAGCAGCAGCGGCACCGTGAGGGCGACGACCACGCTTCCCGCCGGCGTGAATGCGACGCTGATGAACGTGAGCAAAGGCGTCGTCGACCCGAGCCGCACCGGCGGCCTCG
>JBDTOZ010000641.1:0-1516 GCA_039932995.1 Acidobacteriota bacterium | reverse complement strand
CGAAGGAGACGCGCCCAGGTCGGGATCGTGCTGGATCTGCGCGGCCAGGTTGTCCAGGTGCAGCTTGTAGCTCCACGCCGGGTGTTGCTGATGCTGCAGGCGTACAGCCTCGGCCAGTTTGTCCGTCATTGCCAGGAACTGTCCGCTGTCACCGCGAAGCTTCCGCTCCAATACGGTGATCGGGTTCCCGGCCGACCGTGCCGCGTAATACCAGCGCTCGATGGTCGAGACGCTGAAGTGCACCATCTGGTCAGTGGTGGGATGCCGCCACGCAAGACCAGCCAGCCGTATGAGCTCGGCACGCAGTTCTCCCGCGGCCGGCGGCGAGGCCAGCAGACCTCCTACCACTGCGAAGCGCAAATGCGCCCAACGTTCCTGTGATCGTGGCCGATTGTTCTCCGACAAGCCTCTTCCCCCTCCGCCCCGGCTCGCCGGCGCTTCGTGGAGGGAAGTTAGGCTCCCGTTTCGAGAAAATCGAGACGCATCTTCTGCGGGACAACGCCACCCATCAGAAAACTCGATGAGTGGATCAATCCGGCCTCACCGTCACCATCCTCAACACGGCCGTGATCCGCTCATGCAGATCGCTGATGTGCGCGAACGCCTCCACCAGCGACGCCGGCATCGCCCCGGTCTTGACCGGCTGGGCGAACCATCGCCGTGCCGCCTGCCACGTGCGCGAAGTCGCGAACGTCTCCCGCCAGAAGCGAACCCAGCGCCTCACGGTCCGCTCGCTGACTTGGAGCCGCTCGCGAAGCCTGCGCATCCGCTCCGGCGTGAGGCCCTCGCGCAGGACCGGCACGAGCAACACAATCACGGCAAAGAAGACCTTCCGGTCCAGAAACCGCAACGAAGCCGGCGTCACTCGTCGCCGGCAGCCCTCCCGAGCGCAGCAGAAACTGAACCGGACATTCATCTCCGGGCCCAGCATCTCAGGCCCGCCCCGGGGCTTGCGCGCATACCTTGCCGCGTGCAGCACCCCGCCACATTCACAACCGCGAGCTCGGGCCTCGGCCGCAAGCTCCTCGTCGCACTTCAACAACACGACGTAAGACCTGGCGTCGTCAAGAAAAGACTGATATGTAATGGCTCTTCTCCCCCACGTTTTTTTGCGGAAACTGCGGAAGAGAAGAACGCCTCGCGGCCGGTGTCAAGCCGGCCGCGGGGTCTTCGTTGAAATGTACGCTTGGCGCGCCTTCGGCGCGGATGATGTTGTCACGATATCTGAGGGCCTCCCTCGTTTACCGTGATCACAAACCCGGGGCCGCTCCCTCAACTATCGTGACGAGGCTCACTGTCATCGTTGTTGCGGAGAAGGGCCCATGGTGGCAACGGTTGGCTTCGCTCCAAAGCTCACGCCCCACGCCCTGCGAGTCGTTCCGCGCAAGTCGATAAGCCACGTTGTCGGTCACGGAAAACTCCTCCTCGAACTGCGAATAGCCCATGCCAGCCTAGTCTAGACCTGAAAGAAGCGAAGAGCTGAGATGAGAAAAAGGTAGAGACTCGAAAAGCCCCG
>JBDTOZ010000640.1:0-3978 GCA_039932995.1 Acidobacteriota bacterium | reverse complement strand
CCGCACAGCCAGCCGGCGAGACGCCGGCGTTCCTTGGGTTGCGGGCGAAGCCCGCTCTGTGTCTCTGTGTCTCTGTGCCTCTGTGGTGAACGTACCCGGGCGGGAGGTGGTCACTCCCAACGAAGGATCTGATCGATGGTCCGGTACGAGACCGCGTGGTACATGGGCCGCGCTTTGGTGTAGATGCGGCGGGCTCGCTCGAAGCCTTCCGGGGTCTCGGCGAGTTTCTGATAGAGCGGCTTGAGGAACTTGCGGCGGCCTTGCCGGAGGAGGAAGCCCTCCAGGGCGTCGTAGGCGGCCTCGTAACGGTGCTCGATGGCCAGCAGCAGCCACTCGTGCAGGATCTCGGAGTTGCCGCCGCCGGTGAAGTGGAATGCGGCATCGAGCTCGCCCATCTGCGCGAGGCTCAGCGCGCGCGGGAGGTGGCGGAGGAAGTGGATCCACTCGTGCGTGGACCAGGCACCCGCCGCCAGTTGCGCGGCCGGCGTGCCGCCTTCGAAGGCCTGCACCTGTTCCTCGACTTTCGTGAATGCGTCCGAGTGGACGATCGGCGCGTTGTCGGGGATGCCCGGTCCCTGGATCCAGAGATTGACGTCGATGCGCCGGTCGAGGTCCGGGAACGCGGCCCGCAGCTCTTCGACGAAGGCGGCCGTGGTCATCGACTGGAACGCGTGCCGGTCGAAGTAGTCGCGCAGGAAGGCGTCCCACTTCGGCCGGCTGACGTTCTCCTCGATGAGACGCAGCAGGAAGTAGCCTTTCTCGTAGGGCAGCTTCGTGGCCGCTTCATCCGGGTCGCGGCCGGTGAGGTCGAGCAAGAGGTGCGTATCGCGCTCGGGCAGCTCGGCCACGGTGGCCTCGAGGTCCTGGCGCCCCAGGAGCGCCAGCATCTCCGAGTAGTCGCGGCCGGAGATGGACTCCATGATGCGACGCTCGAAATAGACGGTGAATCCTTCGTTGAGCCAGAAGTCGTTCCAGGTGGCGTTGGTGACGAGGTTGCCGGACCAG
Organism: Acidobacteriota bacterium; assembly: GCA_039932995.1. Classification (GTDB taxonomy): domain Bacteria; phylum Acidobacteriota; class Thermoanaerobaculia; order Gp7-AA8; family Gp7-AA8; genus QHVT01. The sequence goes on along the minus strand of JBDTOZ010000640.1, from coordinate 2,973 downwards.
GAGTGCGCGAGCTCGTGGGCGACCAGACTGACCAGCGAACGGTCGCCGGCCAGGATGGTGGGCGTGGCGAACGTCAGTCGCGGGTTCTCCATCCCGCCGAACGGGAAGCTGGGCGGCAGCACGAGCACGTCGTACTGGCCCCACCGGTAAGGCCCATAAATGGCCTCGGCGGCGTCGATCATCTTCTGCGTATCGGCCAGCTCGTACGCCGAAGCCTCGATCATCGGCTTCTCGGCCCACACCCCGCTGTTGCGGCCGAGGGAGCGAAACGCGAGATCGCCCACGGCCAGCGCCAACAGATACGCGGGGATCGCCTGCGGCATGCGGAAGTGATAGACGCCGTCGGCACTCAGTTCCGTGGCGTTCTCCGCGCTCATCACGGCCATGAGCTCCTTCGGCACGCGGATGGTGGCGTCGTAGGTGATACGCACGCCGGGCGAATCCTGGATGGGCACCCAGGTGCGCGCCAGGATGGCCTGCGACTGCGTGAAGAGAAACGGATGCTTCCCGCCCGCGGTCTGCTCGGGACTCAGCCACTGCACGGCAGCGGCCTCGGGGGCGGAGGCGTAGTCGATCTTCACGGACTTCGTCCCCGGTTGAATGTCGATCGTCAGGGGACTGCCGAGGTGCGGCGCGGAGGCGCCGATGGCGAAGGGGGCGGGCGTGCCATCGGAGAGAGTCACCCGCTCGACGACCAGGCCATTCGTGTCGAGGACGAGCTGCCGTGCGCCGGCACTCGTCTCGATGTCCAGCGTGGCCGAGCCCACCAGGCGTTTGCGGTCGAAGTCCACGTCGAGATCGAGGGTGAGGTGGCGCACCACGGCCTCGTCGGGCCGGGCGAAAGAGTGAATGTCGCTCATGGTGCGGATAGCATATGCGACATGCCATGCGATCACGTGGGAGGCCCGGAGCTCATCGAGATGGCGGAGGAAGACCTCCGCAAACGAGGCCTCCCGGAGTCCGCCTGGCCCGGACTGCGTTTCCGCTGGGCGGAGAATCCGGAGGACGGGATGTGGGCCTCGATCGTGGTGGAAGTGGAACGCCGCGACGGGGCCTGGGTCGTGGTGCGCCTCGACCGCGGACGGGAACCGGTAGCCGAGGTCGGCTTCACGCAGGTCGTGTGACTTCCGGCTCCGTGGCGCCCGGGGGACGTTCACCACAGAGGCACAGAGACACAGAGACAAAAAAAGACACCGGCGTTGCTTCGGGTTGATCCTGTCTCTCTGTGTCTCTGTGCCTCTGTGGTGAACGTCCCCAGCAGAATCTCACTCGCGAGGCATGGCGCGGATCAGGGGCATCGGACGCGGTCGTTTGGTGAGGTCGCGGAACGTTCGGGAACCGAAGTTTTCGTGGACGTGTTTGAGGAAGGCCAGGGAGGTGCTCTTCACCGCCACGCGTTGCTCGGTGGAGATCTTGTAGGACGGGAGCGGCTCGCTTCCGCCGACGAGCTCCGCGTCGAAGCCCCGTTCCCAGCCTTCCAGCGCATCCTCGAAGGCGCTCATGAACGAGAGGTAGCGCACCCACTTGTGGTTGCGCCAGTCGAAGCGCTCGCGCAGGAGCCGTCCTGCTTCCGCTCCGCGCGCGGCGACGTCTTCGATCGTGGCCGCGTCCATCGAGAGGTTCAGCCCTCCTTCGGCCGGGGAAAGGAGCACGTGCGCGATGCGGTCGCGCTGGCCGGGCAGACGCAGGAGCATGTTGTCGCGCCAGTTCTGCATCGTGTTCACGATGGCCCGCACGAAACCCGGCACCGTCTCGAAAGGCTCCCACCACTCCAGGAGGCCGCCCATGTTGTTGCGGGGCATGTAGGTGCGGGCGTCGGGAGCGTGATAGCGCGCCGTGCGCGCCGCCAGGTTGATGGCGAAGGTCGGCCAGCGCGGGAGCGGCGAGTCGAAGAAGTGCACCGGGAAGTTGCTGGTGATGCCTCCATCGGAGAACCAGCAGCGCTCCGGTTTGGTGGCGCCGTCGCGGCGTCCATGGTCGACGGCCCAAAGCGGCACGGCACTGAGGAGCAGGGGAAAGCTGAGACTCATGCGTGCGGCCACGACCACCGGCAGCTCCTCCATCGGCAGCGGAAGAAGCTCGCCCTTGCCCGGTTGCTCCGCGTGATCGACCATCCACTGCACGATCCGCTCGGGAAAGAGTCGCCGCAGCTCGGTGGCGTCGAAGAAGTAGTGGCGGCCTTCGAGGGGGAGACGGTGCGGACGCCCCAACGTCAGGTTCGTGGTCATCACCTCGAGGTGAATGTCCGCGGCGCGCAGGTCGCCAAAGGTGACCGGCTTGCCGCTGACGCCGGCCACGTGATCGATCTCATCGGCGAGCCATTCGACGAGCGGCATGCCGCTGCAGAGCCCGAAGCCCTGCGCCGGCAGCGTGCGCAAGGCGGCGAGCACCGCCTCGACGACGGAGGCGATCACGACCGCGGCCAGCGTGAGGGCCGCGAGCGCGACGATGACCAGCACCATGGCCGCGGCCGTGAACGGAGAGCCCTGCCTTGAATGGAATGCCGACAGAGCGGCGATGACCATCAGGACGAAACCGGCGCACGCGGCCAGGCTCCCGAAACGCGGAAAGCCGCGCACGATCGCACGCAATGACGCCAGCACCCGCGAGTCTTTGGCCTCGACGAAGGCCAGCGCCGCATCGAGGATCGGCCCGGCCTTGCCGCCCGGCTGGAAGAAGCGCACCAGCCGCGACCGCCCGTCGATCTGTTCTCCCATCCACGACGGAAGCTTGCCGATGGCCTCGAAGCCCGCATCGCTTCCTTCGCGCTGCCGGCGCAGCTCCGCGGCCGCCGTGACCGCCGCAGCGATGGCGCCCGCGGACGTGCCGCCGATGTTGGCGAAGCGGTAGTCCCGGGAAAGCTCCAGCACCACCCGCGGATAAACGATGCCGCTGGTGATGCCCCCCTTCATGACCAGATCGCAGGTCTTCATCCGGCAATGATGCCCGCTTTCGGCCATCGAGGCGATGGCG
>JBDTOZ010000639.1:0-9708 GCA_039932995.1 Acidobacteriota bacterium | reverse complement strand
TCCGGCCTGTCACGCCGGAGGTCGCGGGTTCGAGTCCCGTCGGCCCCGCCAGATTAAAGTACTCACGCGCCGCGACTTCGCGGCGTTTTGCTTTTGCGGCGGCGCGAAACGCGAAAATGAGCCGCACAAGGTTCCGCACAAGGTTCGACTTTTCAGGGGTCGCGAAACACACCGAATAACAGTGCAAATCGCGAATGTTCCACGGCGAGAGAGCGAATGTTTCACGGCTCGAGAAGCGAGCGGAGAGCGCCGCGAAGCGTGCGCGAACGCCGAGCGGGCGAGTGAGCGGCACCGCGCGATGCTCACTCATCTGAGGAGCGCGGCGGCGATTGGAGCGCGATCGGGGCATCAGCACTTTCGCCCGACGCGGCGGCGAGGCGAAGCGCGCACGAGCGCTGAGCGCGAGCACGAGCGGCAGCGCGCGATGCTCACTCACGCGCGCGGCGAGTCGTTGGCTGGACCGCAATCGAGGGCTCATCATCGTCGGCCGGGCTCGGGATCAGCGCAAACAGGCGCGAGGTCGGGCGCGAAGACATCGACGTCCGGAACCGCCCAACCGTCGATGATCTCCTGCATCACATCGTCTTCCAGGTTGAAGTAATGGCGGTTGACGGTGGCAACGCTGGTGTCCCCCATCATCCGAACGACGGCGAGCAGGTGACGCGGCTCGCGCCCGCGCTGCGCGATGTCGGACGCGCCGGTGTGCCGGAAGTTGAGGAACTTGGCCTTCTTGCCGGTCAGCTCGTACCCGAGCATTTCGCCGGCGATGGCGAGCAGGCGTTTCCACTGCTTGCGGATGTCCACGTACGGCCGGCCGGTTTCCGGGTTCGCGTGGATCGGGCCGGACGCGTTAGCGGGGCGAATCGAGAGCAGATACTCCATCAGCTCGCGCGTGATCGGGCCGCGTGCCTTGATGCCTTTGTTGACGTTCTTGTGCTGGTCCAGCTTGAACGTGCCGCGCATGGCGGCGGGGTCTAACGTGAGCTCTTCCCAATCGAGCTGCCGGTTGTTCTCGGGCCGCATGAGCGAGTAATAGCCGACGAGACACAGGCCACGGAGCGGGATGAAGGACGGCGAGCGCTTGCCGCGGTTCTTCTTCTCCGTCGCAACCTTCGCGTTCCACTCCCGCTGTTCCTTCTCGTACCTGCGGAGCGCTGGCCCCATCAGCACGCCGAGCTCGTGACGGGTCCACGGCTCGGGTTCGTCTTCGCGCAGGACTTGAGGAACGCGCACACCTTCGAGCTGGTGCGCGGCGATGAGCCGAACGGCCTTGGCGTTGTTGAGGATCGCAAGGAGCATCGAGGCGTAGTGCCGCCGCGTCTCCGGGTGCAGGTTCTCAACCTCGCCGAGCACCGCCTGATAGGCCTTGTAATCGACCGCCTGGACGTCGCGACCGCGACCAATGAAAGCCTCGATGTTGCCGATGAGAGATTTCGAGCGGTCGATCTCCTTCCCTTCGCGGACTTGATAGTCCCGGTACGCATCGACGGCTGCGCCGAACGATACGGCGAGCTGACGGGCGCGCCGGTCGGCGTCTGCCTTCGCGGCAGCTTCCCGCAGGCGATTTTCTTCGTCAGTTTTGAGGCGTAGAGCAGCCAACGCCGAGGCCTTGCGGTCGCTCGGATGCGGCGACACCTTGCGGAAACGGTACGTGATCGAGCGCGCCCAAATGGCCTCGATCGGATCGCCTGTCTTCTCTGCCTCGCGCTGCCGGTAGAGCGGGCAGCGTTTGCATACGCAGAACGGCGGGTGCTCTACCTGTGGCGCGAGCTCAAACCGCCCCTTCCTACCGGAGACGAAGTCGGGATCGTCGTTATATGGCACGCGCGCCCCCCTCACCCACCGCGCGCGGCCGGCCGCCGATCATGAGGGCTTCGGCGGCCGGCCGCTTTGGGGTCACGCCGTTGCGGAGGCGAAAACGGCGCGGCGCGGCGGAAGTGAAAGTGAGGGCGCTTCGATTCGATCCGGTCAGGAGTGATCTGCGCTTGCTCATCATTCACCTGTCAAGGGAAATTATAAGTTATCGTTCGCAGTAACACAAGTGTTATTCTTTGCCGGAAGTCACGCGAGGGAAGGATGAGCGGAAAGCGATCGCGCGAGGATGGGCGGATACTCCCGTTGATGGCGACAAAGCGATCCACGCCGAGGGAAATCACGTTCGCGCAGGCGTTCGGCGAGCGGTTGCGTGCAGCGCGCGATCGGCGCGACGTGACGCAGAAACAGCTCGCGGACGAAGTAGGCATGCACCCGCCGCGCATATCGGGCTACGAGAACGGCGAAGCGGTGCCGGAGCTGGAAGCAGCGGCGAAGTTGGCAGCGGCGCTCGATGTGAGTTTGGACGAGTTGGTGCTAGGCCGTCCGAGGGAAGCACCCGACGAGCCGCGCAACGCGCGATTGCGCGCGAGCGTGCGCGAGCTCGAAGAGCTGCGGGACCGGAGCTCGATCGACGCCTCGGTGATGCTGATCGACGGGCTTGTGGCGCTGCATCGTCACGACGAATTCGAGGCGCGCCGGTCGAAGCGTCGGAAGGGCTAGCGGGGTCGGGCGGGCGGCGCGTGATGTCAGCCGAACAGCCAGACGGAGCAGCCGTCGCATAACTGCACCTCTCTGCGTGCCACCGGCAGGGGTCAAGCCGGCCCGGGCGGTGGAGGGCTTGACGCCTGCCGGTGGCGCGCTATCACGTTGAATGCGACGGCTGATTCGGCGCTCGCGCAAGCGCCGGGGTCGGGCGGCGGAAGGCGATGCTCCAGAGGCCAGAGCACGTCGCGCTCCGTCGGCCGTCGCTACACTCATTCACACGCGTTGCAGACCGTCGTTGTCAAGTCTCCCCGGCGAGAGACTTGACGCCTCGTGAGGGCCGGCCGCAACCTCGTCTTGTCCAAACCGTCAGAGAGGATAATGCGGCTCGTCCGAGAGACATTGCAAGAGATGCCACCGGAACACCCCAGAAGAACCCCTGAAGCACAACAAGATTTGCCAAGGCTTCGCCGGGGAGTGCTGGCCGTGGTGCAGCTATCGCGAGACTAGGGCTTAACAACGGTGAATTGTTGGTTCTTACACCATCCGGAAGCTCCGCCACACCGTGTGTGACAGATGCGGAACTCGCCACAGTACCCTGGCTTGCAGTAGGCGTACAGCGCGTGAGCCTCGTCCCTGTCGTTGAGGAGTACAACATCGATCGTGTACTTCCCAGGACTCGGAAGATCGCGCAGGTAGTAGCGGAACTCCTGGCCCGCACGGTTTGTCCCCCGGTTGCCGGGGGTCCCGTACTTCACCGGATACCACACCTTGTACGCAGGACCAGAGGCGGTAACCATTAGTTCATCATCAATCGGCGGCTGGTCGTTCTTGTCCATCCAGCACATACCATTGGCCGGACTTTGATGCGGAAGGCTCAAGTAGATATACAGAAACGTGTCATCGGGGTCCACCGGATTGTCTTTCACGGTCCCGTTGGGACCCACGGGCTTATCGGAAGAGTCCATCATGGCGAGATCGCCGAGCCCTCCGGGAGTTTGCCGCTTAATCTCAGTGGTGGCGGAATCCGGGGGCAGCGGTAGATCCTGCAAGATTGCGAAGTCTTCCGGCGTCCCGCGAAATTCTCGATGAGCGGTGGTGCTACAGCCGCTCGTGAGCAAGGCGAAAGCGAGCAATATCCCGGTACTGAGTCGCGTCACGAAGTTCCTCCTCTTGAATTTGAAAGTGTACTGGGTTTCTGGTGGGTGTTCTGGTCTGAACAGGCCTACGGCTTCTTCGCCGGAGCCAGGTGCGCTGGCATAGCCTTTTCCGACTGCTCATGGCCGAAGAGCTTCATCCCGATCTCGATTGCCGGCGGGGCCGCAAGAAGGGCTAGGAAGATCGTGAGCCCGATCAGCCAGTACGTCAGCCGCTCTAGCTTCTCGGACGAGTTGTTCAACGCTACCGAGGCTTCGTGAATCTTGACTGCCGCGTCCCGGACCTCCAGCGTGGAGCGCCGGCCGATCTCCACCAGCGTCATATGCGCGTCTTGACCTTGCTTTTTGACGATCTCCCGGTACCGGGCACCCAGCTCTTCATCCGAAAGGTCGATCATCGGTGTAGCCATCGGGTCAGTCATGCCTGAATACTAATCCACCGCGCCGCACCTTGACGGTTCCCGCCAGTGTCCAGGCTGAAAGCAGTCCCGCAAATTCGACCGACGCAGGCAGATCGAAGCGGTGGCCTCCCGCACGCTCCCAGCAGACGCTTCGCCGGCAAGCTCGCTGGTTACCTCTGTTCATCTTGCGAACGCCGGCAACGGCGAGCTGCGACACGACGTTTCGCAGCGATGGCCGACGTCGTGTTACCGCGTGAAGTGGAAAGTCGTGATGGTCACTCAGCGGCGCGGGGCGGAGAGCGGAATGGTTAGAAGGCGCACCGCGAAATTAGTGGGAAGTGTGACGGTGACCGGTTGCTTTCGCGAAGAGCGCATCGCGTAGTTCGTCGGTGGGATCCCACGTTAGCTCGTGGTGATGGCGACGGTCCGTGAACCGCGCGCGAGCGTCGATGACGGTCGGCTGTTTCGGGATCGAGGGAATGGCCCACGTGGCGATGGTCTGCTCGAACGATTGATCCCACTCGGTTGAATCGAGGATGCCGTTGTCGTCGAAGGTGATGAAGTTGTAGGTGGCCTTCATGACGGCGACGGGACGTTTTCCATCGAGCTGCACTTGAAGCGTAGCGAGCTTCACGCGATGGCCTTTGAGTTGAGGGAACGGCGTCGTGATTCGCTGCTCGAGGATTCTGAAGAACGTTTTTTGCGCGAGGCGAAGGATCTCGCCGTCGTCCCCTACGAGGTAGTACCGAGGAACGGTGCGCACACACGGATTGTACCTCGGAGGCATGGGCCGGTCAGTCTGACAACGAACGGCCAAGTGTCGCGAGGTGAGGGATGAGGAAGTTATGCGCGTTCGGGGTGCGACGCGGGAAGACCGCGGCGAGGGATGTGGGAGATGGCGGAGCGTGCGGCAAAGGCGATCGCAGCGTTGATGTCGGATCGCTTGAGCGCGGGAAAATTGCGGAGGATGACGGCGAAGGAATCGCCGTCAGCAAGGCTGGCGATGATGGTGCGAAGCGTGACGCGGGTGCCGCGGAAAACGCATTGGCCTGCGACGATTTGTGGATCGCTTGTGAAGTGCTCCATGTAGTCCATGATGAGAAGTATTCTGCACGTTGAGCGGACGTGCGCAATGGGAACGGAAAAGGGACGCGACGGCGAATTTCGGCGTCGCGTACGATGGCGAACACTTTGATTTGGGTGGCCGCGAAGGCCAGAAGATGTCCCTGAAGACGAGGACAGCGTTTAGGATCATGAATGATCTTCAGAATTTAACGATGAAGGCGTGGACGAACTGGCGGGCGTGGCAGCCCACGGAGTAACTAACCATGCAAGGTTCTGCGTTTGAGTTGCCGGTATCGGAGTGCAACATCATCTGGCGATACATGGACGGCGTGTCGAGCGCGCTTGCACGGCGCTTCGATGGCGGATCGTCACCGTCCGAGCCAAATCTGACCTTCTTGCTCTGCGAGCTTCTTGACGCGGGCACGACCGCGCTGCATGTGCTCGACTACCCCTTACAGAAAGCGAAGAAAGACCTGGCGCTCGCTGACGGCGGGTACACCTTGGATGTCTCGTTTGAGACGCACGAACATACGGGGTGGGTCGAGAATCGTTTTTCGGGCGCGGATCTGGGCGTCGTTTTCGTGCTCGAACACCCTTTGTTGGGCCGAAGCGAACGTGGGGTTCTCCTTCAGGCGAAGCGGTTGTACCCGAACTCGAATGGGTTCCGTCTTGATTCGTCGTTCACGCATTTCGATGAGAAACAGTGGCGGCTGCTAAAGTCGATCGAGCATCGTTTCGCGGTTCAGAATTCGATCTTTTATCTTTGGTACTGCCCTTCATCGACTGCATTCGCCAAAAACGATGCGAAGCTGGTTCGTTCGCTGGAGGCGACGATCAGTGCCGACTGGCGCGATTTGATCGCCCTTGAGGGTTGGCACCCTATGATCGACGACTTATTGGAGATGGGCTGGCGGGGAGATGGCGTGCGACAGCGTGGCCTTGCCCCACGCGCCGAAGAGGAGGCAGGCCTACGATCGTGGCGAAGGACGCAGCCGGCCACGCGCGTCAGCAGTTTGAGCGTCGTGAACGATGTCGTTGGCAGTACCGGGAAGCCAGGTCTATTCGCGTTGTACCAGGCGCGCTCGAATGGCCGCCACGGGCGTCGGCGTCGGCGGTGGTTGCATTTTGAACCGTTCGCCGATCTGTTTTTGCTGGGATTAACGTCGAGGATCGTCGGCGACTCGTCGCCAGAATGGATTCGTCTGGCGCGTGGGCAGAAAGTCCCGCTGCCTCCGCCGAGATCGAGCGCGACAAGCGACGATGCGTCGATTGATTTGCCGGAGGAGTTGTCAGGCGCCCGACATACGCTGACGTTCACGCTGCGAAGTTCGTTGCATTGGCCGCAGGACTTGCCGCGATTCGAAGGACCCGGGCAGTAGGCAAGGGCTCGGTGGCGCTCACCGTCCCCCTCCCGGCGCGCAGCTAGCGTGAGAGGGGTTAGGGGACCGGTAGCCAGCCGTCGGGCCATGGGGTAGAAGAACGTCATGCGGACAAGCATCCTCGCGGCGACGGTTCATTCGTGGGTGACTTCATTCCTTGTTTCACTGATCACACTGGGCTTGTGTGCGGCGATCGCCATGCGATCTACAGCGGCGGTTATCCCAAACGCTCTCGCTGTGTTTACGATATCGGTGGTTGGCTTTCATGCGGTTGCAGCGCTGACGTATCGACGGAAACGGCTATGGAACGCTCTGGACTACACACTGGAACTGGTTACGATCATTACTTTACTTGCTGCGCTCGCCGGTATCCAAGAAGCGTCGCGAATGCAGGTTTTGAACAACGAATTCGCTAAGCGAAAAGCTGAGCAGGCACTGTTTGTATACGCTCTTAAGGGTGTCATTACTAATGATTGCCACCCGAAAGCGTCACGAATGGGCATTTGGACGCCGTCTCCAGAGCCGTATGAGGGCGCTTGCGACAGAATCGAACACTTTTTACCGCAGATCGAGTTTTCGTTCGGCAGTGAGACCGGCGTTGAGAACATGACGAGTGACACCTCATGGCCGCAGAACATTCTGATCAACGAAGATGCCGCCATGGGCTCGTGGAAGGGCTTGTATACTCAGGCACACAAACTCATCGAAGGAAGCCGCAGAACCAGTTCAACGATGAGCGAGGCAAACGCGGACGCGTCGGAGCTCACTAAGGTGCTCGCCGTGAGCGGGCGGCTACTGTACTGGCAATATCTGTTGGCGTTAGTTCTGGGCTTGCGCTTCGCCAGACGAACAGCCGGTTTGCTGCAAGGCCGCCCAGAGAGTGACTCCGGCCCCCCGATGTTTCTACTTCTCCAGGCGCTACGCCGCTCAAGTCTGCGTGCCGGTAGATACGGAAGCGCGATCCGTCGGCGGCTAAAGTCACGCTGATGCAGGCCGGCCTCGCTTCGCCGATTCGATGGTAAGGCCGTGCGATCAAAAGGGAGACGAATGACGATGGATCTCGAAGAGGATGAGGACGGCATGGTGTCGACGAAGGTTTACCTCAGCGAGTTCGTGAGAGACATATGCGGAAAGTGGGTTCCAGACCCGTACGCGGAGTTGCCACGACCGGTGGATGGCGCGGGCGAGTTGAGTGACGCGATTCACGCGCTCCGGATTCTGGCGAGTGTGTTGGTCCACCAGCGCGACACCGTGGAGTCGGCGCTCGAAGACCTCATTTTCTGGGAGAGCGAGGGATCAAAAGAAGAGACGCTGCAATCGGTGATTGAACGGCTGGAGGAGACGCAGTACGTACGAGTGGTTATCGCCGATGGCACGCCTCCATCGTGAATGTGAGTCGCAACATCGTATGGGAGTAAGAGCGTGGGGCGCCGGCGCGGCGCTTGCCCGCGACGAACGCGGATGCACACAGCGGACACCCGCTGCAAGCGACGTGACGGCGCATGGGTGGTGGAGCGAACGTGAACCGCAGAGCGACCCACAGGCGATGGGTGGCGGGAAGTGGCGGCGCCGTTTTTGCGGCCAAGCAGCGCCGATTTCATCCTACCGCTCTGCAAAAACGGTGACGCCACGAGGGGGCGCGCACTCTACGCGCGGTGGATCGTGCCGCGAGCGTGCAGGCAGGATGCGCGCGCGATGGAACGAAGCGTCGCGTGAAGGGCCGGGCCGTGGGCAAAACGAAAAAAAAAGCGAACGGCCGGCGAAGAATCCGCGTCGAGAGTAATCCGAGGATGGCGAAGATGTTCGAGGTGTAGACGATGAACGGATCGGTGGTGACCGTGAAGATGAGAATCGCGCCGAAGACGTACATGATCCAGTGGAAACGCGAGCCAGTGTCGCGCGGATGCGATAAAGAACGGACCGCGGCCTGGGATTTGGCTCGTATCCGTGTCTGATTTCAGTGGCGCCGCCGACTCGGCGAAGGTTGCAGCGGATGCGAGTGTGCAGGCGAAGTATCCTGCGGACGATGAAGCGTGAGACGGTCACGGCGGTGCTGCAACGGTTGCGCGCGATTCGCGCGAATGTCGATGAAACTCGAAAGATCATAGACGAGGAGGGGCTGCAGGTGGGCGACAGGAATATCATCGATCACGCGCTGGCGACCGTCATCAGCGAGGTTGACGTGTTGTCACGAACGCTCGGCGATATGCTCGCGGACCCGAGCAAAATCGAGTGACGCAAGCGTGCCGACGCGCGGCTTCAATGTCTCGCGGCACATCAGCGAGCGGACGAAGGCCGCTACAACGCAAAGCGGGCCGGGCCTTTGGCCAACCTTCCGGAAACAGAAGCTCCTCACCGTCGCTCATTGCGGAACCGGCAACCGAGCATCCGCGACGCGAAGCGGAGAAGCGGCGGAGAAGCCGTCGCGCAGCGACGGGGCGTCTCCCCGGGCCGCGAAGCGGCGGTTGCGAAGCAACGGCCACTTCGCGGTGGGTGGGCGGGCGTCTCCAGGCGAAGCTTCGGTCGCGTAGCGACGGCTGCTTCGCCGAGGGCGGGGGCGTTTCCCCGGGGGGCCGCTGGCCGGCCGGCGCGGGCGGTGGGTGGTGGAAGCGCCGGGCCGCGGAGCGCTTGTGCGTGCGCGCAGGGTGGTGGATGGAGGCGCGCGCACGCGCTGCGCGTAGCGGCGCGCAACTGCCAGAGGCGGGAGCGCACGGCCAGCGGCGGGTGGAGTGTGCCGCCCATAAACGGCTGTGGAAACGACGACAGAACGTGGCGAGTCCGGGTGTGAAGGCGCGCTAATTTACATAATGCTGTTATGTAAAAGGCGCTTCCGAGGCGGCGAAGGCCTGCGTCACATAATGCGCGCATTATGGGATGCAGGCCGGTTGGCGCGCGGGCGGTGGGATGGGGGCGCGCCAATCGCCGCCGTAGAGTAGCGCCGGTTAGCGCGCCGTGGGGGAAACGTGCGGCCACAGGCGGCTGAACTTGAAACCCGAGCGCGTGCGACCCGAGGGGCGGGCGGCGCAGTGGAGCCGCGCAAACGAGCGGACCGCGCGCGGCCGCAAAACGAGTGCATGGCAGCGTGCAAAAAAGCGCAGCGCTACCGGAGCGAAGCGACCACGGGGCGGCGGCGGTGGGGAGCCGCGCCGCCGGCGCGGGGGGCCGCGGAGCCGAGGTGCGGCCGACGAG
>JBDTOZ010000638.1:0-3179 GCA_039932995.1 Acidobacteriota bacterium | reverse complement strand
CAACCGCCAACCGCCAACCCTTTTCACGTACGATCGCCACGCATGCGTTTCCTCATTCCGATCGCTCTCTTGGTGACTGGGTGTGCGTCGAGCATCCAGCGAATCCCTGCTTCCTGGACCGCGCCTCCGCTCGCGGTGCGGATTCGCGAGGTGGCGCTGGATGCGACGGGGAATGTGACGCAGCCGGGGATGCCACCGTTGAAGCCGGGAACCGTTCAGGTTGCGGGAAACCAGTTGCGCAACGGTGATCGCGTGCTGTCCGAGGTCTTCAGTGCCATCGACTCCTTCGACGTCTCCGAGTCGCGGGGAGAAGTGGTCTTCTCCGCGAAGAGAGAGGCGAGCTTCGACATCGGCCTCGTGGCCACGGACGGCGGCGCCACCCACTGGATCCCGGCCGAGCCCTCGGATGAAGTTCACGTGCAATGGGCTCCGCGCGGCAGCAAAGTCAGTTACTTCGTCCGCGCGCCTCTTGGCGATCTGGTGCGGACCTTTCACGTCCCCACCTCGTATCAGTACGCGCTCGACTTTGGTCCGGCCACGCTCTACGACCTGGGCTGGGATCCGCAGGCCGAGCACTTTGCCGTCTCGTATTCCACGGTCGAGGCCTCCGACCGCGTAGAGGCGATGCGCTACGACGGGTCCGAGCGGCGCATGGTCATTCCGTCCGCGAGCTCGATCGCCGCCGACGTCCTTCCCTTCGCCCCAGGCACGATCGCCCTGCGCCCCCTCGACCTGCGCTATGACCAGCGACTGCCCGTCGTGGTGTGGGTCGCGGATCGTTTCGAGTGGAGTGACGCCCGGGCCGCGTTGATGAAGGACGCGGAGGTGGCCCTGCTCGTCACCACCCGCGCGCCGGACGAAGCGCTCTGGAAAGCGATCCGCGAGACTCCCTGGCTCGATGCGTCGCGGATGGTCACCGTGGGCGCCAGGGCGGCGGAGGGGACCAGCATCGTCGGGGATCCCTCCGTCCCGGCGGGGCGGTACCGCCGTTCCGGCCGCGTCGTGGCCGTTGCCCCCCCTGCGATACAATCCTTTGCCGCTGGGTTCCTCGCCGATCAGTGGAAGAGGACCAGCCCCACGCATGGCAGCAGCCGATGAGCGCCGGAAACCGAAGTCGACGAGCCGCGAGTATTACGAAGCGCTGTTGATCGCCATCGTCTTCGTCAACTTCGCGAAGATCTTCGCCTTTCAGGCCTTCAAGATCCCCAGTCCGTCCATGGAAGACAACCTCCTGACGGGCGACCACATCATCGTGAACAAGTTCATCTATGGACCCTCGGATCCTCTCGCGCCGCGGCTGCTGCCACTGCGCGATCCCGCCCGGGGGGACGTGGTGGTCTTCCGTTTCCCGAAGAACCCTCACGAGGACTACGTCAAGCGCGTGATCGGGCTGCCCGGCGAGAGCGTGACCATCCGCGCCAAGAAGGTATCGATCGACGGCCGGGAGCTCGACGAGCCGTATGCGTTCTACGACGACGCCCGGGTCTATCCGGCCGGGGCCTTCCTCCCGGAGCCGTACCGGTCCCGCGATCACTTCGGTCCCTACGTCGTGCCCCCGGGGCAGTACTTCGTGATGGGGGACAACCGCGACCACTCCTACGACTCGCGTTGGTGGGGTTCGGTCTCGCGAGCTGCAATCAAAGGGCGTGCGTTCATGGTTTACTGGTCATTCGACATCCCGCCTCCACTCGGTACGACCACGAGGGACCGGCTCGAGGAACTGGGCAAGGTGGCGCTGCACTTCTTCGGGAAGACGCGCTGGAACCGCACCTTCTTCATCGTCGACAGCAAATATCACTACACGCCGGGTCTGACATCGAATGGAAATGATTGACGAACATGAACAGGAAGATGGCCATCTGCCGCTGCCGGCCGCGGCCGAGCACGCGGGCGCAGACGTCATCGACCGCAGCGCGCATTCGGTGTCGCGGCGCAGCATCCCCGAAAACGTCCTGAAGGTCCTCTACCGGCTGCATCGCAGCGGCTACCGGGCCTACCTCTGCGGAGGGAGCGTGCGCGACCTGCTGATGACGCGCACGCCGAAGGATTTCGACGTGGTCACGGATGCTCATCCCGCCGAAGTGCGCCGGCTGTTCCGCAACAGCCGGATCATCGGGCGCCGCTTCCGCCTGGTGCACATCATCTTTCAGGATCAAGTGGTGGAAGTGGCCACGTTCCGGCGGGAGCCGGACCGGGCCGTCGTGGCGCCGGAAGACGAGGCCGCGGAAGACTTCCTGATCACCGACGACAACACGTTCGGCTCGCCGCTGCAGGACGCCCGGCGCAGGGACTTCACCATCAACGCCCTCTTCTACAACATCTCCGACTTCTCGGTGATCGACTACGTGGGCGGCATCGAGGACCTGCGTGAGGGGCGCGTGCGCGTGATTGGCGATCCCGACCTGCGCTTCCGCGAGGATCCGGTGCGGATGATGCGGGCCATCGAATTCGCCTCGCGTCTCGGTTTCGAGATCGAGGAGGCCACCTATCAGGGCATCCTCCGTCACCGGGGCGACATCCTGAAGGCTTCGCCGCCTCGCGTGTCGGAAGAGATCCTGGAATTGCTCCGGCGGGGCTGGTCGCGGGGCGCCATCCGGCTGATGGTGGACACGGCTCTGCTCGAGCCGCTCCTGCCCGAGATCTACAACGCCATCCGCACCGATCGCGCCCCGTACTTCTGGAAAATGCTGGAAGTGCTCGACCGCACCGTCCAGTCCGGCCGGAGAGTCTCGGACGCCGTGCTGCTCTCGGTCCTGATGCTGCCCTGGGTCATCGAGGAGATCGAGGAAGAGGAGAAGCGCCGGGACCAGCGCATGCGCATCGGCGAAGTGATCATCTTCATCCGCGATCTCACCCAGCCGCTCTGCGCGCGAATGGCCCTGGCCGCCGGTACGCGTCACCAGATCGAGCAGGCCCTGGAGACCCTGTGGCGTCTGCTCGAGCCGCCCACCGATCGACGCGCGCAGTTCCGCGCCGTCTATCGCGAGCCCTTCAGCGACGCCCTCTCCCTGCTCGAGCTCTACGCGCTCTCCTCCGGCCGCTACGTCGACGTCTTCCGCCAGTGGCAAGCCTTTTCTCTCCGCGTCCGCCGTGCCCAGGAGGAAGGGGAGCACGCGGCCAAGGGAAGGAAGCGGCGGAAGCGGTGAGCGCCGGCACGGCGCTGAGTTGCTGAGTTGCTG
>JBDTOZ010000637.1:0-5636 GCA_039932995.1 Acidobacteriota bacterium | reverse complement strand
TCGAAGAATCGCGCATCGAATCCGCCGCGGCCTCGCTGCGCACGAGCGAAGGCATTGACGCGGGACCGGAGACCGGCGCGGCCTGGCTGGCCCTCTCCGAGCTTCGCACGCGCGGCGCAATCACGCCGCAGGACGTCGTGGTGGTCTTCAACACGGGCGGCAACAAGTATCGGTAACCGCAGCGCGTAAGGGCATCCTGTCCGCGGTGGACTCTCGTCCAGTGGAGCGGTGGACTTGAGTCCACCGGGCACTCGCGAGGCGTGAGCCGTGAGCCGTGTGACGTTTCTCGCCACGCTCGTGGCGAAAGCGGCGATTGGCAGAGGGGCCGATCCTCGCGAGAGCGACGGTGGACTCAAGTCCACCGCTCCACCGGAGTTCGCCCAACCGCAGCATTTCTCCCCTCCGCTAAATATTCAATAACCCGTGATCGCAGTCACGCATCTCTGTACACGAAAGGTCTACAGTCACGTCCAACACCCGGGGTTCCGAATCGAAACGGAGATGTGATGAGAAAGCTCTATGGAGTGCTGTTGGCTGCGCTTGTGAGCGCGGCGGTGGCCGGCGATGCGGTTGCGGTTTGTCCGGCCGGTCCGTTGAATCTCTTCACCCCGGCCGACAACAGCACCGTGGGCTTCGAATCGGTCCTGCTGGATTGGGATTCTCTTGCGAATGCCACCGGCTACGACCTGTATCTTGGGTTGGACGGAGATCCGCTGACGCTGCACGGGTCGGTCATCCTCAGTCAGAAATCTCTCTCCTTCGAGCCCGGACGCACGGTCGCCTGGAAAGTCGTGGGAACCGCTCCTTCCTGCCCTCCCGTGGTGTCGAGCACGTTCACCTTCACCACCACCTGTCCCGCCATCCTGCCCATCCTCTCGGACCCCGATCGCGGATCGAGTCATGCGGTGGGAGCGCCGATCACCTTCCACTGGACCGCCGTTCCCGGCGCCGCCGGCTACGACGTGAAAGTCACTCCGGACTTTGGCGCGAACTGGATCGTCATCGGCGAGAACATCGTCGGGACCTCGTTCACCACAGACGACCTCGCGGCCGGTGACTGGGGCTGGGAAGTCCGTGCGAACTTCAACGGCGATTGCGATCCCAACTACTCCGAGGCCTCGCAGTTCTACGTCACAAACTGCAACTCCGCCCCGCCTGAGCTACGCAGTCCCGCGAGCGACGCCTCGCTCGCCCAGCCGATCACGTTCCAGTGGACCAACTCCGGCGCCTCGCGCTATGGCCTGTTCGTGCAGCGCACCGGAGGAGTGGTCCGTCTGGTGGGGACGACCGAGAACACGTCACTCGTCGTCAACGACCTCTCGCCCGGGACGTACCAGTGGTGGGTGGCCTCGATCGAAGACGCCTGTCCCGACGTCGCATCGTCGAAGAGAACGCTCACCGTCACGCAAGGCTGTCCCTCGAGCCCGGCCAAGGCCGTGGCCATCTCTCCCGCCGCGGGCGCGACCAATCTCTCCTCCCCCGTCACGTTCCAGTGGAGCGCCGTTCCGAACGCCACCGGCTATCGCCTGCTGACCATCGTCGGCAACGAAGATCTGACCTCGGCGATCGTCACCTCGCCCACCGCCACCCTGGACTTGCCGGCCGGAAACGGCTCGTGGGTCGTGCAGACGTTCTTCGGCGACAACTGCCCGACGACGCTCAGCGAGCGCCGCTCGTTCACCATCGCGCAGGGCGCCTCGTGCAACAACACCGCCCCGCAACTGCTCTCGCCGCAGAACAACGCCGGCGCCGTGGCCTCGCCCGTGCTCTTCCGCTGGAGCGCCGTTCCCCGCGCAACCGAATACAACCTGTACCTTTCCACCGAGGCGGCGGGAGAGAACTTCGTCCTTTATGGCCGCACCGACGCCGGCACGACGCAGCTCGAGAAATTCGTCCCGGGCGACACGGTGCGCTGGTATGTGGTGGCACACTTCGGCTCCTGTCCCGACATCCGCAGCGAGATCTTCCGCTTCGGCCTGACGGAAACGTGTCCGACGAACGGAAGCGTCACGCTGGACGGACCAGCCAACGGGGCGGAGGTCTCGTCTCCGCTCACCCTTTCCTGGCACGCCACTCCCGCGGCATCGGAGTATCGCGTCTCCATCGAGACCGAAGCCGGAGGGACGCTGCTCGTCAAGCGCACCAGTTCCACGTCCGAAGCTTTCCGGCTGCCTGTGGGCACGTTCTTCTGGCGCGTCGAGACTCTCGGCAACTGTCCGCTCTCCTCGGATCGCCGCAGTTTCACCGTCAAGGAGGGCGCGAACTGCGCCGGCAACACCGCTCCCGCGCTGATCTCCCCTGTCGGCACCGAGGCCCAACCCGCACAGGCGCAATCGCCGGTGACGCTACGCTGGAGTCCGACGCCGAACGCGCTCGCTTACCGCATCTTCACCGCCCGCGAGGGACAGCCCTTCGAGGACTCGACCTTCACCACGACCACGGAGAAAGAGCTCGAGCTCGAAGCCGGCCGCTATCGCTGGTACGTGAACGCGATCTTCGAAGGCTGTCCGAGCATCCCCTCCGCGATTGCCTACTTCGTCGTTGCGCGTCAGGGGTGCAGCACCACCGCGCCGTCGATCGTCGCCCCGGCGGCGGAAGCGGTCGTCACTTCACCGGTCACCTTCCTCTGGAGCGAAGTACCGAGTGCCAAGAAGTATCGGCTCCTGACGCTCGTCAACGGAGAGCCGGTCCTCCTCGGTGCGACCACCGAGACTTCGCTGACACGCATCCTCCCTCCGGGTGAGTACGTCTTCACCGTGGAGACCGAATTCGAGGAGTGTCCGTCAACGCGCTCCGCTCTGCGACGCTTCACCGTGGCACGCGCGCAGAACTGCTCCACCGAGGCGCCGCCTTTGCTCTCGCCCCCGAACGGAGCGACGAGCACGGAACAGGAGATCGACTTCACCTGGACTCCGGTCAGCGGCGCGATCCGCTACGCGCTCCTTGCGCAGATCGGGGACGGAGCGGAGACGACGCTGGGCACCACCGAAGACTCCCACCTCCTGCGCAACGTCCCGGTGGGACGCATCACATGGCGCGTGGCGGCCTTCTTCCCGGGCTGCGATCCGACCTTCTCCGAACGGTCGCGCGTCACCGTCGAACGTCCGGAGAACTGTACCGACCGTAAGCCGGGGCTGCTCTTCCCCCGCAACGACGACGAGGTGCCTTCTCCGGTCGCGTTCGAGATCGTGCGCGTTCCGAAGGCCATCGAGCACCGCATCTGGATTCAACGGGGAGACGAGCCGCCGAGCATCGTCTCCACCACGCCCGGCGAGAAAGTCGACCTGCCGGCCGGAACCTACCGCTGGTTCGCCGAGGCACGCTTCGCCGACTGTCCCCCGACCTTCTCGGCCCGCGCGGAGTTCACCGCCACCGAGCCCGTGCCGTGCGCGACGCCGCGCAAACCGGAAGCGCTGGTGATCGGACAGGCCCTGTCGGGCACGCAGTACCGCGTGCGCTGGACCCCACTTCCGAACGTCGCCCGTTTCGAAGTCCAGGAGTCGACCTCCCTCGACTTCGCCGGCGCGACGACCTTCCTCGTCGACGATCTCTCCCGGGCCTTCCGTCATGAAGTGACCGGAGCTCCGGTGCAATACCTTTATCGCGTCCGCGGCCTCAGCGAATGCGACGATTCCGCGGGCCCGTTCTCGGACGTGGTCGGCGTCTACGTGGTCGAGGCCCAATCCACCAATGGCAGTACGGAGCTCGGTGAGGAGGGCGCGGTGGTGCAGACCCTCTTCCTCCCCGGCGGTTCCGCGCCAAGCCAGTTCGTGGCCAGCACCGACAAGCCCTGGCTGAGCGTGACGCCTGCCAGCGGGACGCTGCCGGTGGCAGGGCTCACGCTGACCGTGACGGCCGACCCGAGCGTCCTCGGCGGAGGCACGAACACCGGCACCGTGCAGGTCCAGTCCAGCGGTGGCTCGTCGAGCGGCATCGCCACGCATGACGCCTCCTCCTCGTCCTTCCCGATGTCCGTGAGTCTGGTGACGCCGGTGACCCCCAGCGGTCACGGGACCCCTCCACCCGATTCGCTGATCTTCGCGGCCGTCGGCCATGCGGCCGGCGTGAACGGCTCGTTCTTCGAGACCGACATCCGTCTGACCAATCTCACCGCGCAGACCATGACCTACGACCTCAACTTCACGCCGTCAGGCGTGAACGGAACCGAGACCGGGAGCAGCAGCACCGTCGAGATCCCGCCGAATGCGACGCTCGCGCTCGACGACATCGTGGCCACGCTCTTCGGCGACGGAACGACCGGGAGCGCGCTGGGCATGCTCGAAGTGCGTCCCGTCACCCCCTCCGCCCCTTCGGGTGGCTTCTTCGGAAGTGTGATCACCAGCGGCATCCGCGAACTGAACACGGCAGCGTCCAGCCGCACCTACAACTTCACGCCCACCGGCACGTTCGGGCAATACATCCCGGCCACGCGGTTCTCCGACTTTGTCGGCCGCGATGTGGTTCTCTCGCTCCAGCAGGTCGCGCAATCGACGAAGTTCCGGGCGAACTTCGGCTTCCTCGAGGCCTCCGGCAACTCCGCCGAACTGGCTGTCCGCGTCTACGACGCCGGGAACACACTCCTGGCGACCATCCCCGTCTTTCTCGAGCCGATGCAACACCGGCAGTTGAACGGTCTTCTTCAGCAGAACGGCATCAATGACCTCAACGACGGGCGCGTCGAAGTCGAGGTCATCGGCGGCGACGGCAAAGTGACCGCGTACGTTTCCGAGGTGGACAACGCCACGAACGATCCCCTGCTCGTCTCGCCCGTCGTCAAAGGAGCGGTGCGTGCGAACCGGTACGTCGTGCCGGGCATGGCGTACATCAACACCGGTTCCGCATTCTGGGTGACCGACCTGCGCATCTTCAACGCCGGGACGACGGCCACGCCTGCCACGCTCACGTTCGTGCCGCAGGGCAACCCCGGGGCCGCGCTCACCCGCGAGGTCACCATCGAGCCGGGCGAGATCGAGCTGGTGAACAACGTCGTCGGCGATCTCTTCGGACAACCAAACGGTGCAGGCGGCGCCATCATCGTCACCACTCCGGAGGAGACTTCGCTCACCGCCACCGCACGTACTTACAACCAGACCGCCACGGGCACCTATGGCCAGTACATCGCCGGCGTGACCGCGGCCGACTCGATCGGCCAGGACGATCGCGCCCTGCAGATCCTGCAGGTCGAACAGTCGACGCGCTTCCGCACGAACATCGGCTTGTCGGAAACCACCGGCAAGGGTGCGACGGTCGAGGTCAGCCTGACCACACCCGACTCGCTGACCACGCAGGTGGTGACCATCGGCCTGGCCCCGAACGAATTCCGCCAGATCGGACTGATCAGCTTCGACACGGACGGCGCCGTCTACAACGGACGGGTCATCGTGAAAGTGATCGACGGCGACGGCCGCGTCACGGCCTACGGCTCCGCCATCGACCAGATCACCCAAGACCCCACCTACGTGCCCGCGCAATAGAGAATCGCCAAAGGGGGCGCGGGCATCCTGCCCGCGCCCCTTAACTTTGAGAAGGACGCGAGGGCGCTGCGGGAAGCCTCTGTACTACTAACCTCCAGTTTCTTCGTGCGGCGCGAAGATTTGCAGGCGGAGCATTGGAGCGCCGGCGTCCTCGCCGGCTGG
>JBDTOZ010000636.1:0-2318 GCA_039932995.1 Acidobacteriota bacterium | reverse complement strand
TCCCCCAGTACCACTTCTCCCAGCTCGCCCTGCGCACCATCGGAGGCTCCCGCGGCGGCTCCATCGCCGGCCACGTCGGCGCCATGCTGGCCGCCACAGCGATCTTCGGCCTCGTGGCCTGGTTCGGCTACCGCAGGGACGAGGGGAAGTTGTATGGGTGAGCCTCCTTCTCCCGGTCTCGTTCTCCGGTCTTCGAGTCTTCTAGTCTTCTAGTCTTCTAGTCGTCGAGTCTTCAAGTCGTCGAGTCTTCGAGTCTTCAAGTCGGTCGAGTCGTCTCCGAGCCGCACAGTCTCATAGGCTCATAGGCTCACAGTCTCAAAGAGGGGTGCGCCCAATACGAGCTATGAGGCTATGAGACTGTGATGCCGAAAGACTTGACGACTCGACGACTCGACGACTCGACGACTCGACGACTCGACGACTCGACGACTCGGCGAGGGAGACTCGGAGACTCGAGGCCCTAAACTAACGCCATGCGCTTCCTCCCACACGACACCTCACTCGGATGGACGCCGTGGGCGTGGACGGTCTACATCGTCCCGTTCGCGCTGACGCCGCTCTATGTGAGGGGCTTCGAAAATGCGCGTGGCTGGGTGCTGTTCCCCGCGGCCACCCTGCTCTTTCTGGCGCTCTACTTCCGCGGCTATTGGGCCCGTGGACGGGAGCTTCTGCTGTTGTCCGCGGCCACGGTGGTCATGGGGCTGGTGTTCTGGCCGATGACCTACGCGGGGGGCGCGTTCTTCATCTATGCCGCGGGGATGTTGGGATCGATGGAGCCGCCACGCCGCGCGTTCCGGCTGGTGGCTCTCATCGCGCTCATCGTGGTGGCGGAGGCCTGGATCATCGAGCGAGTCTGGTTCAACGCCATCTGGCCGTTCTTCTTCACCATTCTGGTCGGCGCGTTGAACGTGCACTTCGCGCAGGTCGGCCGCTCGAATGCGCGCCTGCGACTGGCCCAAAGCGAGATCGAGCACCTGGCGAAAGTCGCGGAGCGCGAGCGCATCGCCCGTGATCTCCATGACGTGGTCGGTCACACACTCTCGCTGGTCATCCTCAAATCCGAGTTGGCGGCCAAGCTGGCCGATCGCGATCCGGAGCGCGCACGGGAAGAGATCCGCGACGTGGAGCGCATTGCCCGTTCCGCCCTGGCGGAGGTTCGCGCGGCCGTCATCGGCTATCGCGCCAGCGGATTCGCGTCCGAAGTGCAGAACGCACGGAGCACGCTGGGCACGGCGGGCATGACCCTGGCCACGGACATCCCGGCCAGTCTGCAGTTGCCGCCCTCGCATGAGGCCGTGTTGTGTCTGGCCCTGCGGGAGGCGGTGACGAACATCGTCCGCCACTCCGGAGCCCACGCCTGCCGCCTCCTCGTGGCAGTCACCGAGGGGGCCTGCACGATGACCGTCGAGGACGATGGTCGCGGCGGATCCGCTCCCTTCGGCAGCGGCCTGACGGGCATGCAGGAGCGGGTGGAAGTGCTGGGCGGCAAGCTCTCCCGCGATGGCCGCAACGGCACGACGCTCTCCGTGACGATGCCCCTGCACGCGCGCGCCGAGGAGCGCAGCGCGTGATCCGCGTGGTCATCGCGGAAGACCAGAGCATGGTCCTGGGCGCGCTGGCGGCATTGCTGGAAATCGAAGGCGACCTGGAAGTGGTTGGCCGCGCGCGCGATGGCGAGGAAGCGCTCGTGATGTGCCGCGAACGGCGTCCGGACGTGCTGCTCACCGACATCGAAATGCCACGCCGTACGGGCCTGGAGCTGGCCGCGGCGATCAAGCAGGAGAAGCTGCCCACGCGCGTGATCATCCTGACCACGTTCGCGCGGGGCGGGTATCTGCGCCGGGCGTTGGAAGCGGGGGCTTCGGGCTATCTGCTGAAGGACTCCCCCTCCGAGCATCTGGCCAACGCCGTGCGCCGCGTGAAGGCGGGAGGCCGCGTCATCGACCCCGAGCTGGCGGCGGAAGCGTGGAGCGAGCCCGATCCGCTGACGGATCGCGAGCGCCAGGTCTTGCGCATGGCCGGCGAGGGCCAGACCAGCGCCGACATCGCCTCCACGCTGCATCTCTCCGAAGGCACCGTGCGCAATTACCTGTCGGAGGCCATCAGCAAACTGGGCGCCGGCAATCGCGTGGAAGCGGCGCGCATCGCGCGCGACAAGGGCTGGCTGTAGCGGGCGTTGAGAGGACGGAAGGGCGCGGGCGGAGAGCCTCTGTACGACGAACCTCCAGTTTCTTCGCGCGGCGCGAAGATTTGCAGGCGAAGCCTTGGAGCGCCGGCGTCCTCGCCGGCTGGCCCGTGGGCGTCTCGCCCGCGAGCCT
>JBDTOZ010000635.1:0-4482 GCA_039932995.1 Acidobacteriota bacterium | reverse complement strand
CGGCTCACTCCTCGCGAGTGCCCGGTGGACTCAAGTCCACCGCTCCACAGAGGCTTCACGCCTGCGCCCTCCCGTCCTGCTCAAAGTCAGCGCGGATGGGCATCTGCCGAGCCCTCACCTGTCGCGCCGCAATTTGAAGCCGGCTTTGATCCGCGGATCCACTTCCGGACTGTAGAACCGCGCATAGGGCCATGGCTCGCTGCTCATGAAATCGCCGTTGTGATGGAAGCCCCATTGACGAAAGTCGGTGTTGATGGCGTCGAGTGATTTGCCGGTGAGCTTCGTCAGCGCGTCGTCGGTGCCGGTTCCGCGCGCCAGCTCGGTGGTGAGCCGGGCGATGATCTGCGGTCCCTGCGTGTCCTCCAGAAAGCGGATGAAGGTCTGGGCCACTACGTAGGCTTCGGGGTCGGAGTTCTTCTCCATCACCGCATCGAGAAGGGCCACGGGCAGTACGACGGCCGGTGCGGTCGTGCGAAAGGCGTTCTCCTGGCCATCGACGAGCTCCATGCGCGTGGCCACTCCTTCCTGAAACCAGCGCGGCGCGTTGTCGGCGGTGGCCTGGGCCAAGATGGCGTGCGTGAGCTCGTGGGTGATGACGGCCACGACTTCCGGTTTGAACTGCGCCACGGCCGCGAAGGGAAAGAGAATCTCGCCGTCGTACAGG
Source organism: Acidobacteriota bacterium (assembly GCA_039932995.1). Classification (GTDB taxonomy): domain Bacteria; phylum Acidobacteriota; class Thermoanaerobaculia; order Gp7-AA8; family Gp7-AA8; genus QHVT01. The sequence continues at coordinate 3,818 of JBDTOZ010000635.1, read as the reverse complement.
CCGAGGATGTGATCGCTTTGGGTGATGTCTCCGCGGAACTCTTCCCAGCGCAGGACGTTCACGGCCACGCGGCGCAGCTCCACGGGCGGAAACATCCGGCGCAGGCGGGCCAGCTCCGCCTCCAGCAACTCGCCGATGCGTGAGACCACGGCGGGATTGATGGACGTGTCGTAACGGATGGCGAAGTGCTCGGTGGCCATGAGCTGCGCGGTGGTGGCCAGCGCGCGGCGCAAGGCGAGCCGTCGCAGACGCAACGCCACCAGCTCGGCCTGTTGCGGATCGTCGACGGAGCGGAACAGCGCCTCTGCTGCATTCCACTGCCCGGCATTGCCGAGGGCTTCTCCGATGGCCAGGCGCGCGGCCGGATCGTGCAGGTTGCGGATGGCGTCCGTTTCCGCGAGGGCTCGGGCCTCGTCGATCTTGCCGGTGTGCAAGAGCGCGCGCATGCGCAGGACGATCAAATCCGTCACCGCGTTCTCCCCGGTGAGCGCGAGCACGTCTGTCCACCGGTGGTGCCGGGCCAGCGCCGTGACCGCGCGTACGAGCCGCGTGCGCGGTGCGGTGCCGTGCTTCTCCAGCAACTCCTGCGCGTCGCGCAACGCCGCGGCATCGCGACGCCGGGCGCCATGCGTTGCGGGCACCACCTGCGCGTCACGCGGCGCCAGCTCCGCGCCGTTCGGAACCTCCAGCGCCGCGTTGGCGATCTCGACGCGGAGATGCTCGCCCGTGACGAAAGCCCGCGTCGCAGTAGGCCAATCGAGCGGACGGGTGGACAAGCGCTGGCTGCGCCGTACCGGTTCGAGCGCCGAGTAATACGAGACCAGCGACCGGGCCCGGAGGTCGGTGAGCAGATCGTCGCGGACGAGCTCCGCACGCGGCCGCGGCTCCAGGAGCCAGGCCGTGCGCAGGGCCTCGTACGAACCGTCGCCGTAGTAGACCTCCGCATCGCGCGAGCCGAGCGCGCGCATGCGGGCCAGCGCCTCCTTCGCATGGTCTCCGTTGAGCGAGAAGGCTGCCTCGTGCAGGACGTCATCGCGAACCGGCTTCACCGCCGCGGCCCGAGCGAAGGCACGCCACGCTCCTTCTTCGTCGCCGGCATCGAGGGCCAGACGGGCACGCACCAGTTCGGCGAGGGGCGAGGGTCCGGCGGAAGCGAGGTTCAGCATCGCGGTTGCGCCACTCTCGAGAACCCACAGCGTGGCCACGTTCTGCACGGGTGCGCTCACGCCGGCGGGAATGCGTCCGTCCGCTCCGCGCGCGAGCGCCGTGCGCAACGGCAGGAGCGCGCGCAATTCCAGAAGAGGCGGCGAGGTCTTCTCACGGTGATGAAGGAACGGAAACGCGGCCACCGCGACCAGCGCCGCGCCGGTAGCCAGCATGATCGTGGAGAGCATCTGGTGACGTGCGCGCTTGACGGGGCGCTTGATGGGGCGCTTGTTGGGGCGGTTGCTGAGGCGGAGGACGAGGCCGATGACCAGGAAGAGCGCGGCCACGACGACCAGGGCGCGCGGGACGGGTGGCCGCGGTGCCGGGGACGCTCCCTTCGGCCGATCCGGCACCTCGGCCAGCGTGACCACCTCCGCCAGCGCCCAGCGTCCCCCCTCGCGTTGCATGCGGAACAGCAGCCCATCCGCGTATCCGCTCGGCCACGTCACCTGGAACGCGGCGTCGCGGTTTCCCTCGCTGGTCCGCAACGTCCAAGTGGCCTCTTCGCGCGGACCGGCACGCACCGCCAGTTCGGCCAACGCCTCTTCCTTGCCGAGCCTGCGCAGCGGCGCGTCCTTCGCCAGCCGGGCCCACAGCGCCTCGGGACCCTTGTCGAGAAATGCCGCGGCGATCCCCACCGCCTCCCGTTCGGCGTCGTGAAGGGGCCGCGGCTCGGCCCGGAGCGGAAGCGTGGCCAGGAGCAAGAGGGCGATGGCGAGGGTTGGCGGTTGAGGGTTGGCGGTTGGCGGTTGACGGTTGGCGGTTGGCGGAGGGCCCCCGCACCACCACGCTGACCACGGTCGCCAGAGTCGCCACGGTCCCCACGCTCGCCAGCTGTTCATCGGAGCGATCGTACCAACACAACGGCTCGCGAATGGGACAGCCCCTCGTCCCCCGTCAACCGCCAACCGCCAACCGTCAACCGCGCGGAATCAACTCCGGCGTCGTCCCGTTCCCTCTCTCGATGCGCAAATTATTTGCGGTCTTGCTCGTCGCGGCCACCGCGTCCGCGAATGAGATCTCCTATCGCTCTCTGCAGTCAGGCTCCGCGTCTGGGCCGACGCCGCTGACCGATCATGGTCTGCGCGGGGAGGGACAGATCGTGGCCATCCTGGACACGGGACTGCTTTACGACAACTGCTTCTTCGCGGAGGCCGACCACGCGCCGCCTCCGTTCAATACCGGCTCACCGGCCGGCGGACTCGATGCCGGGAACGTGGACCTCTCGCGGCGGAAGGTCATCGCCTACGACTTTCTCTACTCCTGCGACCAGTACCCGGGCCGTCCCGGCTGCGACACGCCCGGCCAGTTGGCGTCGCTCGATAACCAGGGGCACGGCACGCATGCCGCGGGCAGTGCCGTCGGCGATTCCAATGTGTTCGGGGTTCACGATTACGGGGACGCCATCGCGCCGGCCGCGAAGTTGATCGTGCAGGACGGCGGCTACATCGGCGGCGATTTCTGCACGCAGTTCCCGGGCGTGGGCTGCCCCGCCAAACTGACTCCGATCTTCGCGCAGGCTTACGCGCAGGGTGCGCGTATCCATTCGAATTCGTGGGGCGACCGGCAGGGGAGTCTCGCCAGTCCTCCGACCGCGAACTATCCGCAGACCGCGTATGACGTGGATGCCTTCGCCTGGTCGCACCCGGACATGCTGATCATCTTCAACACCGGCAACCTCGGGCAGAAGATCGCCACGCCGGCCAGCTCGCTCTCCGCTCCCGGCAGCGCGAAGAACACGCTGCAGATCGGCGGGACGCGCTCCGGCTCGATGGGCGACGACATCCTGGCGGAGTTCACGCTCTTCGGTCCTGCGCGCGACGGCCGCATCAAGCCGGACCTCGTCGCGGCCTCGAGCGTCACCGCCGCGAATTACGACTTCGACGGCAAGCCCCAGACCTGCGACGTGGGCAATGACATCGGGACCTCGTGGTCTTCGCCGACCATGGCCGGCGCCGCGGCGCTGGTCCGCCAGTACTACACCGACGGGTTCTATCCGGGCGGCAAACGCGAGCCGCTGCACACGCTGAATCCCAGCTCGGCGCTGCTGAAGGCCACGTTGATCGCCGCCGCGAGGCCGGTGCTCCGCCGCCGCAACATCCTCACCAACGGCATCGACGTCACGCTGCCGGTCCCGTCGCCCGAACAGGGCTGGGGCTTTCCGGTCCTGGACAACGCGCTCTTCTTCGAAGGCGACACGCGCCGGATGAAAGTGGCCGACGTGCCACTGGGCACAGGACTGAGCGAGGGTCAGTCCGCCACCGTGCGCATCGACGCGCGCGGCGGCACTTCGCTGAAGGCCGTCCTGGTCTGGACCGATCCTCCCGGAACGGTCCGGCCGTCGATCAACGACACCACCCCGCAGCTCGTGAACGATCTCGACCTGACCGTGAAACGCGGAGATCTCACGTACCGCGGCAATGGCAACGCTCCGGATCGGATCAACAACGTGGAGGTGGTCTCACTCGACGATCCTTCCGCCGGCACCTACGAGATCACCGTCTCCGCCGCGCACCTCGGCTTCGGCCCCCGCCAGAGCTACGCCCTGGTCATCACCGGCGACTTCGACGACGCCACCCGCCGCGTGCGCTCCGTCAGGCACTGAGGGGACG
>JBDTOZ010000634.1:0-19863 GCA_039932995.1 Acidobacteriota bacterium | reverse complement strand
GCATGAGCGGATCGGTCAGCTCTTCGACCATCATCTTGTCGAGCTCCGTGTCCTCCCCGCGCAGCACCAGCTCGATCTCCTTGTTGAGCTCCCGCGCCAGCTTGCGCACCGTGCGGGAAAGCTTCGAGTAGATCTGTCCCACCGGCACCATGCGGATCTCGATGACCGACTTCTGCAACTCGTTGAGCTTGCGGTCCAGGTTGCGGGAGATCTTTCCCAGTTCGTGCGAGGTCATGCGCACCTGCTGGGGCGTGACTCGATCGGTCACGCCGCGGGACAGCGCCTCGAGCTGGGTCTTCTCGATGATCAACTCGCCGACGATGTTCATCACGTGATCGAGCCGGGCGATGTCCACCCGCACCGTCTGGGAGAGGGAGCGCAACGACACTTCCTCTTCCACGAACGGTTCCGGGGCCGGCGTGACCACGGACGCGGCGGCGGAGGGAGTGACGCCGGCCTCGACCTTGCGCAGCGACGTGACGTGGGCGTGCGGGGCCAGGATCTGCACGGCCGCCACATCCAGGATGGATCCATAGAGTAGCCGGAAGGCGATGCCGTTGAGGTTGCCGGTGGCGATGGCCGGAAGGGTGGAGATGACTTCGCCCGTGTCGACCAGACTGGCTGTGAGCGCCCGCAACCGCTCATCGAAGTCGGAGAAGTCGAACGTGACCTCGACGGAGAGGATGTGCTTTCCGGAGCGCACGTTCTCGAGGAGCCTGTGCTCCTCGTACTCGGTCAGCGACTTCTTGGTCTGCTCATCCAGGGTCAGCAAATTCAGGCCGTCGCCATGTTTCTGCTGCGGCTGTTGCACGACCACCGCATGAATGCGGCTGGTGAGCGAATTCATGTCCACCAGCGCGGAGAGGGAGGGATCGTTGATGGCGATCACCAACCGGTTCAGACCGTCGACCGCATCGAAGAGCAGGTCGATGAGGTCCTTGGAGAACGGGATCTTCCCCATGCGCAACCGGTCCAGCATGTCCTCGAGACTGTGCGAGAGCTCGGAGATGTCGCCGAACCCGAGCATGCCCGCCAGTCCCTTGAGCGAGTGGACCTCGCGAAAAATCTTGTTGACCAGCTCCGGGCGGACGTTTCCCCCCTGCGTCTCGAACTCGACGAGGTCGCCCGAGAGCGTATCCAACAGCTCTTCGGCCTCGGAGGTGAACTCTTCTCGCGCGCGATCGTCTTCTTTCGCCATCAGGACCTGCGTGCATGATCGCATCGCAGGCCGCTGGTTACCAGTGTCGGGGCTGGCGGTTGGCGGTTGGCAGTTGGCTGCGTTCGGCCGGCTACCGAACTGCCGGTTGGCGGATCCCCCGTCAACCGCCAACCGAAGTCACGCTTCCCGAGTCCGGGAACGCTTCGCCAGTCTGACCAGCGCCAGGATTCCCAGGAGGAGCATTCCCAGGATGGGCAGGATGTAGATCAGGAACCAGATTGTGCCCGTGGCCAGGTTCTGGAGGAGGACGACCAGCGCACGGCTGGCGCTCTTGGCCACGACCACCGGCTGCCAGCCCGGCTCGACCACCGGTTGCGCGATGGCGTCAGGGGTCAGCTCGAGATTGATCGCGGACAGGTCCGTCACCTGCGAGAGGTAGCGCATCCGCCCCTTGGCCTGCTCGATCTGCCCACGCACGAGGGTGAGCTGTTCGTGCACTTCCAGGACGTCCGTGGCCCTCTTCGAGTTCACGCGGGCCACCTTCAGCAACTCGCGCAGCTCCGTCTCCGTGGCCTCCAGGTTGCGCACCTGGGATTCGAGGTCGACGAACTCCTGCGAGACATCTTCACTGGCGATGGTCTCGTTCTGCACGCGCTTGGCGAGACCGCGGATCGAAGCCAGCGTCTCGGTGAGCTTCCCGGCAGGCACGCGAAGCGTGAGACGCGCACGGAGCAGCTCCCCCTCCCTCCAGATGCTGGACCCGGAGACGTATCCGCCCGATGCTTCGACCGAACGGGTGAGCGCATCGATGGTCTTGGACGTGTCGGCCACGATGATCTTCACATCCGCCGTACGGACGATCATCCGCGGGATGGCGGACTTTGCTTCGGTTTGGCCATTGGGCGCCGCGGTCGCCAGTCCCGCCTCGACGCCCTGCGCCAGCGCAGCCGGCGAGACCACGGATCGCGCGGGCGCGACCACTCTGCCGCTCGCCTGCGTCTCCGCGGGCACGTCCCGCGACGCCGGAATCGAGAGGGCGCTCGACTCTTGTTTGCTGCACGCCAGGGTCAGCATCAGGATCGGAATCAGTTTTCTCACGAGGTGTCCTCCACTCACGCACCGTTGGACGCACGAAGGAGATGGAAGAAAACCGAGTCGCGAACGTGGAGCGGTGGACTTGAGTCCACCGGGCACTCGCGCAGAGTGAGCCAGAAAAATAGCCGACGCCTTCAGGCGTGGGAAGCAATGGACTCTAGTGTCGCGCGAAGGCGCGTCGAACAACCTAGCCCCGGGCTCGGCCCGGGGAAACGAGATTCGATTCTCAACGCGGCCGCGAAGGCGGTCGCCACAAGGTCGCGCCAACGTCGAGAACGCTCCGCCGAACGTTGTGGCGGCCGCCTTCGCGGCCGCACCACACGGACACCCCGCGTTCCCCGGGCAGAGCCCGGGGCTACATTGTGGAACGCGCCTTCGCGCGTCAGCGCCCGCTACCGCGGGCGTAACGGAGGACTAAAGTCCACCGCTCCACAGAACAGAGTGCCACCGCGGGCAGGATGCCCGCGGCCCCAACGAGAGAGCTCTCGCTCGTGAAGCCATGGGGCGCGGGCATCCTGCCCGGCGCACCTCCCGGTCCCGGTTCTATACTGCCTCGCCTGATGAACCTCCTTCTCATCTCGAGCTCCAACGTCCACGGGTATGGCTATCTCGACCACGCCGAGCCGGAGATCCGGCGGATCCTGGACGGCCTCCGCACCGTCTCTTTCGTTCCCTTCGCGCTCAAGGATCGGGAGGCCTACACCGCCAAGGTGCGGGAACGGCTGGAGCGGATGGGCCTCGCCGTCACTCAGGTACGCGGGCGCGCGGACATTGAGGTCGCCGAGGCCATTTTCGTGGGCGGGGGAAACACGTTCCGTCTGCTCGAAGAGCTCTACGCGCTCGACCTGCTCGAGCCCATCCGGCGCCGCGTGCGCGAGGACGGCGTCCCCTACATCGGCTCGAGCGCGGGGACGAACATGGCCATGCCCACGATCAAAACCACCAACGACATGCCCGTGCTCTATCCACGATCCTTCGATGCGCTCGGCCTCGTGAGCTATCACATCAACCCGCATTACCTCGATCCGGAACCGGACGGCACGCACAAAGGCGAGACCCGAGAGGAGCGAATCAACGAGTTCCTCGAGGAGAACGAGGGCCCGGTCATCGGCCTCCGCGAAGGAACGATGCTCCGCGTGCGCGACGGCGTCACGACCCTCGTCGGCGAAAAGAGCGCCCGCATCTTCCGCCGCGGCACGCCGCCGGCTGAGGTCCCGCCGGGTTCCACGTTGCCATGATCGTGGAAGGCTGAGAGCCGAGGGCGCGAAGTCTGGGTCCCCGAAGAGCTACCATAGGCGTCACACACTGTGTACTCCTTCAAACTGGCGGACTCGCCCCACGAGTATGCGCAGATCCATGCGCTGAACTACCGAGCCTTCGTCGAAGAGATCCCCCAGCACCAGCCCAACGATCAGCATCTGCACGTCGACCGGTTTCATGAAGAGAACGTCTACGCGATCTCTCTGTCGGGCGAGAAAGTCGTGGGGATGCTGGCCATCCGTGGGCATCGTCCCTTCTCCCTGGACGGCAAACTGCCCGACCTCGACGTCCACCTGCCTCAGGGCCGGAATCCATGCGAGGTCCGTCTCCTGGCCATCGACCGCGAGCACCGCACCGGACCGGTGCTCCCCGGCCTGCTGTCCCTGCTGTGGCAACATGCGGCCGTCCACCGGTTCGACTGCGCGGTGATCTCCGCCACCACCCGGCAGACGAAGCTCTACCGGCACATGGGATTCGTCCCCTTCGGCCCGTTGGTGGGGACGAAGGATGCGCCTTTCCAGCCGATGTTGATCACACTGGAGGCATTCCGCGAACACGTGCGCACGCTGCCTCCGTCCATCCGCGGAGAACGGATCAACCTGCTCCCCGGACCCGTGCCGGTTCATCCTGACGTCGCCGACGCTTTGGGTCGGCGGCCCGAGTCCCATCGAGGCGACGCGTTCCTGCACGAGCTCGGCGAGGTGCGATCTGCGCTGTGCACGCTCACGCGCGCCCGCCATGTCGACGTGCTCCTTGGCAGCGGGACGCTGGCCAACGACTGCGTGGCCGCGCAACTGAGGCACCACGGAAAAGGTCTGGTGCTCAGCAACGGCGAGTTCGGCGAGCGACTCCACGATCACGCCGTGCGCATGGACCTCCCGCACATTCACCGCCCCAGCGCCTGGGGAGAGCACTTCGATCTCGATGCTGTACGCCGGATCCTTCAACACGAGTCCCCAGCGTGGCTCTGGTTCGTGGCCTGCGAGACCTCGTGCGGAATGGTCAACGACCTCGGCGCCCTCAGCGCGCTTTGCCGCGAGCACGATGTGCTCCTCTGCGTCGATGCCATCAGCGCCGTGGGCGCCTATCCCCTCGACCTCAGCGGGGCTCATCTCGCCAGCGGCACGAGCGGCAAGGCTCTGGGTGCGTATCCCGGCCTGTCGATGGTGTTCCACTCCGAGCCCATCACCGCCTCCGACGACCTCCCCCGCTATCTCGACCTCGGCCTGTACTCCGGGGATCGCGTCCCCTTCACGCAATCCTCCAACCTCGTCAGCGCCCTGCGCACCGCGCTCCTGCGCCCACCGCGGTTCGAGGAGGTGGCGGCATTGGGCGCCTGGGTGCGCGAACGCCTGCGGAAGCTTGGCTTCACCCTCATCGGAAACGAGCCCGCTCCGCACGTGATCACCATCGCCCTCGAGCCCTCCGTCCGGTCCGACGCACTGGCCGCCTCACTCGACCGGGCCGGCTTCCAGGTCGCGTGGGCCAGCGACTACCTGCTCGCTCGCAACTGGATCCAGATCGCCATCATGGGAGAGACCACCCGCGCGCAGCTCGCCGCCCTGCTACGCGAACTGGCCAGACCCGCGGCCTGAACCTCGAGCGGTGGGAACGCCGGCGTCCCGCCGGCTGGCCCGGTGGGCGTCTCGCCCGCGCTTCTCCGCGCCGCGCGACGCCCTCACAACCGCACTGTCTTCGTCCGCTCCGCGCCGCCGGCCACGATCCGAAAGTCCGTGATGCCGAGAGCCGCGCCGCTCTCCGATTCCGCGATCACGCGCCAGCGGCCCGGGACGACGTTCTGCTTGTAGGTCAGTCCGCGGTAACCGCTGTCGCGGCCCCCTTCGATCGTGAACGGGATCACGCTCGTGGTCACCCACCGCCCCTGCCGCTCGTCGTAGAAGCGCCAGCGATGGCGGATGGTGGTGCGGATGCCGTTCGGCACGAAGACCGAGGTGAAGCAATAGACCGGCTCGTCGCCCGACCGGTGAAAGACCGGCGACGACGACCGCCAGAACCGCCATCCCGGCCCCTCCACGCTTCCCTCGTAGTGGCCTCCGATTCTGTGGAGGTCGTGGGCGATGAGCATCTCCTTCTTCACGAGCGGCACCGGCGGGATGAAGTTCAGTGCGTGGAGGACGAGCATCAGCGCAGCCACGGCCAGCGCGGGCCGGATCGATCCCGCCTCCTTCCTGGAGACACTTCGGACGGCCAGAGTGAGCAGCACCGCCGCCAGGGTGCCCAGGTAGAACCAGAACGTGGAGATGCTGCGGAACAGATGCGCGAGGGCGAAGTTGAAGAACATCGTCCCGCTCATGGTGAAGAGCGTCAGCGAGAGGGTCAGCTCGCTGTAGCGGCTCTCCAGAAACTCATTGCCGATGAGCAGCGCGGCCAGCAGGAGCACGACCAGATAAGCGGGGAGGTCGCTGGAACTGAGAAAATAGAAGATGAACAACGCACTGAAGATGCCTCCGAAGAAGAACTGCAGCGCGGCGTTCAGGAACTGCGATCCCCGGAAGCGCACCCCGCGGCCGATCGCCACCAGAATCACCGCCGCGCCCGTCAGATACCCGAGCAGGATGAAGAGGTCGATCGACTTGATGGTCCGGCCGATGGTCAGCGCATCCCAGACGAACCCGCCGAAGAAAAAGGCCGCCGCCACCCAGGGGCGCAACCGCCGGTACCTGTGCAACGCTCTCTCGCCGACCAACACCCGCGAAGAATACGTGAAGGTCTCCCCTCTCCGGCCCTCCGGCATTTTCCCGGCGTCTTTCTGCGTTCCTGATCCCGCAAATGCTGCCGCCGCAGACCGATTTCGAGGAAGCCGCAGTCGCCGAGAGCCGGGAGAAGGTCGAGGAGCCGCCTCTGTTCAAGGTGCTTCTTCACAACGACGACTTCACGACCATGGAGTTCGTGATCTGGGTCCTGGAGTCGGTCTTCAACATGCCCGAGGAGCAGGCCATCCAGGTCATGCTCAACGTCCACCTCCGCGGCCTGGGCGTGGCCGGCATCTACACTTTCGAGATCGCCGAAACGAAGGTCGACAAAGCGACCGCGATGGCGCGGGAGCAGGAGTTCCCTCTGCTCGTGTCCATGGAGGAAGTGTCGTGACTTCGTGTTGCTGGTTGCTGGTTGCTGGTTGTCTGCGGTGTTTCGTCGCGGCGGACATCTCTGACGACCGGCAACCAGGAAAGACCCGCCCGCCGATCCACCCCAGACAGCCAGCAACCAGCAACCAGTAACCAGCAACATTTCAAGAAAACCCATGATCGCCAAAACCTTGCAGACCACCTTCGAGTTCGCCGTGAGCGAAGCCGTACGCCGGCACAACGAGTACGTGACGCTCGAGCATCTCCTGTTCGCCCTGCTGCACGATCGCCAGGTCGTAGACATCGTCCGGGCCTGTGGCGGAGACGTCGAGGAGCTCAAGACCCAGCTCGATGAGTTCATCGAGAAGACCTATGAGCACATCGAAGAGAACGACCTCCAGCCCACGCTGACGACCATGCTCCAGCGCGTCATCCAGTACGCCCAGCTCCATGCGCAGAGCTCGGGAAACAAAGAGGTCGACACGGGCCAGATGCTGGCGGCCATTTTTCAGGCCGAGAAATCGCACGCCGTCTTCGTGCTGCGCAGTCAGAACATCAGCAAGCTCGACGTCCTCACCTATCTCTCGCACGGAATCCCGAAAGACACGCCCGGACAGCAGCCGGCCGGCTTCGGTCCGGACGAAGAGAGCACCACTCCGGTCCGCGATCCACTGAAGAGCTTCGCCGTGAACCTGCTCGAGCGCGCCGAGAAGGGGGAGATCGACCCGGTCATCGGCCGCGCGCCGGAGCTGGAGCGGACGATCCAGATCCTTTGCCGGCGCCGCAAAAACAATCCGCTCTACGTCGGCGAGCCGGGCGTGGGCAAGACCGCCATCGCCGAGGGGTTGGCGCTCAAGATCCAGCAGAACGATGTCCCGGACGTGCTCAAAGGCATCGAAGTGTGGTCGCTGGACATGGCATCCGTCCTGGCCGGGACCAAGTACCGCGGCGAGTTCGAACAGCGCCTCAAGGCGGTCATCGCCGCGCTCGTGGAGAAGAAAAACGCCATCCTCTTCATCGACGAGATCCACACCATCGTCGGTGCCGGCGCCGTCAGCGGCGGCACGATGGACGCCTCGAACATGCTCAAGCCGGCCATCGCCTCCGGCAAGTTGCGGGTCATCGGCTCCACGACCTACGGCGAGTACAAGCAGTCCTTCGAGCGCGACCGGGCCCTGGCCCGCCGGTTCCAGAAGATCGAGATCGGCGAGCCGACCGTCGAAGAGACCGTGGAGATCCTGCAGGGACTGAAGGGCTATTACCAGGAGCACCACGGGGTCACTTTCACCGACGACGCCATCCGCCTCGCGGCCGAGCTCTCCGCGAAATACATCCACGACCGCCACCTCCCCGACAAGGCCATCGACGTTCTGGACGAAGCGGGAGCACGCGCGCGGATGTTGCGCGTGGCGCCCGCGGCCGCGGAGCTCCCGACAACCGGCGACCGGCAACCGGCGACCGAGATCATCGGCGTCCATGAGATCGAGACCGTGGTCTCCAAGATGGCCAAGATCCCGCCGCGGACCATCGCCGTCAGCGAGAAGGATCGACTGCGCCAGTTGGAGGCCGACCTCCGACGCCTCATCTACGGCCAGGACCACGCCATTCAGCAGATCGTCAGCGCCATCAAGCTTTCGCGCTCCGGTCTCGGTAATCCCGACAAGCCCATCGGCTCGTTCCTCTTCTCCGGCCCGACCGGCGTCGGCAAGACCGAGCTGGCCAAACAACTGGCCGCCTCTCTCGGCGTGGAGTTCATCCGTTTCGACATGAGCGAGTACATGGAGCCGCACACCGTGTCGCGCCTCATCGGCGCCCCTCCCGGCTACGTCGGCTTCGACCAGGGCGGCCTGCTCACCGACGCCATCACCAAGACCCCCTACGCCGTGCTGGTCCTCGATGAGATCGAGAAGGCCCACCCGAATCTCTTCTCCATCCTGCTGCAGGTGATGGATCACGCCACCCTCACCGACAACAACGGCAAGAAAGCCGACTTCCGCAACGTGATCCTGATCATGACCACGAACGCCGGAGGCCGCGAGCTCACCGAGTCCTCGCCCGGCTTCATGCAGAACAGCGCCAGCGGACGGGGGCGCGGGGTCATCGAGCGCACGTTCGCGCCCGAGTTCCGCAACCGGCTCGATGCCTGGATCGCCTTCGAGCCGCTCAGCTTCGAGACCATCGAACAGGTGGTCGACAAATTCATCGCCGAGCTGCGCGCGCAACTGGTGAGCAAGAAGGTCACCATCGAGCTTCGCGAAGGCGGCCGCCAATGGCTGGCCCGCAACGGCTACGACAAATCCTTCGGAGCCCGCCCGATGGCCCGCCTGATCTCGAAGAAGATCAAGGAGCCGCTCGTCGACGAGGTGCTCTTTGGATCACTGGCCGAGGGCGGCAAGGTGATCGTGGATGCGGAGGGCAGTGAGCTGAAGTTGACGTATTGAGGGCGGACCACGGAGCGAGGAGCGTGTCCGTGCGCGTTTCGTGCTCCCCGTTGATCGTTCCCCTCCGACCGCTGACCATGTCCACCTTTCCCGACCCTCGCTACGCACCGAGCGACGTCGTCGCCATGGGAGAGGACCTGCGTGTGACCACCCTGCGCGAGGCGTATCACAAGGGCATCTTCCCCTGGCCACACGACGGCCTCCCGTTACCGTGGTTCTCGCCGCGGAGACGGACGGTGCTCGTCTTCGACGAGGTGCACGTCGGACGCTCGTTGCAGAAAATGCGCAGGCGGGCGCCGTTCACCTTCACCATCGATGGCGACTTTCCCGCGGTGATCGACGCCTGCGCGGAGATGGAGCGTCCCGATCAGGACGGTACCTGGATCGAGCCGAGCATCGTGGCCGCCTACACCCGCTTTCACCAGTCCGGGGACGCGCACAGCATCGAGACCTGGGAGAACGGGACGCTGGTGGGAGGCCTCTACGGCGTCGACGCCGGCGGCGTCTTCACCGGCGAGTCGATGTTCCACCACCGCCCTGACGCTTCCCGCCTTGCGCTGCTCTTCCTCATCGAGCATCTTCGCGAGCGGGGCGCAACCTTCCTCGACTGCCAGGTCATGACCCCACACATGAAGGCGCTGGGCGCGCGCGACATCAGCCGCGCGCGCTACCTCGACCTGCTGGCCGAGACCCAGGCCCGTGGGCTGACGCTCTTCTGAGCGAGTGGCGCAGCGCCCCTCGGGAAAGACAGGAGAGACGCAAGAGTGACGACAGGGCCGGGCGCTTTCGCTATCCTTTTCTCATGCCTCCCTTCTCTGTGAATCTCGATGTGTTGCGCGATGCGCTGTTCGAACGGTCGCTCTCGCAGGTGGGCCAATCGCTCCTGCGGACGAGCGTCACCGCGCCGCTGAAGTTCTCCGGGTTGACGCTGACTCCGGGCTCCGCCTTCGACGTGCGCGTCTTCAACCGCGCGGACGACAAGGACGGCGACGCGGTCATCGGCGGAGAGCAGGCGCATGTGCCCTTCGTGCTGCCGCAGGCCTGGCTCAAATACACGCTGACGGCGGAGGCGGAGGGAAAACTGGGGCTCGCGCCGGCGGCGTTTGCCTCATCCCGCGAAGTGACGCTCAGTGATTACCGCCTGCACGACGCCGCGGACGGAGCCTGGAATGCGCTCCGGGCCGATCTGGCCGCGCCGCGCGTCCTGCTCGAGCTCGACGATGTGCGCATGCTCGCACCGGGCGAGGCGCTGCGGATGGAGATGGACGGCACGCTCTCCGCCTCTCTCACCTTCGACTGGTCCGACGTCCTGTTCGCGAAGCTGGCGGAGATCGCCGGCGGCGCACCGGTGGCGGTGAAGCTGAAGAGCGGCCTGGAGGCGAGGGCGGGGATCAAGGTCAGCGATCAGTTCTCGGTGGTCATCTCCCGCACGAAGGACGGTCACTTCCGCTTCGCGGTCAACAAGGCCGCGTCGCGCAGTCACGCGTACGGCATGGAGGCATCTCTCGACCTGAGCGTCAGCGCGATCCCGGCCGTCGACGAGGTGCTCGACTCGATCTTCGCGGAGCTCGACGCTCAAATCGATCCGCAGGAGCGCGCCGCGAAAATCGCCGCCGGCGCCCTCGACGATCTTCGCGGTGAGCTGCGCAGGAAACTCGTGGCAGCGGCCACGTGGAAGGCCGCGACCGGCTTCGCATACGAGTACGCACGCATCGACGAGCAAGACGCCATCGCTGATTTCGTGCTTCTCGACGATACCCGTCTGGAGAAGGATCACGCGCTGGTCCTGGCGGGCGATTTCGGGAAGGTCGCCGACGTGTTGCGTCAGAACGACGGCGCGTACTCACTGGTCCGCTATCTCAACGAGTCCACCCTCACCCGCCGCTCGTCGTTCGGCTTCTCCCTCGGCATCGGCAAGTGGATCGACGTGGCCGCAAAGGACTCCAGCGTGTTCCGCCAGACCACGCGGACTTCGCTGGACGGATTCCAGCTCGTGGTCTCGCGCGGGACGCGCAAATACGAGGAGAAGGGAATCCCGCAGAATGATTTCGAGTGGGTCGTGGACTTGAAAGCGGAGATGAAGTCCTTCACCCAGACACCGTCCACGCTCGACTTCGACTACGGACTGCACCTCCTGGCCATACTGCGCCGCGAGTCGCTGGACCACTCCGACCTCGCGCGCATGCTCGACTTCGCCGCGATGTGGGGCGTGTCTCTGCCGCCTCCGGCCAGACTTGCGGAAGCACTCGGCCGGAAGGGTGAGATCCGCGTGCAGCTCCTCTTCGAGCGTGACGCGCTGGAATCCGCCCTGTCTGAGGAGGCGCCTCTCTCTTCCTGGGCCGAGCCGCTGGCCATGGCCATGCCGTACATGAGCGTCTTCGCTGAACGGCGCTCCTTTGCCACACGCGCCGCGGCCTACAGGCCGGCCTGGCAGGCCTGGCTCGAGGGAACGGAGAGCGCTCTCTCGTTCGACAGCGGACTGACCGTCTTCGAGAGCCAGGGCGGCCCCGGCTCGTTTCGCTGGATCGCGGGACAGGGACATCCGCAACTGCGCACGCGTCTCGACGCGTTCGTGCGCGGCATGCGCCTGCTGCACGACGCGATGACCACGGCGCAGGCACCTTCCGCGCTCGGCACGGCCTATGACGCGCTGCAGCAGTTCTGGACCCAGCGCCTGTATGTGACCGCCGTCGGGCGCTGGCTGCTCTCCCGTACACCGGCCGCGTCGCGTTCGCTGCAAATCGACCTCGGCGACCTGACCATCACGGCCTGACGTTTCTGCCGCGCGCACGCTTCACAGCAGAGGCAGGGCGCGAAGAATCGCGGGCGGGACGCCCACGGGCCAGCCGGCGAGACGCCGGCGTTCCTTTGCTCTCGCGTGCGTCGTTCAGAACCCGCGTGCTCCTGGCAGCATCCCCAACGGCCGGTCCTTCAGCCGGTCCGCGTATTCACCATGTCCGGCTTCGAGGAGGAGGGTCAGCTCGAGCAGGCGTGCCAGGCGGTCGATCCAGCCGCGGGAGTCGTGCTCGTCGAGGGAGGCGAAGGTGTACGCGAGTGCGTCGGCTTCGCGCGGGAACTGCTTGTGGATTCGCGAGAGCAGGAGATCCTGGCTGTTGTCCTTGTTCATCACGCGGAGCGCGTCGAGCACGAGGATGTTCGTCGTTCCCTCCCAGATGGGGAGCACCTGCGCGTCGCGCAACAGGCGCGGGAGAGGGCTGTCCTCGATGTAGCCGTTGCCCCCGATCAGCTCCATCGCTTCGGACACGCAGGGGACGGCCAGCTTCCCCGTCACCGCCTTGACGATCGGCGTGAGGATGCGCAGCATGCACGCGGCGTCGGCGTCACCAGCGTCGGCCCGGCCGAGGGCGTCGATCGCCTCGAAGGTGAGCAGCATCGCACCGACGTGCTCGGCCTCGATGTCGAAGAACGTCTCCTGCGCCAGAGGGAGCTCGATCACCGGCCGGCCGAAGGCGTGCCGGCGTTCGATGTAAGAGCGCGACTCGAGCACGGCCCGTGAGATGAGGGCCACCGAGGCCACGGCGTTGTAGAGGCGGGAGAGGTTGAGCATGTCCGTCATGGCCTCGAATCCGCCCACCTCCTCCACCCGCGCGCCGCTGAGCGTCACTTCCCCGGTGGCCATCGAGCGCACACCCAGTTTCGCCTTGAGCCGCTCGATGACGATGCCTTGGGCCGGCTGGCCGTCCTCGTCACGGGTTTCGAGGAGGAAGGTGCGCAGACCCTTCGTCCCTTCACCATCCACGCGGGCGGTCACCAGTACGGCCTGCGCGTCGACGTTGGAGCAGAACCACTTGTGCCCGGTCAGCCTCCACGTGCCGTCCGGGCCTTTGCGGGCCAAGGTCTGATTCGAGCCCACGTCGGAGCCTCCGGCGCGTTCGGTGAGCCACATGCCGCCGGTCCAGAGTATGCGGGGGTCGGTCGAGGTGAGGTGCGGGACGACGCGCATGACCTGCTCGCGGGTGCCGTGCCGGGTGAGCACGCGCGCCACGCCGTCGGTCATGCACACCGGGCAATAGAGGCCGCATTCGGCCATGCCGAACATGTAGCCGAGGGCAAAGCCGACGAAGGCGGACTCACGCGAGTACTCGTGCGTCTGGTACTTCATGGCGATCATGCCGGAGCCGTAGGCGATGCGCTCCATCTCGCGATAGGAGGAGTGGTAATCGACCCGATTGATGCGCTGTCCGCGCGCATCGTGGGTGATGAGGCGTGGAGACTCGCGATCGGCGATCGCCGCAAGCGGCGCCACGATCTTCGCGGACAGCTCCCCCATGGCGGAGAGCTGCGGCTCGGCCCAGGCGTAGGCCTCGGAGGAGAGCTTGCGCCGGCAGAGAGCGCGAAAGTCAGGACAAACGTCCCAGTAGTTGTCGTGGGGCGAATCGGGGATGAGCGAGTCGGACATCGCGCGCAGGATAACGCGGTCCGGGGCGGTCGGCTCGTCTCGCCGCCGCCAAAACAGAATCGCGGGCGAGACGCCCACGGACCAGCCGGCGGGACGCCGGCGTTCCTCTGTTCCCGCGCGGGGGATCTTCAACTTTGGGCAGACGCAAGTAGTCGCCGGCTGAATGCTCCGTCTGACGACGATTCACTCAACCGGCAACCGACTCTGGATGGACGCGGCCGAAAGGCCGCGCCAATCCGATCAGAGGCTGCGTTTCTTGCCGCGGATGTTGCGCCGGCTGCCCTTGGCCTTGCCGGGTGCAGCGCCGCCGCCACCCCAGCCGCCGCTGTCGTAGTCGCCGCCGCCACCACCGCCGCCGCCTTGGTAGCCACCGCCACCGCCGCCGCCGTAGCCGCCACCACCGCCGCCCTGGTAGCCACCGCCGCCACCGCCGCCGTAGCCGCCACCCGGACGACCACCGCCGCCGCCACCGGGACGGCCAGCGCCGCCACCACCGGCGCCGCGGGGTCGGTCTTCCGCCGCGTTCACACGGAGGGCTCTTCCGCCGAGCTGGTATCCGTTGAACTTCTCGATCGCCTTGGCCGCATCCTCTTCGTTTGCGTACTCGACGAATGCGAAGCCACGCGGCCGGCCCGTCTCACGGTCGGTGGGGAGGAAGACGTCCCGAATCTCTCCCACTTCCGTGAAGAGCGTCTGTACTTCCTCGCGCCTGGTGTTGTAGTCCAGGTTTCCTACGAATACTTTTGAACCCATCCAATCTCCATCACTTTCTGGCCGGGGCCAACTGCACCCGGCAACTACACCTTCGCAAGGCTCGCGCCGGATCGGGTTTCGCCTCCGCGAGGCGTAGGCTACCACGCCTTGTGCCGGAAGGCGGTCGCCGGCTCGAGCTCACAATTCCACCTGCGCCCCCAGCTCGATGACCTGGTTCGGGGGCAGACTGAAAAACGATGAGGCACTCGACGCGTTACGGGTCATCCACGCGAACAGGTGCTCGCGCCAGATGGCCATCCCCGGCTGCTTGGTGGGGATCAGTGTTTCGCGTCCCAGGAAATAGCTGGTGGTCATCGGGTTGAACGACACCGGTTGCGTACCGATGCGGTCCAGGGCCGCCGGAATGTCCGGATCTTCCATGAATCCGAAGTGCAACGCCAGGCGGTACGCTCCATGTCCGAGCTCGCCCCATTGATAGCGCTCTTCCTCGGAGAGCTTCGGACGGTCCTCGGTCTCCACCGTCAGCAGCACCACGGTCTTGTGAACCACTTTGTTGTGCTTGATGTTGTGCAGCAGCGTGGTGGGCACGCCGTCCGGATTGCGGGACATGAAGATGGCGATCCCGGGCACGCGCGGAATCTTGTTTCCCGAGAGCTGGGTCATGAAGTCTTCGACGGACATCCCCTGCTCGGCCAACCGGTTGCTGAGGATCGTTCGCCCCAGGCGCCAGGTGGTCATGAGCACGAAGATGAATAGCCCCACCGCCAGTGGCACCCAGCCGCCATCCGCGATCTTGACGACGTTCGCGCCGAAGAAGGCCACGTCCACCAGGAGCAGCGGCACCGTGAACGCCGCGACCTTGCCGAGCTTCCACTGCCACCGTTCTTTTGCGTAAGCCGTGAAGAGCATGGTGGTGATGCCCATCGTCGCGGTCACGGCCACACCGTAGGCGGCGGCCAGGTTGGACGACTTCTGGAACGCCAGCACCAGACCGATGGCCGCGGCGGCCAGCGCCCAGTTGATGGACGTGATGTAGATCTGACCGATCTCACGCTCCGAGGTGTGGCGGATGCGGATGCGGGGGAGGTAGCCGAGCTGCACGGCCTGTCGGGTCAGGGAGAATGCGCCGGAGATCACCGCCTGCGAGGCAATCACCGAGGCCGCGGTGGCCAGGATCACCAGCGGATAAATCGCCCACTTCGGCGC
The DNA here is from genome assembly GCA_039932995.1 of Acidobacteriota bacterium. GTDB lineage: Bacteria > Acidobacteriota > Thermoanaerobaculia > Gp7-AA8 > Gp7-AA8 > QHVT01. The sequence goes on along the minus strand of JBDTOZ010000634.1, from coordinate 4,482 downwards.
CATGAGAAAAAACGGATCGCTCGCGCCGGCCGGGGTGTGCATGAGGAACGCACCCTGTCCGAAGTAGTTCAGCAGCAGCGCCGGAAACACGAAGTAGAACCAGGCCATGCGAATCGGCTTCACTCCGAAGTGACCCATGTCCGCGTACAGGGCCTCGCCTCCGGTGACCACGAGGAACACGGACCCCAAGACCAGGAAGCCGGTCAGATGGTTGGTTAGGAAGAAACGAAACGCATGCGTGGGCAGCACCGCCAGCAGGACCCGCGGCTCATGGCTGATCTGCCAGATGCCCATGACCGCCAGGACGGTGAACCACACGATCATCAAGGGGCCGAACATCGCCCCGATCTTGCCGGTCCCGTACTTCTGCAGCCAGAAGAAAGCAATCAGCACCACCACGGTCAGCGGCACGATGTAGTTCTCGAAGACGGGCGTGGCTACCTTCAATCCTTCGATGGCGCTGAGCACCGTGATGGCGGGCGTGATCATGCCATCGCCATACAGCAGCGCCGACCCGAAGAGAGCCAGTCCCAGCAGCGCTCCCCGCCGTTTGGAGCGGCGGGGCCGCACCAGTGACATGAGCGCCAGAATGCCGCCTTCGCCCCGGTTGTCGGCGCGCATGACGAACAGCAGGTACTTGATGGAGATGACCACCACCAGCGCCCAGAACACGAGGGAGAGGATGCCGAAGATGTTCGCCTCGGACACCTTGAGATGATGCTCGGCCGAGAAGCACTCCCGAAAGGCGTAGAGGGGACTGGTCCCGATGTCGCCGTAGACGACGCCTAGCGCGCCGAGGGAGAGGGTGAGGAGGTAACGCTTGCTGTGCTGCTGCTCTGACGGCTCCATCTCTGCGGGACAGCAAGCTAGCACAAGATGGGCCGGGACGGTGAAGACTCGGCGTTCGGCTGAGGAAAGTTCAAGCTCCTCACGGCGCTCCGCCCAGGACTCTCACGGAGGCGCGCTCCTTCAGGTGGGCCTCGCGGAGCATGGCTTCGATTCGCGGAACCGATTCCACCGTCGAATCGACGTCCACGGTGATCGCGTAATAGCCTGTCCCGGCGTCGCTTCGGCTGACCAGCCCGATGCGATCGACTTCGATCAGCTCCTCGAGCTGGCGCCGCTCGGCCAGATCCTCGGCGGACGGCATCTCCGTCTTGATCAACCGCACCACGATCACCACGCGCTGCTTCTCGCGCGCCGCATCGACCGATTCCTTCACCACCCTCGCCACGTCCGCCGTCTCGGTCTTTCCGCACGCCGACAACAGGAGGAACGTCAGGGCCAAGCTGCGTCTCACAGCATCTCCCTCAGTCGCTCGTAACCCGCGCGGCTGACCGGAACGCGCGTCCCGTCCTTGAGGATGGCCACGCGGCTGTCCTTGGCGTACGGCTCGACGCGGGCCAGACTCTCCAGGTTGACGATGTAGCTCCGGTGCACGCGCAAGAAGCGCGTGCCGTCGAGCAACGCCTCCAGCTCGCCGAGCGGCTGCTGCTTCACGTACTTGCGGCCGCGGGAGTAGACGTGCACGTAGTCGTCCTGGGCCTCGAGGTAGTCGATGCGCTGCACCGGGACCACGTCGATGGTTCCTCCCTCGCGGAAGGCGATCCGTTGCAACGGCCTGCGCACCTGCGCCGAAGCGGCGGCCATGTTCGAGGCTCCACCGCGCCGCACCATCTCCTCGGCGTGGGCCACGACTTCTCCGAAACGGGTCGCGGAGAAGGGCTTCAGCAGATAGTCCACCGCGTGGACCTCGAAGGCGCGGACGGCGTATTCGTCGTACGCGGTGACGAAGATGACCTGCGGCCGGCGCTCGAGCAGCTCCAGCACTTCGAACCCGTCGAGCTTCGGCATCTGAATGTCCAGAAAGAGGAGATCGGGTTGATGCTCCGCCACCGCCCTGACCGCCTCGTAGCCGTTCGCGCACTCCCCCGTCACGAGGAACTGAGGATGGTCGGCCAGGAGCTCGCGCACCAGGGCGCGCGCGGGGGCCTCATCATCGACGATCAGGACCGTGATCGGTTCGCTCATGTTGGCAACGACAGTGTGACGCGGAAATGATCCGGACGGTCGGCGATCTCCATCCGCCCGTCGAACATCTCCACGCGGCGGCGCGCGTTCGCCAGGCCGATCCCCTCCCCTTCTTGCGGGACCCGGTCGGGATCGCACGGGTTCTCCACGCTGATGCGGATCTGTCCCCCCTCGCGCGCGGCCGTAATGTGGACGACTCCTCCCTCCAGCAACTGTCCGACGCCGTGCTTCACGGCGTTCTCCACCAGCGGCTGCAGAAGCAGCGGAGGGACGCGCAGCGTCCGCACCGCCTCCTCGATGTCCTGGGCCAGTTCCAGCCGCGGCCCGAAGCGGATGCGCTCGATGGCCACATAGCTCGCGACCAGCTCCAGTTCCTCCGACAACGTGATCGTCTCGGCCCCGCCGATGCGCAGGCTCTTACGTAGATATTCGGCGAGCAAGGTGGTCAGCGTGCGCGCCGACGCCGGATTGGACCCGCAAAGCGAGCTGATCGAGTTGAGGCTGTTGAAGAGAAAGTGCGGATCGAGCTGCGCCTTCAGTGCCTTCAGCTCGGCCTCGCGCGCCAGCATCTTCACTTCGATCTCCCGTGTCTCGATCCGGCGAGCGTGCTCGAGACCCGCCAGCAGATAGTGCAGCGCGACGGCCAGCAAGTAGAGCAGTGCCCCGGTGACGAAGAAGGCCGCCGTGCGCGCCGGCGTGAGTGGAGCGCCGAGGAAGCGCGCCCAGATGCCGAGAACCATGACCCAGGCGCCGCCGAGGATGATGGCCGCCACTGTATGCGTGGCCAGCAGAGGACCGGTGCGCGCGCGCTGGAGAGGCATCGCGCGCACCGGGTACCACGCCGCCAGACAGACGAATGCATAGACCAGCGTGGGTGGCAACGTGAGCAGCACCGCTCCCGGCAGACCGCTCCGGCCCGGTTCCAGCACCAGGAGCGCCAGTAGCACGGCCAGCATCACCCACCCGAGCAGGTAAAGTGCGAGCCGGCCGCGGTCTGTGAGAACGGGATGCATCAGTTTTTCACTTCGATACCGCCCATGATCGCCGTTCCACGGACCGTCAAGACCGGTCCCGGTTCTCCGTTGTGCCGAGTGTTGTCCTGGAACCCCCCCATGAGCGGAAGGACGTTGCCGACCACTCTCCAGTTGCCCGGAACCTTGATTTCCACGCCGCCCCACATGACGAAGGCGTCGATGGCCGCCGACTCGCCAGCGGCCACCTGGGCTTGCCTGAGGTCGAGCTCCACTCCGCCCATGATCGCATTCGCATCCCCGCCGCGGAACTGGCGGGAGACGTTCTGATAGTGCAGCCCGGCCATCATGGCGAAGGCGTGCACGGTGGAGTCGGGATCGCTGACCGCGCTGTCCGCCCGTCGTCTCCCGATCGCATCCCAGATCAACTTGGCGCCGAGCAGCGCGATGCCCAACGGAATGAGGTCGCCGATGCTGAAGTGGACGAGGTCGATGCGGTTCAGGAGCAGGACCGAACCGATCACGAGCAGCACCACCGGCCCTCCGCGGCTCACATGCGCCCGGCGGTCGAGCAACTGCACGAGGCCGATGGCCACCAGCAACACCGGCCACCAGCGCGTGAACGGCTCGGACTCGAGGATGTCGAGATTGTCGAGCGTCCAGAGGACGCCCAGGCCGAGGATGCCGACGCCGATGATCAGGCGTGGCGAGATGCGAAAAGGCTCAACACTGTTCACGGTCGTTCTCCTTCGTTTGTGGCAGGTCCACGTTCACGGTTGTTCTCTTCTTTCGTTTGTGGCAGATCGATGTTCACGGTCGTTCTCTTTCGTTTGTGGCAGGTCGACGAGGGCGTGGAGCACCAGGCCCAGCCCGGCGATGGCGATGCCCAGGGGCATGGCCGAGCCCATGCGCAGGCCGAAGAAATGCTGGGTCGAGGCGAGCATCCAGACGCCGACGGCGATGAGGATGAATCCGCGGCCACTTCTTCGCTGACGCAACGCATCCGCTTCCGAGGCCACGCCAACGAAGATCAGCGCCAGGGGCCACAGCCGCCACACTTCCCACGCATCCCAGAGATCGATGGCATCCGTGAATCCGACGATGCCGATGACCAGCAGGACGATCCCTCCGGCCAGCTTCCCCGCGGAGATGCGATTCCCGGGTGAATTGATGTTCTCCATGTTTGCCTCCGGGGCCAAGGTACGGCGCCAGGGCGGCCATGGCTCGCGCGAATCGGCGAATGGAGGAGGAGCGCCGGTGAACGGCTCGAAGACGAATCTCTGTACGACCAACCTCGAGTTTCTTCGCGCGACGCGAAGATTCCCCGCCGCCGTAGGCGGCATCAGAGCACTCCCCTACCGGAGTACCTTGGCGCGAAGAGCCATGGGGCGCGGGGCATCCTGCCCGGCGCACTTCTCGCGACAATGGCCAAACTCCAGTGGAGCGGTGGACTTGAGTCCACCGTCGCTCTCGCGAGGAT
>JBDTOZ010000633.1:0-2719 GCA_039932995.1 Acidobacteriota bacterium | reverse complement strand
GTGAACGTCTCCCTCGCGCATGATCGAGAAGACAGAACCGGGAACGAAAACGACATGAAGGTCTTCATCGGACAGATCAATCCCACCGTGGGCGCCCTGGCGAAGAATGCGGAGTTGATCCGGCGCGCGTATGACGAAGGCGTGCGGGCCGGCGCCGACGTGGTCATGGTTCCGGAGCTGGCCGTCACCGGCTATCCGGCCCGCGACCTGCTCGACCGGCCCTACTTCATCAAGAGCGCCCTCGAGGTCCGCGACGCGCTGGCGGCCATGACCGGCGACACGACGCTGATCTTCGGCTGCCCCATTCCGAACACGCACTGGTGCGGCAAGCCGCTGCACAACGCGGCCATCATCGCCCGCAACGGCAAGGTGATCCTGGAGCAGAAGAAGATGCTCCTCCCCACCTACGACGTCTTCGACGAGCTGCGCTACTTCGAGCCGGGCACGGAAGTGCACCTCGTGGAGATTGCCGGCCGGAAAGTGGGCGTCTCGGTCTGCGAGGACTTCTGGTTCGATGACGAGGCCCTCGGCAAGAAGCTCTACTGCGCGAATCCGGTCGACGACCTGGCCCGCCAGGGGGCGGAAGTGCTGCTCAACATCTCGGCCTCACCGTTCAACGCCGGCAAGCGCCGGGCGCGTTGGGAGATCTTCTCCAGCATCGCCGCACGCTACGAAGTGCCGCTCGTCTACGTGAATCAGGTCGGAGGGAACGACGAGCTGCTCTTCGACGGATCGTCGATCGTCTTCGATGCCACCGGCCAGACCATCTTCTGCGCTCCCGCGTTTCAAGAGCACAACACGATGGTCCAGCTCCAGGGCAATCCCTGCGAGATGATCCTCTCCCTCGGCGAGGACGAAGAGATCGGCCGCGGCCTGATCCTCGGGCTGGGCGACTACATGCGCAAAGTCGGCTTCCAGAACGTCGTCATCGGCCTCTCCGGCGGCATCGACTCCGCGCTCACCGCCGCCATCGCCGTGGAAGCGCTCGGCCCCTCGCGCGTGACCGGCATCTCCATGCCCTCGCAGTTCTCCTCGGAAGGGTCGGTCGCGGACGCACGCACGCTGGCCGAGAATCTCGGCATCGCGTTCCACATCGTGCCCATCGCGGAGATCTACGGGCCGTACGAGAAGGCCACCGATGCGCTCTTCGGCGAGCACAAGTTCGACACCACCAACGAGAACATCCAGGCCCGCATCCGCGGCAACATCCTCATGGCCTGGTCCAATCGCACCGGAGCCATGGTCATCTCCACCGGCAACAAGTCGGAGATGGCCGTCGGCTACTGCACGCTCTACGGCGACATGGCCGGCGGGCTCTCACTGCTGGCCGACGTCTACAAGACCACCATCTATCGCATCGCCCGGTGGATCAATCGCGAGCGCGCGATCATCCCGGAGCCGACGATGACCAAGGCCCCCTCGGCCGAGCTCCGTCCGAACCAGACCGACCAGGACACGCTGCCGCCCTATGACGTGCTGGACGGCATCCTCAAGCTGTACATCGAGGAGTGGAAGGAAGTGGACGAGATCGTGGCCGCCGGCTACGACCGCGCTCTGGTCACGCGCGTGCTGACCATGGTCGACCGCGCCGAGTTCAAGCGCCGCCAGGCCGCCCCTACCATCCGCGTCTCCAGCAAAGCCTTCGGCAGCGGCCGGGACATGCCCATCGCCCAGCAGTGGAGGCGGGAGTGACGGTGGGCGCGACGCGCGCGGCGGTGCTCGTCACCGCCCTCGCGATTCTGCTAGGGTGCGCTCGCACGAACGTGAATCGCGGGGAGTGGCAACGGATGACACGCGAGGATCGCGTGCTCTACGTCAAGACGCTCGTCGCGGCGGAGAAGGTGAAGGACGCCAAGGGCGGCCATGGCCGCGACATCACGCGTCCGGCGGAGGAATACGTGATCGAGATCGACCAGGCATACACGCGCGGCGACGCGCGGGAAGCGCAACAGATCTTTGCGGAGCTGAGCCCTGGAGTAGAGTCCACGCAATGACGGAACCGCTGGCCCCGCATCCTCCACTCGTCGAGTACTACCAGGACCCCTCGCGTCGCGAAGAGTACGTCCGCGACATCTTCGATGAGACCGCGCCCTGGTACGAGTGGGCCACCTGGTTCCTCTCCTTCGGCTCGGGGGACTGGTATCGCCGCGAGGCGGTCAAGCGCATCGGCCTGACCAAGGGGATGAAGCTCCTCGACCTGGCCAGCGGAACCGGCGTGGTGGCGCGTGCCGCCGCGGAGGTGACGGGCGAGCCGCACGCCATCGTGGGCATGGATGCCAGCTTCGGCATGCTCCGCTCCGGCACGACCCTCAACCCGAAGGTGGAGTGCGTCGCGGAGAACCTGGCGGTGCGCAGCAACTCGTTCGACCGCGTCACCATCGGCTTCGCCATGCGCCACTTCGCCGACCTCGGCGCGGTCTTCGCCGAATGCCACCGCGTCCTCCGCCCCGGCGGCAAGCTGCTCATCCTCGAGATCACTGCCCCGGAGTCACGCGTGGCGCGGGCCTTCCTCGGTCTGTACATGGGCCGCCTCGCCCCCGCCATCATCCGCCTGCGCAGTGGCAGCGCCCGCGCCGCGGAGCTCTTCCGCTACTACTGGGAAACCACCCGCGACTGCGTGCGCCCCACCGTCATCACCGACGCGCTGACCGCCGCCGGCTTCGCGGACGTGAAGCGCGGCCAGGCGATGGGAATCTTCAGCGAGTACTCGGGCACGAAG
>JBDTOZ010000632.1:0-17554 GCA_039932995.1 Acidobacteriota bacterium | reverse complement strand
TGGCGGTTGGCGGTTGGCGGTTGGCGGTTGGCGGTTGGCGGTTGGCGGTTGTATCGCACGAACAGCGTTGGGGATTGTGAGTTACGTGGAGGCGCGAAGGCGCCTCTACAATCTAGCCCCGGGCTTGGCCCGGGGAACACGGGGCGAGAGTTATTGCGGCCGCAAAGGCGGTCGCGACTTCGCTGCGCAGCACGGCTCATCAAGCCGGCCACAAAGCGGCATCTGAAGTGATCGCAGTCAGAGAGCGCTTCTGCACTCGGTCCGCACTTCACGCGCTCGCCCTTGTCCTCCGAACATGCCATTTCAAGCTTTGGCCCCCAAGTAGCGGGCACAGACGGCGAATCTGCGCCTGGCCTGGTCAAGCAAACAATCGCTCATCGAAGCGGAAAATCGCGGATCACGTCACCTGACGCGCGGCTGCGGATCGAATAATGACCGTCCTTTGTGTCGCGCGCCATCACCCATCGTCCACGGTTCTGGTAGTAATCCGGAAGTGTGCGTTGCACGGCGCGCAGCTGAGCGACTCCCTCCTGAACGTTCCGCTTACGGGCCGGCTCGGCGATGCTACTCACGCCCGCCTCCGCCGCCGCTATGGCTCGATCGAAGTATGAATTTGTCTCAGCGAGTGTTCCCTGGACGAGCGCGCGGTCGATGAGGTCGTACAGCGCGTCGAGCCGCGCCGGATTGCTCTCGAGTCGCGTCAGCTGAAGACGGCGGAACGTCGCATAGTCGCGGGTGCGCATGGCCTTCAGACGAAGATAGTGATCTGTGAATCCCTCTTCGGATCCAGTCCGGACAACGAAGGGAAACCTCGAAGAGAGGCCGCCGATGGATGCCTGTAACACATAGTCTCCCGGCGGAATCGAGCCGAAGGCCAGGCCGGCATGGTATGTAGTCATCGGTACGGTGGTGTCGCGGTCGGCCGGCCGGGCTGCGCTTGGGCCGCGCGAACGAACGCTCTTTGCCAGAATCACGGGCGACGGCAGCTCAGTTGGTCGACCGTCGGCAGCCTGCAGTTGCCACTGGACGGAGTCCAGCCAGGATTTGTCCTGAAGGTTCCGCAGCTCGGAATCGTGCGCCTTTGACGATGGGAACTGCTCCAAGACATAAACGTTTAGCGTAATGTCGGCAACGAGCTCATCTTCGGCGAACAGCACGCGGAACTGTTGCCGCCTTTCCCCCTGGACCACCACGACGTCATGTTTTACGTTCACCGTCAGCGATGACGCAGATGACTGTTGCACTAATGGGACGAAGAGCAGAATCGCGAAAGCGCGAGCCAGGTTGTGCATCATAAGAGCTCCTCTTGTGCGGTTACTTCCGTAGCCGAATTGCATCGACTTCCGAGGGTGCGAACTTTAACGCGATGGGAATGACGTCCGACATGCCACGATGAAGCCCGAACAGGGTCGCATCAAACATCAGCGCACCGCAAAGCGGCTGGTGGTCGAGGTGAATCGCGTGGCCAACCTCGTGCGCCACAACCGCCGCCTTCAACGCTGCAAAAGTCGCCATCGACATTCCGCCAGCAACGTCATTTGTCATATCTGAACAGGCGAACGCGCGTCGTGTGTAGTAGTCGCCCGGGTATTCAGGTACCGTATGGAGCTCGTCCAGATAGCCGCCAGGCATTGAGCGAGGCACGATGAGGTGATCCTCCCACACATCGCACCCAACATCGTTGGGCGCGAGACAGGGGGACACGAGGTTCCCGTGCTCGTCGTGAAAGCCATTGATCAAGCCGTCTGCGAAATCAGTGTGCACTCCGGCGTTTTCGAAAGTCTTCGCATACCATTCCACAAAGCTGGTCTCGTTCGGAGAGGCTGCGGCGAAGGACGTCACGAGGTCACCGGTCTGAGTCCGGTCGATCTCGTCGTAGTTGGTCGTATCCAGAACGGTTGCACCGAATACGCCGTACTGCCAAACCGGCACGTCTTGTTCGATCGGTGCGGGGTTGGCCGGAATGAACACAGTGACGGACGGCCAGAACTGTGCTTGATGGATCGCGCGAACGGCGCGTTGACCCTCTGCCCGGCTTCCGGGAACGCCGGCTCGGTTTGGATTCACCACTGGCTTGATCTTCAACAATTGTCGGGCGGGAAAGTCCTCGCCAACCACTTCGTCCAACTCGAGGTAGTGGTTCGAAAGGGGGAGGGGGACGAGGTAAGAAATTGGCGTCGCAGAGACACCCGTTGTACCGAAGGCGAGCAAGTCGAGATCGGCGACCAGAAAGAAGTCGCGCCTCCGCGGGTCGAGTCGCGTGTATGCGCCCGTCGCCACCAATCCTCGCATCTCTTCGTAGGCGCTGAGACCGTCACCTTTATGCGGCGTGGCTGGATTGTTGTCGTCGTCCACGTCATCTGTGGCGGTGAGTCCCGCGGGGCTGATCACGTTCCCGCCGATCTTCCATGGCTCGTCTGGCAACCCGTTCCCATCCGCATCGAAGGGAAGCCTAAGCGGCTTCAGCGCGTACGTCGTCTTGCCCGACTGGATCGACACCAGGATCGTGCCCGAGGCGCCGTAGTCGCGGACGAGCAGGGAGGTCCAAGTATCTCCGGTGGACGGGTCGAAGTTCATGGTGACGCTCTGTTGCCCGTTCGTGAACAGCATGTCCTCCGTGAGGTCGCCGCTGAGCGGGGAGTTCATGGCGATGCCGGGGTAGTTCGTCGAGTCGACCGTGAACGTGGCCTTCCCTTTCGCTCCGCCCGTGAGCAGATGCAGGGAGATGAACTGGCCGGTGGCCTCCATCACGTTCAGTGCAACGTTGCTCCCGTCCAAGTACATGCCCGGAAGGAAGCGGGGGGCCTCGTCGACCGGCGCCGAGGGAGTGAATGAGTTCTCGACGCTCACATAGAGGCTGGATATGAACAGGCCGACGCTGCCGCTCTTCACGCCCTTGAGGGGAGTGTTCGCGACGAGCATCAGTTGGCCCGGTTTGGTGGGAGTGAAGGTGGCCGATTTCGTGGCCACCACCGGAGCGAGGGTGCCGTCGCCACGTGTGGCAGGGCTCCCGCTGGCGGACACTGTCCAGCCGCACTTCATCGGCCCGATCTTCTGGCCGGCTCCGTCCAGACCGATGGCGTAGAAGGTCGTCGGTTGCGTAGCCGGCACAGCGAATGCGGGTGACAGGTCCGCAACGTCCATCGTGTCTTTGAGAACGGCAACCTTGTCGGGTTTCACTCCTGTGCCCGTGAAGGTCACGACTTGCCCGGTCGTGCTACCGAGCCCCTTCACCTGCACGACGTAAGCCCCGCCTGTATCTCCAAGGAGCAAGGTCACGCTCGCCACTCCATCTCCGTTGGCGCGCGCACTGTAGGTCGTGGGCGACACTGCCGAGTCGTCGGCACCGATGCCGTAGCCCGAAGCACCTTTAGGAGCCGAGGTCACCTCGAAGACCGCGTTGAGCGTCGAAAGATCGAAGCCAGGGGTTTTGGTGGTGAACCTCACACGGAGGTTCCTTTCCACGGGGCTGCCGATGACGCCTCGCTGCCCGTCGCCATCCAGCATTTGCATGCTGGCCGTGGACGAAAAGATCAGTTGGCAATCCTGGCTGGGCCAGGTCCCCACAGCTCCGGTCGCGGAGAACGCCACGGTGTTGAAATCACCTTCGCGGTAGCCCCTCAGCGAGGAGGTCTTGAACTCGTACGTCAATGGCTGGGTTGGACAGACTCCGCCGAAAACACTCACCGGTGGGCCGATGGCATTCCCGTTCATCGACATCGTCACCAGCGATTCATGGATGACCGACCCGGCGAATGGCATGCGAATCGTCAACGAGTCCCACCCGAACCCTCCCCCGCTATCTTGAAAGTCCGTTCTCCCGCTGCTGATCCCTTGGCAGGTGACATCAGGAAAGGTGGATGCGCAGTTGGGGACATTGATCGTCTTGGTTGCCGTGACCTGGCCCCTCGCCCCCCACGCCGCCATGATGGAAACCAGGGCCAGCATGATCCCTGTCAATCGTCTCACGCAATTCCGTCCGGCGGTTGCGGCGAGGAGCCGCAAGGTTGATCCCAGGGGAAGTCCAGTACTCTTTCTCTGCATCGCCATCTCCCCAATGCGGTTCAGCCGGAACCCGGCTGCCGTGGCGGCGCGTGGGTCGCCGCTGGTCCACGGAGAGAGATTCGCAGTTCCCTTGTCGTCAGATCCGAATGGTGAGAGGGCTTGCTGAATCCCGCCGAATCGTGACGGCAATATAGGCGTTGTTCCGGAGTTCTGTCCACTCCGCCGGGGAACGACCACAAAGCGGCAACCGCACGGACCCTAGTCAGAGCGCGCGACCCCCGTCCGCGAATGGAATTCGCCATCGCCATCCAACCCAACCTCGGACGCCTTCCCGGCGGGTCACCCAACGCTTCCATCTCAAAGATGGAGCAAACCCATTCCGCAACTTTCCATCCGGCCCATCAACAGAACGATCCCCGCACCTCCGACGCAGATTCCGCTTTATCGAGCGCCGCTTTGAACAACTGCAGGGCCTTGCGGAAGTCCCCTCCGCTGGCCGCTCCCAGTGCGTCCTCCAGGTCGTGTTGTGCCTGCGACAGGGGCCCAGACCTGACCGCGGGACTGGAGGCCGCGGCCTCCACCGCCTTTCGCGCCGACAACGCGGCAGCGACGGTGAGTGCCTTCAGCCAGCGCGTGCCGTCTTCCACTGGAACGAGCGAACCGTTGGCGTTGTGAATCTCGCCGCCCGCGGAACGGAGCTCCTGCATCGCCTTGCTCATGGCGGGGGGGGTCTTGGTCAGCTGTGCGCTGTACTGGTCCAGGTTCTTCAGGACCATCTCCAGCTTCGATCGCGTCTGCCTCGACACGCCGGTGCCGTTGGCAAACGCCGCGATCTCCGCGCGCACCGTCGCCACCTGGGCACTCTCGCACTGCGGGACAGGAGGGTCGACCGCACGAGTACGCCGGTCATAGTCCTGCAGCTCGGCGAGCGTCATCACATCGACGCGAAGACCCTTCTGCGCGGCCATCTTGATCGAGAAGTCGGTATCCTTCGCCGCCAACTCCTCGAAGATCACCCTCGCCGCTTCGGAATGCGCAAATGCGCCCTCCACGTCGCCCGGAATGGCCTTTTCCATGAACATGACGTGAAGCGCGGCGATCGACTCTTTGAACGCGTCTGCGAAGCCTTCCGGGGGGCCCTTGTCCAGCGCCGCTTGAAAGCTCGCCATCTCCGCCTCTCGGTCTCCATGAGGATAAGGACGTACGCACATCGAGGTGTAAACCGAGTCGGGGTACTGAGACCAAAGGCGTTCCGCCTGATGACTCCAACCCATGCACAGGTTGCCGTCACGAATCAGTGCCCAAGCCAAAGCGTCGTCGCCGGAGGGGGTACCGACAGTGAACACGGCCTGGTTGGAAATGGCTGGGTCGGGAACAGGATCCATGCTCATCGGAGAGCGTATGCGGTCGGCGCGAAGTCGCAGGCGATAGGTTCCAGGATGCTGCAGCCGCTCGTCGCAGAACCATGGAGGACTATCGGGAGACGCGACGTAGTCAAAACGTCGCTCCTCCCCCGGCGCGAAGTCGATCCACGAAGATGTCAGGTTTGCCACGGGCAGCAGAGCCACATCCGCGTCACCACGAAAACCCGCATAGGCATCGAAGGCCACCCCCTCGACAGTGACCTCGAGCGCGACAAACGGGGCCAGCCGCGCAGGCGCGCTACTGGTGTTGATCGCGGTGACACGAAAGGTCACCGGCACGCCAGGAAGCGATTCCATCGGTTCTACGGCCAAGGTCAAGCGGATGGGATTCGCGCTCAACGGGAACGCGAGCGCACACAACAAAAGAAATCTTCTCATTGAATGATCCTCGGTCTAGGGTTGTCGTTCTGAGGCAGCGGATCGAGCCGGTCACGAATCCACGAATACTCACTCGATTCCTGTTGACCGGGTAGCGACTCAAAGTGGAATCCCACGTGCCTGTCCCAAGCCTGGGCCGTGGACCACAGTGCCGATCCGGACGTCATTGTGCACAACAGTCCCGCGCCGGTCGGGATGCCTATGGTCAGAGGTTGCCCATGCGCTGTATCGCAGTGGCCCCCTGTGTACCGCTGTGTTTGTGCGGTAATCCATTCCTGATTGACGAGCCATTGATGGCCCATCTCGTGCACAAGGGCCTCTGCCCTGAGGTCGACATTCGGCATGGCGGCAGTATAGAGCCACAAGTCATTGAACCCGCTGGACACGCGAGTATCGCCGTACGATTGTTGGCTGTCATGGGACTCACCGAGAAAGATCATCTGATGGTTTGGGTCGGCAAGTCGATCCAGCCCAAAGCGCGTGGCATGGCGCATCCATTACCGCGCCAGCAATTCGCTCATTGAACCATCTCCCGAATCAAGCTTCGCAACGTACGGGATGACGCGTCTGTATCGGGAGTCCTGCCATGCGTAGCCTCGTTCATCGGCCAACCAAAGAAATTCGACGAAGGCATCGTCAAACACTGGCGCCAGAAGCGAGGTGTCGACGGCGCGGAAAGCCCCCTTTACGTGTCGCCCCGACCAAGGTGGCTCACACTCTTCCCCTTGATCCGCCGGCGATGGAAAAGACACTCCCGGGGTGTCAGTGAGCTCGCGCAACGCTCGACGTCGTGCGCATTCGTTTCGAAGCTGGTCAAGACGTGCGGGATCTCTGTATTGAGATGAGCCATTTTGTCTTGTGCCCGGCCTTTCTGAGCACGGAATCAAGGTGCTCAATGACTTGCGCGAAAGCGCTGAGAGGGATCTCTTACGTCGACGATGATTGCGCATGCCCGGACCTCCATCGATAGCGGGAGTGGCCACGCATCATGCGCCGCCAGGCGGACGGCGGTTGCTGCAGGAGCACCGGGCCGTGGCGGGCACCTTCCTCCCGGGCCAGCCGGTCCAGCCGGCTCACGTCGGTGACCTCGTGGAAGCGCTCCTCATCGAGCTCCGACGATCTCACCTGGCGCGCCTCCTGCGATCGCCGCACAGAATGGGTCCCCATGAGCGGTAAGAGGGTCGAAAAGAATCGCCCGGCCACGCGCCTCCAGCGGTTTCTGACGGCACACGAACTGACCTCGGTGCAGCTGGAATCGGCCACCGGCATCAGTCGCCCGAGCATGTCCCGCATCCGCGCCGGAGGGGACGTCCGCCGCTGACGATGCTGCGCATCCTGGATGGCGTGCGCTTTCTCGTGGGACGCGAAGTCCGGACGGATGAGATCTTCGATCTCGAGCCCAATCGGGAAGGCGGGGGTTGATTCGGTTGGCGCGGACCTGTCCTTGCACCGTCCTCGCCTGTGGGCGCGGCAACTGAAAAGTGGCCGCAGTCCAAAGCGCCTCGCGCCGGCTGAGCCTCGACGTCCCCCCCCACTTTCCCTCTCGGGGAAGCCTTCCCCGGTCTGGGCGGTTATCCCAACGCCTCGACCCGTAACGTTTGTGTCAACGACCCGTCCAAGGCGAGGCGAGGGAAGATCTTCGAATGCCCGAATTCATCCTCAGAGTGGGAACTCCCGAAGGCGAGATCGTCGAGCGGCAGGTCAGTGCGGCCTCCCTGCGCGCGGCCCAGGACGAGATGCGCCGTCAGGGACTGCACATCTTCGCCTCCCGGCGGGGCTCGTTCCAGCTCCGCGACCTCATGCCCCGCCTCGGGCGGGCCGTGAGCACGGAACAGTTCCTGCTCTTCAATCAGGAGTTGCTGGCTCTCGTGCGCGCCGGTCTGCCCATCATTCAGTCGTTCGACATCCTCCTCGAACGGCAGAAGAACGCGCGCTTCAAGGAGATCCTGACGGCCATCCGCGAGAAGCTCACCTCCGGCATCGCCCTCTCGGATGCGTTCGGCGCGTACGGCAACCTCTTCCCGCCCATCTATTCCACCTCCATCCGCGCGGGGGAGCGCTCCGGCGACCTCGAGGGGGTGCTCAAGCGGTTCCTCCGTTATCAGAAAATGATCGTGAGCCTGCGCAAGAAAGTCGTCGGCGCACTCATCTATCCGGCCATCCTGGTGCTCCTCTCCGCGGGCATGGTCTTCGTGATGATGACCTGGGTCATCCCCCGCTTCGCGGAATTCTTCACCGGCTTCGGCGCCGAACTGCCGTGGTTCACCAGCGCCATGATCAACCTGGCCACGGCCCTTCAGAAGAACCTGCTCTTCGTGGTCGTGGGGATCGGCCTGACCTCGTTCCTGCTGCACCGCTGGGCCACCACGGGCGGCCGGCTGATGTGGGACCGCATCAAGCTGCGCATCCCTCTGGTGGGCGGCGTGCTGCACCGTTTCGCCATCATGCAGTTCACCCAGTCGCTGGGCACTCTGCTGGCCGGCGGCACTCCCATGGTGCCGGCCATCGAGATCGCCTCGCAGTCGGTCACCAATCACCTCGTCTCCAGCAAGATCAGCAGCATCGTCCAGCACGTCCGCGAAGGAGAGCCACTGTGGCGCTCGCTGGACAACACGAAGGTGGTCAGCGACCTGGCGGTGGAGATGATCAAGGTCGGGGAGTCCACGGGCGCCTTGACGGAAATGCTCGCCAACGTCAGCGAGTTCTACGACGAGGAAATCGAGTCCAGACTGGCGAGGCTGGTCGCGGCCATCGAGCCGCTGATCCTCGTCTTCATGGGAGGCGTCATCGGAGTCCTGCTGTACGCCTTCTATCTCCCGCTGTTCCGGCTGTCGCAGGCCGGGATGTAGCTTCGCTTTTTCCGAGAACTTATGGTCGCAGATCCGAACCGCACGCTCTACAAGAACGCCGACCCGACGGGCGAGACGGCACGCGCGCAGCGTCTGGCCGAGCAATACGGGTTCCCGTTCGTCGATCTGGAGCACTTCCAGAGCGACCACCAGCTCTTCCGGGAGATCCCCCTGGAGCTGATGATCCGCTATCAGTTCATCCCCGAGCATCGTGGGGACGGACACATCTCGGTGGTGGTCGGCGACCCGACGGACGTGCTCAAGCTCGACGAGCTGGAGCTCCTCCTGGGCGCGCCGCTGCGCGTGAAGGTGGCCTCGCCCGCCGCCATCCGGGAGAAGTTGCAGAAGTCGGAGTCGACCCAGCGGGTCCTGGACGAAGCGACGGAAGGCTTCCGCATGCAACTGGTGGCCGAGAACGAGGAAGGCGAAGAAACGCTGACCATCGACTCGATCACGCAGCAGGACTCGTCTCCGATCATCAAGCTGGTCGACTCGATCGTCTTCAACGCCATCCAGCGCCGGGCCTCGGACATTCACATCGAGACCCGCGACAACGAGGTCGTGGTCAAGTACCGCATCGACGGCGTGCTCTACGAGGCCCTCGACCCGATCGACAAGCGCCATCACTCCACCATCATCAGCCGTATCAAGATCATGTCGGAGCTGGACATCGCCGAGAAGCGCGTGCCGCAGGACGGCCGCTTCAAGCTGCGCATCACCGGCCGGACCATCGACTTCCGCGTCTCCATCGTCCCCACCGCCCATGGCGAGGACTCGGTCATCCGTATCCTCGACAAGGAGTCGATGTCCAAGGAGTTCAAGAACCTCCGTCTGGACATCCTCGGCTTCGACGAAGGGATGCTCACCCGCTTCCGCAAGTTCATCAAAGAGCCGTACGGCATGGTGCTGGTCACCGGACCGACCGGCTCGGGCAAGACCACCACGCTCTACGCCGCGCTCTCCGAGATCCAGTCACCCGAAGACAAGATCATCACCATCGAGGATCCGGTGGAGTATCAGCTCCGCGGCATCACCCAGATCCCGGTGAATGAGAAGAAGGGACTGACCTTCGCCCGCGGACTGCGCTCCATCCTCCGCCACGATCCGGACAAGATCATGGTCGGCGAGATCCGCGACGAAGAGACGGCCCAGATCGCCGTGCAGTCGGCCCTCACCGGCCACCTCGTCTTCACCACGGTGCACGCCAACAACGTCGTGGACGTGCTGGGCCGCTTTCTGAACATGAAGGTGGACCTCTACAACTTCGTCTCCGCGCTGAACTGCGTGCTGGCCCAACGGCTGGTGCGCAAGATCTGCGACCACTGCAAGCGCGAGGTCAAGCCGGTGGAGTCGTTCCTGGTGGAGTCGGGACTCGATCCCGCCGACTTCCGCGGACGGGTCTTCTACGAGGGCGCCGGTTGTCTGGAGTGCAACGGCACCGGCTTCCACGGCCGCGCCGCAATCTCGGAACTTCTCGACCTCTCGGATCGTATTCGAACCATGATTCTCGACCGCCGTCCCGCCTCGGAGATCAAGAAGGCCGCCCACGATGAAGGCATGACGTTCCTGCGCGAGTCGGCCCTCCTCAAGGTAATCCAGGGGCAGACCACGCTTCGCGAGATCAACAAGGTGACCTTTGTCGAGTAAGGCAGAAGGATGAAGGCAGAAGGATAAAGGACGAAGGCGAACGGATGAGCAAGGGTGGAAGAATGAAGTCCTTCCTCCTTCATCTTTCTTCCTTCATCCTGCTGCCCTGAGAAAAATGGCCCGCACATTCCCACCGGACGTCCTCGTCCTCGACAACGACTCTCTCGTCCATGCGCGCCTGGGCCGCGGGAAGAGCGGACCGCGCCTCGTCCACGCCAAGAGCTACCGGCTGGCCGCGGATACGTTCACGCCGGCGGCGGTGACTCCGCAACTGGCCGGCGAGTCGTCGCTCACCGAGGCCCTGCGCCGGCTGCGCATGGAGAGCGGCAAGTGGGACAAGGTCTCGCTGCTGCTTCCCGACTCCTGGTTCCGCATCAATCTGGTGGAGCTGCCGTCGCTGCCGGAGAAAGCCGCGGACGCGATGGACGTCGTACGCTGGAGTCTGAAGCGCACGCTGCCCATCCCCCCCGAGCAACTGCGCGTGGCGTTCTCGGTGCTTTCCCGGAACGGACAGGGAGCCAAGGTGCTGGTCCTCAGCGCCTTGGACGCGACCCTGGCGGCCATCGAGCGGATCTTCGCCGCGGCCGGCCTGGACATCGTGCTGATCGAGCCCCTCGGACTGAACATCTGGAACGCCATCGCGGTCAGAGAGGGAGAGAGCACCGGGGACCGGCTCTTCTTCTACCTGCGCGAGACTGAATTCACGACCGCGGTCTTCCGCGGCGCGCAGCCCCTCTTCATCCGGTCCCGCAATCTGAGCGCGGACCGCACCATCGACCAGGAGATCCGGCTCTCGGCCAACTACCTGCGCGAATCGCTGGCCGCGGATACGTTCGCCAGTTGCTTCGTGGCCGGAGAGCATGGAGAGGACGTCCACGTCACACTGGCCGAGGAGTTCCGGACCAAGGTTCGGCTGGTCTCTCTCAAAGACTACACGGAGGATGTTCCTCCCGGTATCGTAGGGCTCGACGCCGAGCTGATCGCGTGCGCAGGAGTGTTCACCGGGTGAAACCGATCCATCTCAATCTCGCAGCGCGGCCTTATCGCGACTATCGGCCGGTCTACGCCGTGGTGGTGTTGCTGTCCCTGCTCACGGCCTTCCTGATGCTCAACAACGTCGACACGTACTACCGCTACGTACGCGAGACGAAGTCCACCCGCGCGAAGATCGCGCAGCTCGAGGAACAGACCCGCAAGGAACAGGAGCTGGATACGCGAGCGCGCCAGCGGCTGAAGGGACTGGACCTCAAACGTCTCGACGAGCAGACCAAGTTCATCAACGCCAAGCTGAACGAGCGCGCCTTTTCCTGGAGCGGCCTGCTCGACTCGCTGGAATCGCTGCTGGCCGACGACGTCCGCCTGCTCTCGGTGTCCCCGACGTTCGACAAGACCGGGCGCATCGACCTCTCCCTCGACTTCCGGAGCAAGTCCGGCGACGGCATGATCACCACGATCAATCGCATGAACGCCGACCCGCACTTCGAGGGAGCGTTTCCTCACAACGAGACCCAGATCGACGAGGGATACGCGTTCACCATCAGCGTCCGGTATCTGCCGGAGACTGGACCGTCCTTGCGCGGGAAGGGACTGCAATGATCTGGCGTGAACGACGGACGCTGCTCATCATCCTGGGAGTCCTGCTGCTGGCCAACCTGGTGTTCTTCCTCACGTACCGGATCCAGTACCAGAGCCGCCTCGACGACATGGACAGCCGCCTGGCCCAGGTGGAAGGCCAGCTCGCACAGGCTCACAAGTCCCGCCTCCAGGCCGAGCAGTCGCTGGTCGCCTATCGCCGGGTGGAGAAGGACGTCCAGGCGATCCTCGAGGATCGCTGGTCGACGCAGCCGCGCCGGCTGACGCTCTTCATCTCCGAGGTCAAACGGCTGGCCAGGGCCAGCAACGCCATCCCGACCACGCTGTCCTTCACCCGAAATGAGAGCAAGGCGGCGGGCAGCAAGAGTGAAGGCGTCGGCGCCAAGGAAGTCGGCGTGGCCTTCAACGTGGATGCGACGTACGATCAGGCCCGGCGCATGATCAACCTGTTCGAGCTGTCCGAGCAGTTCGTGATCATCGACCAAATCTCGCTCACCGATGCGGGGGAGAACCGGCTTTCGTTCAGTCTGCGGATCAAGACTCTTTTCCGCGAAGATCCGGCACCCGCCACCAATAACCGCTCGTGATGGACAGGATGAACTGGAAAAACTGGACAGCTGCCGGCCTGCTGCTCATCGCGGCGTTCGCGATCTATACGGCCGCGGCGCCCGAGAAGAAAACGCCTGCCGCGGTCTCGCACGAAACCCCCGGTGCACGCGCAGGTCTCGACGCCGCCCTGGCCGCGCCCCCCGGCGTGGAGCCGGTGAACACGCGCCTGCTGGAAGCGGAGACGGGCAGCTTCAAGAGCGAGCGAAACCTGTTCGCCTATAAGGAGCCGCCTCCTCCCCCACCACCGGCGCCGCCGCCTCCCGTGGCCCCGCCAGCCGACCAGGACAAGGACGGCGTCCCCGACTTCCGGGACAACTGCGCGAGCGTGGCCAACCCCGATCAGCGCGACATCGATCAGGACGGCATCGGTACCGCATGTGATCCGGGCGAGGTGGTTCCGCCTCCTCCGCCCCCGACGCCCCCAACGTTCAACTACAAGTTCATCGGCACATTCGGAAGACCGCAGAATCCGATCGCCACGTTCGCCCGCGACGGAGAGATCCTCAATGCGCGGATCGGCGATGTCATCGAAGGAAAGTTCATCCTCCGCCGGATCGGGATCGAGTCGGCCGAGATCGGATTCGTCGGCTTCGCCCCCGACATCACCCAGCGCGTGCCGCTGGGCCAGTGACGTTTCACCGGCCCGGCCGTCACACCGTCAGTCAGGACAGAAATGATCGACATGAATCGAAGCAGGGCACTCCTCGCGGCAGTTCTGATCACCGGCACGCTCGGCTCGTGCACGAGCTATCGTGCCTACCACGAAGCGCGCACGGCCGAGGACCAGAAGAACTGGGACGTGGCGGTCACGCAGTACGAGAAAGCTCTCGAGATCGCACCGGACAATCGCGAGTTCAAGCTCTCCCTGGACCGTGCCCGGCGTGCCGCGTCGCGCATGCACTTCGAGCGCGGGAAGACGCTCTTCTCGGAAGCGGAGAAGGCCACCGGCAACGAGCAGTACCGCCTGGCCCAGCTCGCGGCCACGGAGCTGCAGATCACGGTCAAGCTCGATCCCACAAATCAGTTCTCGGCCGTCGAGCTCTCCAAGGCCTACAAGATCCTGCAGGACTTCCAACGCGCCGCCTCGGAACGGGTCTCGGTCGACGACATCAAGCGCCGCGCCCACGCCAACATCTCCAAGGCCCAGCCGCCCCAGCTCAACCCCGCTTCCGACGAGCCCATCTCGCTCACCTTCTCCCGTGACACGCCGGTCAAGGACATCTATCGCGCCCTTGGAAACGCTTTCGGCATCAACGTCCTCTTCGATCAGGCCGTCAAGGACGACCGCATCACCATCGAGCTCCGTGACGTCACCGCCCAGCAGGCCCTGGAGCGCGTGATGCAGGCCGGCAATCACTTCTACAAAGTCCTGGACGAGAAGACCATCATCGTCGTCCCGGACAACCCGCAGGCCCGCCGCGACTACGAAGACCTGGTCATCCAGACGTTCTACCTCTCCAACGGCGACGCCGAACAGGTCACCAACGTCGTGCGCACCATGATCGAGGCGCGCAACGTCTTCCCCCTCAAGGCCCTCAATGCCATCACCATCCGCGACACCGCGGACAAGGTGCGCATCGCCGAGAAGATCATCCAGGCCAACGACAAGGCCAAGGCGGAAGTGGTCGTGCAGGTGGAACTGGTCCAGCTCGACCTCAACCGCATCCGTGAGATCGGCATGGCCATCTCCGGCTTCCCCACCGGCAGCGCCGGTGAGCAGAGCTCGTCCGCCATCGCCTCCCCCATCGTCGGAGGCACGGCCTTCACGGGCGGCACCATCCAGGAGATCCGGGACGCCGTCGGCAGTCTCAATCTCCTGCGCAACAACCTGAACTTCACCATTCCCACGGTCACCTACTCGCTGCTGAAGACGTTCGGCAACAGCGAGCTGCTGGCCAATCCGGAGCTGCGCATCTCGGAAGGGGAAAAGGCCACGCTGCACATCGGCCAGCGCATCCCCGTTCCGGTCACGACCATCTCCGGCTACAACCCGGGCACGAGCACGCAGCCGGGCTCGAATCCGAATCTGACCGTGCCGTACACCTCGTTCCAGTATCAGGACGTCGGCATCAAGGTGGCGATGGAGCCGCGCGTACACCACAATCGCGAGGTCACCCTCAAGCTCACGGTGGAAGTCTCGAACCAGGGCACACCGGTCAAGTTCGCCGGGCAGGAGCAGCCGACGTTCGCCACGCGCACGATCGAGTCGACCATCCGCCTCAAGGATGGCGAGACGAACTTCCTGGCCGGTCTGATCCAGAGCAACAAGATTCAGAGCGCCACCAAGACTCCTTTCCTGGGCGACATCCCGTTCATCGGGCGTCTCTTCACCAACGAGCGCAAGGACGAGACCCGCACGGATCTGGTCCTGACCATGACTCCGCACATCGTGCGCATCCCCGACATCACCGAGGAAGACCTCGCGCCGATGTGGGTGGGCACGGGCAACAACCTGACCTTCCGCGGCGTCTCGCCGCGCATCGAGTCGCAGTCGGGCGCGGATCCTTTCGTGCCCGCCCCACAGAACGGCCGGTTGTCGGAGGACGGTGAGCCGGGCAACTACATCGTCCCCGAGGCGATGGAGACGCCGGTCATCCAGCCGCAGCCTCAGGGCGGCGCGCCGAATGATCCGTTCCGCCCGCAGCAGAATCCCAACAATCCGCCGGAAGTGAATCCGAATCCGCCGGACCAAAGCTCGAGCGTGCAGCCTTCCCGTTCCTCCGCCCTCGCCCTCACCAGTGAGTCGGCCGCGGACGTGGCGGAAGGTGCCTCGCCGCGGATGACGCCGCGCATCGGCCCGCAGCCTTCCGTGATCGCCCTCGGTCCCGGCGAATCCAGACTGTGGAGTGTCGTGGGCATGGACCTCGACGGACTGACTGCCAACGAGCTCGTGCTGCACTTCAACCCGCGGGCCATGGACGTCACCGACGTCCTGGTCGGCTCGGCCATCTCCGTCGATCCCTCCTTGCCGCCGGTCATCACGGTGGATCGCGAAACCGGCACCATTCGCGTGAAAGGCTCCAGCGGAAAACCGCTGCGCTTCATCGGCGGCGGAGACGTTTTGCTCATCCGCGTTCACGGCGGAGTCTCGGGAGAGACCTTCCTGGTGATGCAGAACCCCGAGTTTCAAGCCTCTGGCGGTCAGAGTGTCGTCGCCGCGGTCGCCGGCGGGAGAGCCAAGGTTCAGTAGGACGGAATGATGGGCTCGGGGACACAGCGGTTCCGGTTGGCGATTGGGGGTTGGCGGCTGGCAGAAAGCCAACTTGCCGCAACCCGCTCCATCGGAGCTGACCACGCGCAAACGTGCGACGGACTCATGTCCGGCAAGAACGAAACCCCGCGGACAACCAGCAACAAGCAACCAGCAACCGCACCGCTTGCGAAAACGCGCGCGGCGTCAGCGGGTTTCTCCGTCGCCGAGTTGATCACCGTCGTGGCCATCATCGCCATCCTGGCGGCGGTGGCGCTGCCGGTGGCGCGTTTCGGAATCCGCCGGCAGAAGGAAGTGGAGCTCCACGGCCGTCTCCGCAAGATCACCGACGCCATCGACCGCTATCAGGAGCTCATGACGCTGGGACAGATGCCGCAGCAGCAGCAACAGGGCGGCATGCCCGGACAGGCGCCCCCTCCCCGTCCCGCGCAGATGCAGGCACTCGGCTCGGACGGGTATCCAAAGACTCTCGACGAACTGCTCAAAGGCGTGAAGATGTCGGACGGAAAGACCATCCGCCTGTTGCGCGAGCGGGACCTCATCGACCCGATGACCGGCCGGAACGAGTGGATCGTTCTCTCCACCACCGACGATCCCGACACGTCGATGACCAACGGCGACAATGTGTTCGAGGTGCACTCCACCTCCACCTCGCTGGCGCTCGACGGCAAGACGCATTACAACGAGTGGTGACGAGGACGCTGAAGCTTGAAGGATGAAGAATGAATACGCCCTATGAAATTCGACCTTGTGGACTGAAGAGCCGTCGCCGGCCTTCAGCCTTGCGCCTTCATCCTTCACAGAAGGGTTTCTCGCTCATCGAGCTCATCGTCGTGGTGACGATCATCGGCATCCTGGCCGGGATCGCCATGATCAACATCCGCTACGCCACCACGAAGGCCCGCGAAGCCGCGCTCATGGACAACCTCTCCTCCATGCGCAAGGCCATCGACAATTTCTACGCGGACAAGCAGCACTACCCGGCCGATCTGAACGAGCTGGTTCCGAACTACATCCGCAGAATCCCCAAGGATCCCATCACGGACGCCCAGGATTGGGAGCCGGTGATGGAGGATCCGTTGTCTCTCGAAGGAGGAGAAGCTCCCTCCGAAACCGATCCCGAGGCCATGAGTCAGCCCGGGGTCATCGACGTGAAGAGCAGGGCCCAAGGTGTCACTCTGCAGAATGTTCCGTACGGCGATCTCTAGCCGGTCGACGGTTGGCGGTTGGCGGTTGGCGGGAGAACCGCCACTCCCGTCCACCCCGCCAAGCGACGACCGTCAACCGCCAAGCGGTCAGGAGGGCTTCACCCTGGCCGCGCTGATCGTGATCCTGACCATCATCAGCATCATCATTGCCTACACCGTTCCCTCGCAGTGGTCGCTGGTGATGCGGCGGGAGCGGGAACGGCAGACCATCTTCCTCATGAAGCAGTACGCGATCGGGATCGCCAACTGGGAGCGCAAGCACCAGGGCCTTCCGGTCAGCCTCGAGCAGCTCCAGGAAGCCAAGCAACCGCGCATGCTGCGCGGATCGGGGAAATGGGCGAACCCGCTCACGGGGAAAGAGGATGGCTGGATTCTCGTGCCGCCCAACGCCATCGAGGCTGTGGCCGGAGGCGGTGTGTTGCCCGGCGGGACCAACCAGCAGCCCGGTGTGGGCGTGGGCAACCCGGCGCAGGGAGGAGCGGTGGGCGGTCCGAGCAAACTCAATTCTGCGGCCTCTCCCAAAGACTACGTCGGCCCCTTCATCGCCGTCCGCCCGAACAACTCCGGCAAAAGCCTCCTGGCCTTCAACGGCGCCGAGGACTACGGCCAGTGGGTCTATACGCTGCAGGA
>JBDTOZ010000631.1:0-6310 GCA_039932995.1 Acidobacteriota bacterium | reverse complement strand
AAGTCCACCGCTCCACAGGACGAGAGTCCACCGCGCGCATTCTGCCCGGCGCATTTCCTTCACCGCTTCGGGAGCGTGAACCTCTTCAGGCCGTACTCCTTGCCCACTTCGTCCAGCACTCCGATGGAGAGCCGGTCCACGAGTTGATCGACCGTGAGCGTGATCTCGTACGTGAAGTGCGAGGCCTTCGCGCGTTGGAGCTCGTCCGTCGCCAGCTCGAACGGCTGGGCGTGGCGGTCCACTTCGCTCATCACTCCCAGGCCCCCGCCGGTGCCGACGAAGACGGAGAACTCTCCCTGCTCCACTCGTCCCTTGGGGAGCGTGGTCAGCTTGCCGATCGGGACCTTGATCTTGAGAGGCACCGACCAGCGGTTGCGTCCGGTCTTCTTCACCTCACCGAGCACGACATCGAACGGGAGGCCCATGCTGGAGTTGGACACACGCTGAAAGAGGTTGGCCATGACCCGGTCCTTCATCTGCGTGGCGTCGGATTTCTCGACGACTTGCCGGCGGGAGCGGACCACGTAGGCCGGATTCTTCGTCTTGACGACGATCGAGCGGGTGGAGTCCCGCCCGGTCAGTGGCTTGCGATAGCCGAGGGAGTAGTAGGTCTCGAGATCGTCGGACAATCGCGGCAGGAGCTTGGCGACGTTCTCGCTCCCCCAGGCCGTGACGCCGCCGGTGGATTCGGCCACTTCTTTCAACGCCGCCGACTCATTCTGCAAGACCAGGTTGTCGATCCCGCTCCGGCCCAGATCGTCTTCGAGGCTGCTCTCCATTCTCGAATTGCCCGACACAGATGGATCCGGAGCGGTCCATTGCAGACCCTCCGGATGCACGGCATAGATGGTGATGCCCTGGGCGTTGGCGCTTCGCATCAGGGACTCCCGGTAGACACGCGTGTCGAGCTCCTGCCTGTACTCACCGGGAATGGTGCCGCCGAAGAACTCCGCGCCCGCATACAGACCCAGGCGGCGCGTGGCCATGATCAGGATCTTCTTGCCTTCCACGCCGGAGATGGTCTGCATCAGCGTCTCCATGGCCGCGACTTTCTGCCGGATCAGGAAGAGCTGACGCCGGGCCGCGACGACGGCGGAGAACGAGGGGCCCGACCGCAGGGCGAACCCGGCATCGGCGGCCAGCTTCTCGAACTCTTCGTCCTGCTCCACCTCTTCTTCCACGATGCGCCGGTTGTCGTCGATCGGATTCCCTTCGACACCCGTGGTCTCTTTTTCGAGCTGGTCGAGGGCGCGGTCGATGGTGGGCAAGTCGTCCGTGAATTCCTGACGGACCCTCGTGCGCCGGACGAACGTCACGATCGACACCTGATCCCCCTTGCCCACCACCTGGTGCATGAGGGAGCGAATCGAATCGAAGAGCGTCTTCGAGCGGAACCCGGCCAGCGTGACCGGCTCCATGAAGAGGACCACGGTGCGCCGCGCGCGAGGCGCCGCAACCTCGGCCGGTGCCGCTCCCGGCGCGACCGCGGCAGGCGTCCCGTCCACCGCCACGGAGGCGGTGGTCGATGCCGGCGAGAATTCCGAGAAGTTGGTGATCGGCTGCAGCTTGCCGTCCTCACGAACCTCGAAATCCTCCGCACGGAGACCCTTCACGCGATTGCCCTGCTTGTCGGTGACCTGCACGTCCACGTTGACGATCGAAACCTCGATCGACTGGTCGATGCGCTGCTCCTGCGCCGCCGCAAGGCCGGGAATCAGGAGCGTGGCCAGCAACGTCCACAACCCGAGATCACGGATCCCGTACCGCTGCTGCCGCGCCTTCGTTGCTTGCATGGATCGCCTCCGCAAGAAATTCATCGAGGTTGTGCTGACCGGGACTGAGGTGCTGCCATTGCTGGCCAGGCGATGCGGACGACATCGCCATGACCGGGGACCCCGCCGTTGGCCCTGCGGTCGCCATGCCGCACCCGCTTTTCATGAATTCCCTTGGGAATCATGAAGTTGCGCGTCGTGCACGGCAATGGCGCGGCGGCCCGCCGTCATCGGATAGGAGCACTTCGTCCTCCAAAGGCATCGCTCAGCCTTTCCGTCCATCCCTTTAGACGGATCGCAGGCACAGGGGTTTCCGTCCGGTCAGCTTCGCCCGTACTGCTTCATCTCGAACACGCGATCGCAACGGGCGGCCAGGTCGGGATTGTGGGTGACGATGATCGAGGTGAGTCCGCGCCGGCGGTGACAGTCCCGCATCAGGTCGAAGACTTTCTCGCTGGTCCTGAGATCGAGGTTGCCGGTCGGCTCGTCTGCCAGGAAGAGCATCGGTTCGGCCAGTAATGCTCGGGCGATGGCCACACGCTGCTGTTCTCCGCCTGAGAGCTGGTTGGGAAAGTGGCGTCGACGGTCCGCGAGGCCCAGCTCTCCCAACAGGGCCGAGGCCCGCCGCAGGGTCTCGTCGCGATCCGCCCTTCCGATCCACCCGGGCATGGCCACATTTTCCTCGGCCGTGAACTCGGGCAACAGATGGTGGAACTGAAAGACGAAGCCGACGTTGCGGTTGCGAAACCGCGCGAGCTGGTCGGTGGAGAGCGCGCGCAGATCGTGGTCCCCGACGCGGATCGTGCCGCTGTCGGGCCGGTCCAGACCGCCGAGCAGATGCAGCAACGTCGACTTTCCGATCCCCGAAGGACCGACCACCGCCAGCATCTCCCCCTGCTTCACGGAGAGATCCAGGTCCTTGAACACGACCACCGGCACCTCTGCGTTGCGATAGGTCTTGGAGAGTTGCCGTCCTTCGAGAAATGACATCCGCGGCGATTATAGGTGGGGTGAGCAGGCCACCTGCCGCGGAAGGAAGCAGTGGACCTTGGACCTGCGCGTTCGAAGCATTTGCCTCGGAGCAACTGTACGTGCCCAAGGCTATGCCGACCAGCGCTGGCAGCCGTGCCGCCCGCGTCAAGTTCTTCGGCGCTGGCGCGGAATCCGCAGCCGGGCCCGTCCGCATGAATGACGTTCCGGATGACCCGCGCGAGAGGTTCGAGCACTTCAGCAATGAGTACGCGCAGGCGCTGCAGGCCTATCAGACCATCGAGACCCAGGCCGGCGCTCTGCTGCTGATGGGGCACCACGACGAGCTCCGCCGGTTCATCGCACAGTTTCTGGAGATGGCCGGTCGCATGCGGGAGTTGGCGCTGGCCCATCAGGAAGCGAATTTCGCGGACTGGTTCGGGGAGCTGGTGACGAAAGGGGAGGCGCTGTCCCGGACGGTGTGATCCGCTGCGTGCCGGCGGCGCGGGATAGACTGGCGGCATGTTCCGCACCGTCGTTCTGCTCCTCGCACTGGAGGCCACCATGTCCGTGACAGCCGCGACCCTGACTCAGCGTGTGGAGGAGGCTGCCGCTCGTGTGGAGCCGGGCGTCATTGCCACGCGCCGAGACATTCACGAGCACCCGGAGCTGGGCAACCGCGAGACCCGCACCGCGAAGCTGGTCGCGGAGCGGCTGCGCGCGCTGAAGATCGACGTGACCGAAGGGGTCGCGCACACGGGCGTGATCGGCATTCTGCGGGGCGGCAAGCCCGGCAAAGTGGTGGCCCTGCGCGCGGACATGGATGCGCTGCCGGTGAGCGAACAGGTCGATCTCCCCTTCGCTTCGAAAGTGCGCACGACCTACAACGGCCACGAGGTCGGGGTCATGCACGCCTGCGGACACGACGCCCACGTGGCCATCCTCCTCGGCGTTGCGGAGGTGCTGGCCGGCATGCGCGAGGAGATTCCGGGCACGGTGAAGTTCATCTTCCAGCCGGCCGAGGAAGGGGCGCCGGATGACGAAGAAGGCGGCGCCGGCTTGATGGTGCGGGAAGGCGCATTGGAGAATCCGAAAGTCGATGCGATCTTCGGACTGCACGTCACGTCGCGGTTCCCGGTGGGCGAGGTGGCGTACCGGGCCGAGGGGATGATGGCCGCCGTCGACTCGTTCAAGATGGTCGTCCACGGCAAACAGACGCACGGCGCCTACCCCTGGCTGGGCGTCGATCCGATCGTCGTGGCCGCGCAGATCGTCCTCGGGCTGCAGACCATCCCCAGCCGCCAGTTGGACTCCACGCTCGCGCCCTCGATCGTGACCGTCGGCGCCATTCACGGCGGCGTGCGCACCAACATCATCCCCGAGGAAGTGGAGATGATCGGCACCATCCGCTCACTCGACGCGAAGATGCGCGAGGAGCTGCACATGCGCATCCGCCGCACGGCCGAGAGCATCGCCGCGAGCGCCGGAGCCACGGTGACCGTGGAGATCACCACCGGCTACCCGATCACCTACAACGATCCCGCACTGACTGAGCAGAGCGCACCCTCCCTCCGCCGCACCGCCGGCGCCGCGAACGTCCGCGTCGTGAATCCGACGCTTGGCGCGGAAGATTTTTCGTTCTTTCAACAGAAAGTCCCCGGCCTGTTTTACTGGCTGGGCACGCGTCCGAAGGACCAGACCCCCGAACAGGCCGCCTCCAATCACTCGCCCCTGTTCTACGTCGACGAGAGCGGCCTCGGACTGGGCG
The DNA here is from genome assembly GCA_039932995.1 of Acidobacteriota bacterium. GTDB lineage: Bacteria > Acidobacteriota > Thermoanaerobaculia > Gp7-AA8 > Gp7-AA8 > QHVT01. The sequence continues at coordinate 1,801 of JBDTOZ010000631.1, read as the reverse complement.
TGCGCTCGCTGGCCAACGTGGCCCTGGATTACCTGTCGAAAAAGTAGCGGGGCACGCGTCAACGCGCCTATTTCGGGACCATCTGCTTGAGGCGTGTGAAGTAGTCCGCGCCGGAGAGCCATTGGCCGCCGTCGATGACGAAGTTCTCGCCGGTGACGTAGGACGAGTAGTCGGACAGCAGGTACGAGGCCGCCCGGGCGATCTCCTCGAGGTTGGCGAAGCGACGCGCCGGGATGGTCTTGCGGATCCCTTCCATGATGGCCTCGTCGGGGAAGAGGCGCTCGGACGCGCCCGGCGTGTAGACAGGGCCGGGAGCGATGGCGTTGACGCGGATCTTGAAGCGAGCCCACTCCACGGCCAGGGTGCGCGTCAAGGCCAGCACACCCGCCTTCGCGGCGGACGAGTGGATCACGCCGGGACCGCCGGTCCAGGCGTAGTTGGCGATGACGTTCAGCATGACCCCGCCCGTCTTCCTGGCGATCATCCGCTTGCCGACGGAGCTCGAGCAATAGAACGTCCCATTGAGGACGATGCCGATGACGGAGTTCCAGCCGTTCACGGTGAGCTGCTCGGCCGGGACGATGAAGTTGCCCGCGGCATTGTTGAGCAGGAAGTCGATGCGGCCGTGCTCCTCGTCGACCTTGGCGGCCATCGCTTCGACGGCTTCGGCGTCGCGCACGTCCAGCACGTGATAGCCGGCCGCATCCTGGCGGCCGGTCTCCGACCGAATCTGCTCGACGGCTTTGCCGAGGTTTTCTTCCTTGCGGCTGGCCAGAACCACGCGTCCGCCCAGGCGGGTGAGCTCTCGTGCGATGGCGAATCCGATGCCTGTCGCCCCGCCGGTGATGATGCCGACGCGGCCCTCAAACGTTTTTTCTGGAAGCATGCGGCGGATCATACAATCTCGACGGATGAGAAGCGCCGCCGTCGTTGCCCTGCTCCTGCTCTTCGTCGTCTCCTGCGCCGGGAGGGAGAAACCGAAACCGCTCAGCGAGCCGGGCGAAAAGCTCTACGCAGTGCGGGGCGTGGTGACGTCGCGCAATCCGGAACAGAATTCGTTGAACCTGGACCACGAGGACATTCCCGGCTTCATGCCGGCCATGCGCATGGACTACACGGTCCGTGGCGCGGAAGTGGCCACCCTCCCCGCGGACAAGAGCCGCATCGAAGCGAAGCTCCACGTCACGGAACGCGCCTACTGGATCACTGACGTGAAGCGGATCCCGTGAACGACGAGCGCCGCGCGTTTCAGCGGCTGACGCTGTCCGAGCCTCTCGATGGCTGGTTCGGCGATTTCGCGGTGCGGCTGGTGGACATCAGCGCCAGCGGCGCGCAGATCGAGCATGACGACCCGATTCCGGCGGATGCGCGCGGCCTGCTGCGCTTCTGGTGGCACGGCGCCGAGGTGGAGATCCTCGCGCAGACGGCGCGCATCATCCACGAGACGCGCGTGGGGCTCCGTTTTCTCGAAGAGAGTGTTCCGCTCAACGAACAGATCGCCGCTTCCGCCGCCGGCGTGCAGCGCGCACTGGAAGCCAATGCCACCGGAGACCGCGCCTCCAACGTCATCGGCGACGAGACCCTCACCGCCGCCTCCCGCAACCTCGGCACAGGCTACGTCCATTGGACGCTCGACGAGAACGGCTGGACCGGATCCGTCTCGCTGGACCCCGCCCAACCCGAGAACGGCTTCACGATCTCCGCCGCCGAGCCCGAGGAAGAAGTGGCCATGCTCCGCCAGACGTACGAGACCGGCGACACCGAATCGCGAAGACTGACCCGCATGCTGGCGGAGCTGAGC
>JBDTOZ010000630.1:0-9885 GCA_039932995.1 Acidobacteriota bacterium | reverse complement strand
GCAACCGGGAAACGACCACCGGCTCATCCATCAGCGGCTCATCCATCAGCGGCTCATCCATCAGCGGCTCGTCGAACTCGATGTTCAGATGCAGGGGTCGCGTCTTCGTCCAAGTCTCCAGCGCCGTCTCCGCATACACGCCGAAGATGCCTTCCTGCTCGATCGACTGAGGTGCGCCGGTGCCGCGGAAGCGGGCCGGGCGATCGGCGGAGATGAGCACCAGCGGGATGCCCGAGTAATGGGCCTCGATCGCGGCAGGGAGCAGTTCGGCGACAGCGGTACCCGACGTGGTCACGACCGCGACAGGACGACCATGCTGTTTGCTGCGGCCAATGGCGAAGAAGGCCGCAGAACGCTCATCGACGAACGAGAACAGGCGTGCGTCCGAGGCGCCGAGCACGGCCAGCAGGGGAGCGTTGCGCGATCCCGCGCAGACGCAGACCTCGTCCACGCCGGCGGCCCGCACCTCCGCGATCAGGCGCGCCGCGCGGTCGACGTTGCCCATGCCTGCGTCTCGATCCCGAAGAGCGCCTTGACCTGATCGCGCTTTTGGCGCAACTCCTCGAACTCCCGCTCGAGCTGGCTCTCCGGGAGCATCCCTACCCCGGATCCGATGCGCACCCGATCTCCGTTCCACTGCACGTTGCGGATGGCCACCAACGCCAGCGCGGAGCGGTCCTCCCGTTCGATGCCGAACGGCGCTCCGAAGGCACGACGCTTCACGCCACGGTCGGCCTCGCGCAGCCAGCGATCGCCGGCCGGCGCGCGCGGAGAGACGCCCAGCGCCGCGGTGGGATGGAGACGGCGCACCATCTCCGTGAACGACATGGCCTCGGAGCCGCCGCTCTCCTGGAAGAAGATCGGCGTCATGAGGTGGGCGATCGTGGGAAGGCGGAGCAGGCCGAGCGGTCCGACCTCGAGGTTGCCGAACGGAGAGAGCCGGCGGACGATGTCGTCGACGACGATGCGGTGCTCGCGGCGCTCTTTCGGATCGCTGAGCAGCTCTTCAGCCCGCAGCACAGGCCGGGTCCCGGCCAGGGCCATGGTGCGATAGCCGTGCGCTTCGGCCTGAAACAGCATCTCCGGCGTGGCCCCGATCATCCCGTGCTGTGCGTATGAGTATCCGTAGGCCCAGAGTCCCGGAGGGAGCGCGGCCAGGTGCCCGACGAGGGAATGCCACCAGTTCCCCCGGCGCGGAACTCGCCCGTTTTCGAAGAGGACGGGCACGATCTTGTGGAAGTCGCCTCGGGCCATGCCGGCCCACGCAGACTCGAAGAGCGGAGTGAACTGCTCGACCGGCAAAGGCTCCCACTCCACGCCCAGCGATCCGCCCAGGGAATCCGTGGCTGCCTCGGATTCGAATCGCGTGGCCAGCTCTTCGAACGTCAGCTCTTCCCACTCCTGCGGATGCCGCCACGGGTGCGGATCATCGAGAAAAAAATCGCTGACGTAGAATGCCGGCCGCTCCGGACGCCGGAAGGGGAGCTGTTCGAACGGACCCCATCCCACCAACACGCGGCCGGGAGAGGTCTGGATGAACGCGAAGTCCCGCATCGCGGGTGATTGTATGGGAAGGCGGTTGGCGGTTGGCGGTTGGCGGTTGGCGGGAATCCGCCTGCGGCACGCTTGCCTGTCCGGATCCGAAACCGCCAAGCGCGAACCGTCCCCCTCCAACCCATGACCAACTACACCGGCCCCGACCCGAATCGGATCCGTCCGATGTTCGCCTCCATCGCGCGGCGGTATGACCGTGTGAACACGGTGCTCTCGGGCGGCGTGCATCATCTCTGGCGGCGGAAGGCCGTGCGTGCGGCCGAGGTGCGGGAGGGCGATCGCGTGCTCGACTGCGCCACCGGCACCGGCGATCTGGCCATCGCCTTCCGCAAGGCGGTCGGTCCCGCGGGCCGCGTCCTCGGAACAGACTTTGTTCCGGAGATGCTCGAGTTTGCGCGGCTCAAAGCGCCGCAGATCGAGTTCGAAGTGGCCGACGTGACCCGCCTCCCCTACGAGGACGCGTCCTTCGACGTGGCCAGCATTTCCTTCGGGATCCGCAACGTGAACGATCCGCGCAAAGGCGTCGCCGAGATGGCGCGCGTCGTACGCAGTGGCGGGCGGGTGATCGTGCTCGAGTTCGGGCAGCCGCGCAGCCGCGTCTTCGCCACTCTCTATGAGCTCTACTCGCGAAAAATTCTGCCGCGGATCGGTGGCCTCCTCACCGGCGAGCGCGCCGCCTACTCGTACCTGCAGACCTCCACCGAGCGCTTCCCCTGCGGCGACGACTTCCTCGCGCTGATGCGCGAGGCCGCCGATTTCACCTCCCTCGAGGCCATCCCCCTGACGTTCGGCATCGCGTATCTGTATAAAGGGGTGAAACGGTAGGAATTGACCACGCGGTCCGTTTCGAGTGGGAACTGCTTTCACCACAGAGTACAGAGAACACGGAGAGCTCTCCGTGCACTCTGGCGCGGCCCGCGCTATTTCTCTGTTGTGAAAAGTCTTTCGGAATCGCAGGGAACGAACGAATGCAGGTTTATAAATTCGGCGGCGTCGCCGTCGGGAGCGCCGAGGCCATTCTGACGGCGGCCAGGCACGTGAAGCGCGCCGGCTCCGGCGTGGCCGCGGTCGTGTCCGCGGCCAACGGCGTCACCGACATGCTCCTGGATGCGGGGCAGGCGGCGCTGCGCGGAGATCGGGAGCGCTCGTCTAATGCGGCCGCGAAGTTCGAGAAGCGCTATCTCGACCTGGTGCAGGAGCTCTTCCCGGATCCGGACGCCGCACCCGCGAAAGAGCTGACCGCAACCATCGCCGCCTCCACCCAGGAGCTGCGCTCGATGTGCGAGAGCATCGCCGTGCTGCGTGAGCTGACTCCGCGCGCGCAGGACGCGCTCGTGGCACGCGGAGAGCGCGTGCTGGCCCACATCTTCACCGGCGTGCTGGCCGAGCAGGGCATCGACGCCGTCTACGTCGATGCCACCGAGATCGTCATCACCGAGCTGAGGCTCGGCAGTCTCTGGCCGAATTTCCTCAAGTGCGAGCGCGCCGCGAAGAAACTCATCCTGCCCCTGCTCGCCAAGGGTCGTGTGGTGGTCGTGCCCGGCTACCTCGGACGCGGGCCGGGAGGCGAGATCGTGACCCTGGGGCGCGGCGGCACCGACTTCTCCGCGGCCATCCTGGCGCGCAGCATCCACGCCACCGCGGTGACGCTCTTCAAGGAAGTGGACGGCCTCATGACCGCCGATCCGAAGAGCGTTCCCTCCGCGCGCCTCCTCAGCGAGCTGCACTATCGCGAGGCCGCGGAGCTGGCCTTCTACGGAGCGAAGGTCCTGCACCCGCGGACCATGATTCCGCTCGTCGATCGCCGCATCCCGCTCTTCGTGCGCAACACCTTCCACGAGACTTCACCCGGCACGCGCATCGCGGACGACGTCAAGCCCGGCGCCTATCCGGTGAAAGCTCTCACCGCGATCCATCACCAGGCCCTCGTCTCCATCGAAGGCTCGGGCATGATCGGCGTGCCGGGCGTGGCCGGACGCGCGTTCACCGCACTTTCGCAGGCCGGGCATTCGGTGACGATGATCAGCCAGGCCTCGAGCGAAGCCAGTATCTGCTTCGTCGTACCGGGCACCGAGGCGGATCACGCCGTGCGCGCGCTGGAAGAGGCGTTCCTGCTGGAGCGCAAGGCGAAGTTGATCGACCGCATCCGCGCGGAGAAAGCGATTGCGCTCATCGCAGTAGTCGGCCTGGGGATGCGCGGACGTCCGGGCATCGCCGCACGCACGTTCTCGGCGCTCAGTGGCGCGCACGTGAACGTGGTGGCCATCGCCCAGGGATCGTCGGAACTGAACATCACCATCGCCGTGGATGAAGCCGACGCCACGAAGGCGCTGCAAGCCCTGCACAACGAGTATCAGCTCGACAAGCTTCACCCGCTGGCCGACACGACGGGCCGCGAGTCGAAGCTCACGCTGCTCGGCTTCGGACAGATCGGCCGCGAGCTCGCGGCGCAACTTCGCGGACAGGAGAAGCACCTCCGCGAAGAGCTGGGCCTGGACATCACCATCACCGCGGTGGCCGATCGCTCGGGCATCAAGATCGAGCCGAAAGGCTTCCGTCCCTCCGCGCTGCAGAAGCTCGCCAAACGCAAAGTCGAAGGAGCGCGGTTGTTCGACCGCGAGTCCTTGCTGTCCATTGCCGAGTTGCAGAAAGCGATGGAGCAGGAGCTCTGGCTGCTCCCTTCGCATCGGCCCATTCTGGTCGACCTGACCTCCGAGGAGACGGCGCCGCTGATTCAGAAGGCGCTGGAGAATGGGTTTCACATCGTGCTGGCGAACAAGAAGCCGCTGGCGGTCTCACAGTTGGCGTTCGACGAATTGATGGAGACGGCGCGCGCGCGTGGACTGGCCTTGCGGTACGAGGCCACGGCCGGTGCGGGCCTGCCGGTCCTGGACACGCTGGCCAAACTGCAGGAATCAGGCGACCGCGTCGAGACCATCCTCGGCGCGTTCTCCGGCACGCTCGGTTTCATCATGAGCGCGCTCGAACGGGGAGAACGCTTCAGCGATGCGGTGCGCGAGGCGTGGAAGCTCGGCTACACCGAGCCCGACCCGCGCGACGATCTCTCGGGCACGGACGTGGCCCGCAAGGCACTCATTCTCGCGCGCACGCTGGGCCGCAGGCTGGAGCTCAGCGACATCGCCCTGGAATCGCTCTTCACGAAGGCGGTCGACGACGACAAGCCCGCTCGCTTCGTCGACAAGCTCACGGCCCTCGACGACGTATTCGCGGATCGCGTGGCCCGCGCCAAGAGTGAAGGGAAAGTGCTCCGCTACGTCGCCAGAATCGCACCACGCTCGATCCGTGTGGGCGTGGAAGCGGTCGACCAGGCTTCTCCTTTGGGACGGTTGCGCGGCGCGGACAACACGATCGTCATCCACTCCAAACGCTACTCGACGAATCCGCTCGTGGTCACGGGACCAGGCGCCGGCGCCGCCGTCACCGCCGCGGGGGTGCTCAACGACATCGTGGCCATCACCATGCACGAACGGAGAAAAGTGGAGAGCACGCGGCGACCCGCTTCGAAGGAGCGGCGATCGTGACTCTCGACCGGCGGGGTTGGTCATGAATCAAACAGCCACCGCGTACGCACCCGGTTCCATCGGCAACGTCGGTCCGGGCTTCGACGTCCTCGGCCTTGCGGTGGATGGCATCGGCGACACCGTGACCATCGCCCTCACCGACGAATCGTGGCGCATCGCCGCGGTCACGGGACGGGACGCGGAGCTCGTGCCGCTCATTCCGGAGCGCAACTGCGCGGCCATCGCCGCTCACGCCTATCTGAAGCCGTTCGCCATCAACGCCGTAGTCACCATTCACAAAGGCCTGGCGCTGGCCGGCGGAATGGGTGGCAGCGCCGCGTCGAGCGTGGCCGGGGCCTATGCCGCGGCGCTGGCCTGTCACGCCGCGGGATTGTGTCCCATGGCCACCACCGCCGAGATCCTGGCCGCTGCTCTTGAAGGCGAAGGCTCCGTCGCCGGACGGCACCTCGACAACATCGCGCCCAGCGTCGTGGGGGGATTGGCTCTCTCGCGGAGTGTCGATCCGATCGACGTCGTGAAACTGCCGGTGGCCGCCGACTGGTGGATCGCCATGGTCACGCCTCGCGTACGCATCCGCACGCGAGACGCGCGGGCGCTCCTCCCTGACCGCACCGAGCGTGCGGAGTGGATTCAGCAGATGGCCAACACCACCGCGCTCGCTCACGCCTTCGCCGTGGGCGACGGGGAACTGCTGCGCCGCGCGCTGGACGACCGCTACGCCGAGCCCCGCCGAGCCTCGCTCATCCCCCGCTTTTACGACGTGAAGCGGGCCGCACTCGACGCCGGTGCCCTCGGTTGTTCGATCAGTGGCTCCGGCCCCACACTCTTCGCCATCGCCGCCGACGAGCGAACCGCGAGAGAATGCGCCGGCGCGATGGAAACGGTCTTCGGCGACGTGGCCTCCTCGCATGTCGGCGCGATCGCCAAGGAAGGCGTTCGGGAAGCTGAGGGAGCTCGGAAGAATGAAGAATGAACGAAAGGGATGAATTTCGCCGATGAGTGAGTGGCTCGAATGCATCTCCTGCAAGACTCGCTATGACGAGCTGGAAGTCCGGTACACGTGTGATGCGTGCGGCGGGCTGCTGAGTGTCGAGCGGGACACGATCATCGACCGGAACTCGTTCGACGACCGCCAGACGTCGTGGGCGCCCATCGACCAGAGCGGCGTCTGGCGCTTCCGCGAGGCGGTCCTGAATCTCGATCGCGTGATCACTCATCCCGAGGGAGGGACGCGCCTGTACGAGCGCGAGGGGATCCTCTACAAACACGAAGGGGAAAATCCGACGGGCTCGTTCAAGGACCGCGGGATGACGGTGGCGGTGACGCAGGCGGTCCGGGTCAAGGCGCGCGCGGTGGCGTGCGCGTCGACCGGCAACACCAGCGCCTCACTGGCCGCGTACGCGGCGCAGGCCAAGCTCCCGGCCATCGTGTTCGTCCCCTCCGGAAAAGTGGCCAGCGGCAAACTCGCGCAGACGCTCGCGTATGGAGCCCGGTGTCTGCAGGTCCGTGGCGACTTCGACGCGGCCATGCGTCTCGTGCGCGAAGCGTGCGACAAGCTGGGCATCTACCTGGTCAACTCCATCAACCCGTTCCGCATCGAAGGCCAGAAGACCATCATCTGGGAACTGCTGCAGGACCTTCGCTGGGAGGCGCCCGACTGGATCGTCGTCCCGGCCGGGAACCTCGGCAATACCAGCGCGTTCGGCAAGGCTCTCAAGGAAGCATTCACCCGCGGCTGGATCACGAAGATGCCCCGTCTGGCCAGCATCCAGGCCCACGGCGCCAACCCCTTCTTCCGTGGCTTCACGGAGTCGTTCGCCAACCGCCATCGCATCACCGCCGAGACCATCGCCAGCGCCATTCGCATCGGGGACCCGGTCAGTTGGGACCGCGCCGTCACGGCCATCGCCGACACCAACGGGGTGGTGGAAGAGGTCACCGACGACGAGATCCTGTCCGCCAAACGCTTCATCGACGGCCTCGGTCTCGGATGCGAGCCCGCGTCCGCGGCGACGCTGGCAGGCGTGCGCAAACTGCGCGCAGCCAGCGTGATCCGCGAGGCCGAGCAGGTGGTCTGCGTCCTGACCGGTCACATCCTCAAGGATCCGGAAGCAAACTTTCGCGCCGAGAATGTGGTGGAGATCGACGCCACGATCGAAGCGGTGGAAGAAGTGCTGGCGGGATCGTGAGCCGCGTGGCCGGCCCCGCACGATGACTCAGGTTCCCTTCCGCTTCTTGCGGATCCGCGCAGCCACCAGCAATCCCGCCAGCGTCAGCAGCGAGAGCGGCACCATGGCGTAGAACGATCGCGGCCGGTAACGCACCTCCACTTCGTGCTCGCCGGGGGGCACCATGAAGGCCACGAACGGTCCGTCTCCGTCGAAGACGCGGAACCTTCCCGCCGTCCACCCGGGCTCATTCATCACGCTGCTCGAGATCAGGGCATGCTGCCTTGCGCGAATGCGCATCTGGTACGCATCGCCGGACGCGCGGACGATGCTCACCTCCGCGGAGTCGGAATAGAAGCGCGGGCGCGCACCGCGGTTCTCGTAGATCCACCCGTCGCGGCCCTGGTAGACGAGGGGCAAACCCTTCAAGGCCCGGTCGCTGACGATGTACTTCACGTTCAGCCGGTCCAGCAGGGGCGAGGAAGGGTCGTTCCATTTCGCGTAATAGTCGGCAGCGTTCCAACCTGCCTTTTGCGTCAGCAGTTCCACATAGCGGCGAGAGGCCATCGGATCGTGGACCCGCACGTCTTCGAGTCCGAAATAGGCCCCGGTGTTCGGATAGAGCTGGCCTCCCATCCCAACGATCCGGTGCAAACCGCGCAGCGATTGGAGTCTGGCGATGAGGGGCGTCTCCGGACGCAATGCACGCGCGGGCAGGATCGGATTCCAGTGCGCCATGGCGCTCCAGAGCTCGAGCACCGTCAGCGCGCCCGCAAGGACGAGTGCCTCACCGCGGCGAAACGCGGTCAAGGCAACGGCCGCCAGCACGGCCAGGCTCGGGAGCAGGGAAAGGATCGCGGAAACGCGATGAGAGTCGGACGGGAACGGAGTCGTGCCCAGAGCGCGGAGCATCGTCAAGGCCACGACCAGAGCGCCAAAGAGCAGCGGCGCCGCTCCTTCCCGTCTGGTCCAGTCGACGACCGCCGCAATGAGGACGGCCGCGAACCAGCAGATGCCCATGCGCATGCGCATGGCCGGAGCCAGCCCGGCCATGACTTCGAAGACCTGAGTGATTCCGGGCCAGCCCAGGATGATGCCGAGAGAGACGACGGCTCCGAGGACGTAGAGCGTCTCGCGCTCGCGCCAGCGGCGACCGCGCACGATGAAGACCATTGCCGCGACGACGGAGGAGAGGGCCAGCACGCCCGCGAACCCACAGACGGATTCGAGCGAGGTGGGACCCCACGGTCGCTCGATGGGCAACTCCCCGAAAAAGCGCGGCTGCAGCAGGAGCACGGCCGAGGCGCGGTCGGAGTACGGAGGGATGACCTCGTTCTTGACCTGGACCTCCGCCAGCCGTTGCGAGCGCAGCACCGCCTCTCCGAACGGAGCGAGCACCGGCGCAGTGATGCACGCAGCCAGCAGACACGCGCCCGCCACCCGCAGCAGCCCGCGCGCGTTCGCGATCCACAAGCCGTGCGCCAGCGCGATCAGTCCGATGTTGAAGATGGTCTCGGGATGGCCGGAGAGCACCGTCAGCGAAAAGATGGCCACGGCCAAAGGAATCGGCCCGCGGGCCGGAGCGCGCGTCTCTCCCACATCGCTTTGCCCTCGGAGGCCGCCCCTTTCGACCAGCCTCTCCACCGCCAGCAGCACACCCGGCAGCATCGCCGCGGCCGCTGCGATCGGAAACTGCAGCCAGGTGACCATCCACGTCGAAAATCCGTAGGCAATCGCGGCCAGCACGCTGGCCAGCGGGGAGTAGCGCAGGCGGCAGAAGAGATACGTGAACACCAGCGCCAGCAGCAGCTTCAACGCCGCTTCCGCGGTGATGGCATACCCCAACGGAAGAACCAGCGTCACCAGATGAAAAGGAGAGAAGGGCGTGCTCTGGCCGTTGCCCAGCATCGGATAGCCGCATCCCGCCGCTTCGTTCCAGAGCGGAATCCTCCCGGCCCGCCACGACTCCCGCACCTGATGCAGCCACGGCACGATCTGCATCGGCACGTCGTGAAGATTCAGATTCGAGACCTCGTACTTGGTCACGGGAGGCCGGCCGGGCGCGCGCATCTCGGACCAGGGAGGCGTCAGCTTCAAGACATCCGCGGGCACGAGAATCACCCGCTGCGTCAACGGCTGCCAGAGAAACGCAAAGACCAGCACGAGAAAGAGCAGCGCCACCCGCCGCGGCAAATCCGCACCTGCCCGCCGCGCCAGGCTCACCGCCACGCCATACACGACCAGGACCAGCAGCCAGGAGGCGTTCACTGGTTCGGATGATAGAGGGTGTTTGAGCGCCTCATCCGGCTTCGGCGCGCGCATCGCGAGTGCTCAGTGGACTAAAGTCCACCGCTCCACAGCGCGGCGGAGCCGCAACGCAAGGAACGCCGGCGTCTCGCCGGCTGGCTGTGCGGCGTCCTCGCCGCGGGCGGGGGAACGCGTGCGAGGGGCAGCAATCACCACTCTCGCAAGAAAGGCTCGCGGGCGAGACGCCCACGAGCCAGCCGGCGAGGACGCCGGCGCTCCAATGCTCCGCCTGCAGATCTTCGCGTCGCGCGCAGAACCTCGAGGTTCGTAGTACAGACGCTCCCTGCGCCCTCCCGTCCGGGCAGGATGCCGTC
>JBDTOZ010000629.1:0-4855 GCA_039932995.1 Acidobacteriota bacterium | reverse complement strand
GCGTCGATCTCGTCGATGAAGATGATGCAGGGAGCGTTCTTCTTCCCCTGCTCGAACAGGTCGCGGACGCGTGAGGCGCCCACGCCGACGAACATCTCCACGAAATCCGAGCCGGAGATCGAGAAGAACGGCACATTGGCCTCGCCGGCAATCGCGCGGGCCAGCAACGTCTTGCCCGTTCCCGGGGGACCCATCAGCAGGACGCCTTTCGGGATCTTGCCACCGAGCTTCGTGAACTTCTGCGGCTCTTTGAGGAACTCGATGATCTCGTGCAGTTCGACCTTGGCCTCGTCCACGCCGGCCACGTCCTTGAACGTGACCTTCTTCGCGCTACCGGAGAGGAGCTTGGCTTTCGACTTGCCGAACGAAAGTGCCTTGTTTCCGCCGGCCTGCATCTGGCGCATGAAGAAGATCCAGAGGCCGATCAGGAAGAGGAAGGGAGCCCAGGTGATCAGAGCGGCGATGAAGGGAGTGTCCCGTTGCGGCTCGAACTCCACATCCACTTTTTGATTCTCGAGACGCTTGTAGAGATCGTCCGGCAAGGTGGTGGGACCGGTGGTGGTGAACGCCTTGCTGCCGCCCGGCGCGTTGCTCTTCATCACGCCGACGATCTTGTCGGCACTGAAGGTGACTTTCTGAACGGCGCCCGCGTTGAGGCGCTCGACGAACGTGCTCCACCCGATTTGTTCGTTGGCTCCTTTGGCCGTGTTGAACAGGCTCCAGAGGAGAAAGACCAACACAATGATCACGACCCACAGGAGCGCGGTTTTGACTGTGGAATTCAACGGATTGCCTCCAGACGCAGCGACGCGGATGCTTCGTGCGTGCCACGTACACTATCGCGTCTCGTAACGGGAGGCGAGGGGGCGATATTGCAGGGGACGTCTGGCGGTGTCGACGGGCCTGACTGACCTCGAATTCCGTCGCATCGGGACCAATTCCAAGCTCGGAATGCAGGTGTACCCGAGGGCACCGGCGGGTGCCGGTTCAGCGCCCGACCTGGCCGATGAAGGGGATGTTTCCGAAACGGCGGTCGTGCTCCAGGCCGTAACCGGCCCAGATGCCGTCTTCCTGGATGGTGAACGCCTGGAAATCGGCGGGAAGGTCGACCGTGCGCGCGCTGGGGCGGTCGAGCAAGGCCACCAGGCGGAGACTGGCCGGTTCCCGGGAGCGAAGCTGGGTGAGCAGGTAGTTCTCGATGATTCCGGTGGCGACGACGTCTTTCAACAGGTAGACCGTGCGCCCGCGGATGTCGGTGAAGCTGAGAAAATCGATCTCCACGGCCTCGGCCGTCTCCTGATCGGTGACGTCGCGCACCACGTCGATGAAGGAGTAGCTGACCGGCCCCGGCACCGCACGCAGGAGGTCGGCCAGAAAGACGGCCGCACCCTTGAGAATGCCCAGCAGAAAGACCTCCTCGGTTCCGGCATCGGCGCGCAACTCCTGCCCGAGTGAGCGGATGCGGCCGGCGATCGTGTCAGCGCTGAAGATCGGGGTGATCTCGGTCATCCGTCCACACCTCGTAGACCACGCCTTCGCCGCCGCCGGTGACCCGAAAGCGCTCGGATACTTCCACGCCGGCGACCCAGACGATCTCTCCGTTCCACACGAGCAGCGGGAGTCGGTCTCGTACGTCCACGTCGATTCTACGATTGATCAGGAAGTCTTTCAGTTTTTTCGAGACCTCCAGTCCCAGCGGCTGGAAGCGGTCTCCGTTGCGGCGGTTCCGTACGGTGAAGGCGGCCGCGGGCTCGGGAAGCTGAATGCGTTGGCGCTCCCCGCCGGTCGCCGTCGCCCGGCGCACGTGGACCGTCATGCCGGTGGCCGGGATGTGAGCAGGGGAGGCCTCGGTCAGCGGCAGCTCGAACGGAAGAATGTCCGGAGGAGGCCGGCGAAGAATCCAGGCTTCACCCTTCCTCACCAGCTCGAGAGTGCCCGTCACCGACATCCGGCGGACCGAGTCCGCCGCGGCGGCGATCCGCGACGCGTCGAAATCACGGGACGTGGGGTCGAGCCTCCGGATGTGGCGTTGCAGGAGCGCTCCGCGAAGCCAGAGGTCGTCTGGCCAGTGGTGGAAACGCGTTTGCTCCCCGTCGGAGGTCGTGCATTGCTCCTCGACCACGTCGATCGCACGCTCGAGGATGGGCCACGATGCGCGCGCCTGCTCCGCGACGGACGCCAGCGCATCCACTCCGCCGGTCTCGCGCAGAAGGGCGCGCACGCGATTGCGCAGAAAGCGGAAATCGTCATTGGAGCTGTCGTACCTCGCCGTGACGTTCCGCTCCGCGAGAAATGAAGCGAGCTCGCTGCGGGACACCTTCAACAGGGGACGAATGAAGCCGTCTTCACGCACCGGATGGATGCCGCGCAAGCCTGCCAGACCGCTTCCGCTGAGGAGACGCATGAGGACGGTCTCGGCCTGGTCTTCCTGCTGATGTGCCGTGGCCACGAAACGCGACTCCGTCTGCTGCCGAATCTCCGACAGCCGAGCGTAACGGACGGCGCGGGCGGCGGCCTCGATGCCGCGCTCGCGCACGAGGTCCGCATCGAGCGTACCGTCGGCAACGTGGAGCGGAACCTGAAGTCGCGCGCAGAGCTCGCGAACGAAGGACTCGTCCCCGTCAGACTCCGTTCCGCGGAGGTGATGATTCACATGAGCAGCCACGAGTTGGAGCGAGCCGGATCGCAACTCGCTCAGGGCGAACAGGAGAGCCGAGGAGTCGATGCCGCCCGAGACCGCCACGACCAGTCGGCCGGCGATGCCTTCTTTGACGAAAAACTGACGAATTTCCGCCGCGACGCCCAGCATGCGTCGGCTAGTGTACAGGCACAAAATTCTGTCGGGGGTTCAGGTGAACGTCATGCGTCGAAGGCATCGCAAGGGATTTACGTTGATCGAGTTGCTGGTGGTCGTGGCGATCATCGGCGTGCTGGCCGCGATCGCGATCGTCAACTACTTGAATGCGCTCAATCGGGCTCGGCAGAAACGCACCATGTCCGACATCCGCACGATCGCTTCCGCCTGGGAAGCGCGGGCCGCGGAGGCGCAATCGTACAGCGCGGCCGGTTTCAGCTATCCCACAGCGGTGATTCCGTATCCGCGACTGCAACTGACGCTCACTCCCGGATTCATCAAGTCGCTTCCCCAGGTCGACGGCTGGGGCTATCCACTCGAGTTCGCGGCGGAGGGAAAGATGTACGCCATCCGCTCCCCAGGTCGTGACGGGCTCTTCGAAGGGACGTCCTACACCACCGATGACACACTGAGTCCGGACTGCGACATCGTTTTCTCGAACGGGACCTTCGTCCGCTTCCCCAACAGCATCCAGACTCAGTAGGGCCCCACAAGCCCGGCAACACCTGAACCCTACCAGTCCGTGCGGCGGTAGTCCTTCAGGAACTGTCCCCACACGTGAGCGCCGCTGTTGATCCCCGAAAGGATGGGATCGACGATGCGCGCCGCCCCGTCGACGATGTCGAGGGGAGGATGGAAGCGGTGGTTCGCGATCTTGCGCTCCGCGAGCGCGATCGGATCCTCGTCAGTCACCCAACCCGTGTCCACGCTGTTCATGTGAATGCCGTCCGCGTGATAGTCGGCGGCGGCAGTGCGGGTCATCATGTTCAGCGCGGCCTTGGCCATGTTCGTGTGCGGATGGCGAGTGGTCTTCTGATGGCGATAGAACTGCCCCTCCATCGCGGAGACGTTGACGATGTGCTTGTCGCGATCGGTAGTCTTCAGCATCAGCGCCTTGAGCCGGGCATTGAGGACGAACGGGGCCACGGCGTTGACCAGTTGCACTTCCAGGAGCTCCACCGAGGAGACCTCGGCCATGAGCAGGCGCCAGGAGTTCAGGTCACGCAGGTCGATCTGCTGAAGGTCCTGATCCAGCCGTCCCTCGGGGAACAGATCGCGCTCGCCGGCGTGATCTTCCGGAAGCAGCGGCACCTGGGAAAGCTCCGCCGCATGCGTCAGTCCGGTCACGGTGGCCACGGCCTCCGTTTCCGCCTCGGGGAGCATGTGGTAGCCGCGCAGGCCTTCATAAGCGCCCAGGAGCCGGCGCTGCGCTTCCGGCATCGCCTGCAGCGCCGCCGTTTCCCCTTCCATCATGTGCTCGTAGAACCCGGGTGGGCGCCGGACGGTCTGACAGGCGTTGTTGATGATGAAGTCGAGGCGGTCGCGCGTGGCCAGGAGCTGCCGGCAAAACGCCTCCACGCTGGGAGTGTGACGTAGATCGAGTCCGAAGATCTCCAGCCGGTGCGACCAATCCGCAAAGTCCGGCTCCTGTGCGTAGCGCGCCGCGGAATCGCGCGGGAAACGCGTAGTGACGATGAGCGCCGCGCCCGCGCGCAGCAGCTTGAGACCGGCCTGGTAGCCGATCTTCACACGCCCACCCGTCAGCAGCGCCACGCGGCCGCTCAGGTCCGAGGTCTCCGTCCGTTTCGCGAAGTTGAAGTCGCCGCAGGAAGGACAAAGTTGATCGTAGAAATGATGAACGGTCGAGAAATGCTGCTTGCAGACGTAGCAGTGCCGCGTGTCCGAGGTCTCCTGGGGATCCTCGGCGATGGCCTTGGGCGGATAGACGTTCGGATTCGTGAACACCGGTTTGCGTCGCAGCGTGCGGATGCCGGTGCCCGAGAGCACCTGCTCATCGCCGCGCACCTTGGCCGCCTTCCGCTCGCGAATGCTGGCCTTCACGAGACGCCGCCGGGCGCGGTGATCCGGCTCCGAGACCCGGCGCGTGACGGTGAGCAGCTTCGTGCGCTCCTCGGCGGGCACCTTGGCCAGCAGACCGCGGTCCGCGTCGACGTCCTCGAGGAAAGCCAGCGCTGTACGCATCCGCTCGAGAAACGAGGG
>JBDTOZ010000628.1:0-10930 GCA_039932995.1 Acidobacteriota bacterium | reverse complement strand
TGGCGAGAAACTCACACGGCTCACTTCTCGCTTCTCGCGAGTGCCCCGGTGGACTAAAGTCCACCGCTCCACCAGACTAATGTCCACCGCGGGCATCTTGCCCACCTGCCCATCAGCTCAGCGAGGACGCCAGCGGGTCCCGGAAAGAAGCGAAGCCGTGGCCGTCTCATCCCATGTGCTAGCATCACGAGACTCCCGGTTCACCATGGTTTCGCCTCAGTTGCGGTGCTCCTCGTCTTGTCCTTCCGGGCAGCGGTTTGCTGCGTCGCGCTGGTTCTGTGTCCCTGACGGGGGAGGTCCGGGATGACCGCTCTCGCGCAGGAAATCGAGTCGAAGTACGAGGTCCTGCAGAAGATGGGCGAGGGCGGCATGGGCGCCGTCTACAAAGTGCGCCATCGCTTCCTGGACGACATCCAGGTCATCAAGCTGATGCAGGCGAAGTTCTCGGAAAATGCCGAGCTCAAGACCCGGTTTCTGCGCGAGGCCAAGACCGCCAAGCAGCTCCGCCACCCCAACATCGCCGAGGTGATCGACTTCAACCTGACCTCTGACGGCACGGCCTACATCGTCATGGAGTTCATCGAGGGGGTGAACCTCGGCGAGGTCCTGGCCCGTACACAGGGTCCCCTCGACTATCGCCTGGTGGTGATGCTGGCCCGCCAGGCACTCACCGCGCTGGCCTTCCTGCACCGCAAGAAGTTCGTGCACCGCGACATCTCCCCGGACAACCTGATGCTCACGCGGGATGCCGAGGGCGAAGTGCTTGTGAAGCTGATCGATCTCGGGATCACCAAGTCGATCGAAGAGACCCGCAACCTGACCATGGCCGGCAAGTTCATCGGCAAAGTGCAGTACGCCTCCCCCGAGCAGTTCGGCGGAGACGTCGATCGCAGGAGCGATCTCTATTCGTTCGGCGTCGTGTTGTACGAGCTCCTCACCGGCATCAAGCCGATCGGAGGATCGGACTACTTCAGCATCATCACCGGGCACATGACCCGTCCGCCCCGCCCCTTTGAGGAAACGGATCCCAATGCGCGCGTGCCCCCCGTTTTGCGCCAGGCCGTCCTGAAGGCGCTGGAGAAGGATCCGGCGAACCGCTTTCAGGACGCCGACGAGTTTGCGGATGCGTTGAAGGAGCTGGACGTCGGCAACTTCGACGCGACGGTGGAAGTGCCGCTGCCGGCCGCCATCGCCGCGTTGCCGGGAGAAGGCGGCGACGCCATGGAGCGGGCGGATTGGGACGCGGCCTCGGCCTCGGACACGATGAAGGCCTGGGAAAGCTACGTGGACCGCCACGGCAACTCCTCGCGCGCCGGTCGCGCACGGGCGCGTCTCGAGCAGCTCGAGCATGCCGAGGAGGCGGACTGGAACACGGCCTCGCGTTCCGAGAGCAGCGACGCCTGGCGACGCTACCTCGATAAGCACGCGGACTCTCCACGCGCCGCGATGGCCCGCCGTCGTCTCGAGAAGATGCACGCCGCCGAGGTGGAGGAGCGTGCCTGGAACGATGCCCTGGCAGCGAACAGCGCCTCGTCGTGGGATTTCTTCATTGCCGTTCATCCGGACTCTCCTCACATCGAGGAGGCCCGGCAGGCGCTGGCCGCTACGCGCGAACGAGCGGAAGAGGATCGCGCCTGGCGCGGCGCCGAGTCGAGCGATTCGACCGGGGGCTGGAGGTATTACCTCGAGACCTATCCGGCCTCGCACCGTTCGGAGGACGCGCGCGCGCGTCTCCGTTCCGCCGAGGGACAGAGACAGGAGCTCCTGGCGTGGGAGCGCGCGGCTGCATCGGATTCGAGCGATGGTTGGAGAGGGTTCATTCGCGATCACTCGCGCTCCGCACGCACGCGCGAAGCGAACGAGAATCTGACGCGGGCCTTGGAGCGGGAGGCCGCCGAGAAGCGCGCCGAAGAAGCGGAGCGGCAGCAACGGCTGGAAGAGGAAGCGTGGGAGCGTGCCTCCCGGCAGGCCTCGGCGGCCGGATGGGAGTTGTTCGTGCGCGACTACCCGCGCTCGGACCGTCTCGGCGATGCGATGAAACGTCTCGCGGACATCCGCGAGAACGAGCGGAAAGCGGCGGAGCGCACCGAGCGCGAGCGCAAGCGGGCCGCCGAGGACGAGGCCTGGGTTGCCGCTTGCACCGCACGCATGACCGGCGAGGTCCGCGCGTTCGTCGATCAATATCCGAAGAGCCGGCATTCCGGCGAGGCCAAAGCTCTCCTGGGACTGCTGGCCGAGGAGCAGCGGCTGGCCGAGCAGCGCGCGGAAGAAAAGCGCGCGGAAGCGCAGCGTGTCCTGAAGGCGCGCGAAGAAAAGGCGCGCGCCGAGGACCGCCGCGCGCAGCAGCAACGCGAAGAGGAAGCCCTCGCCGCAAAACGCGAGCAGGAGCGGCACGAGCAGGAGAGCCTCGAGCAACAGCGGGCGGAAGAGCAACGCGCCGAGGAGAAACGCGCAGCGCAGAGAGCGGAGGAAAAGCGGGAGAAGGCGCGTCGCGAGGAAGAGCGTGCCCAAGCCGCACGCGCCGAGGAACAGCGCCGTATCGACGCCCAGCGGGAGAGGGAGCGGGCCGCACCGATTCCCCAGGCGCCGCTTGCTCCCGTGACGCAACCCGAACTGCCAACCGCCGCGCCCGTCCAACCCCTGTCCGAGCCGGCGCCCTCGCGGATGTTCGGGCGTCCCGCGGCCCTGGCAGCAGTGATCCTGCTCGTCATCGCCATCACGGTGATCGTGCTGGTGACCGGTAAAGACGAGACGCCTTCTCCCCCGCCAGTGGTCGAGGTCGTGGAGACGCAGTCGCCGGTGTTCCCGCCGGCGTCAGCCACCGGGGACCTGGTCATCCACGCCGCTCCCTGGGGCGAGGTGCGTTCGATCAAGGACGCGGAAGGCCGGGAGCATCTGTCCGGAAGGCCGGTCTATACACCGGTCACCCTGTCCCTCCCGGCAGGTGCGTACCGCGTCGAGCTGACGAACCCGAACTCCGGCCGCACTTCCACGGTCAGCACGACCGTGGAGGCGGGCCGCATCGCACGCTGCGAAGCGGAGTTGGACGACGTCGACGCCGAGGCCTACCTGAAGCGCGTGTTGGAAGCGCGACGCTGACGGGCAAGTGACACGCCTGTCAGCTCCTTCGTTTTTCATCGATCAGAAACGATGAATGCCCGAGACGACGACTTGGCGAAGCCGTTCATTCGTAGTGATGGTGTATCCGCGACTGAACGCGATGTCGACTTGGTTCGACCCGAAAACGAAGCCCGTCCCCACCGAATAGGTCGTCGCCTCCTCGCGGAGAAAGTCTGAAGTATTGAAGTCGGAATCCTTCTCTCTCGCGTATCCCGCCCGCACGGGGATGAAGTAGCTGGAGTTGCCAACCGCGAAAACGTACTCTCCACCGATGCGCCACGCGCGGAGCTCCTGTTCCTCTGTCGAATAGACTGCGGCCCGGCTCTTCTGGGTCGAGTAGTCGAGCGCGAACAACGCGCGAGCAAAGGGCCTAACGGACAGGCCCGCACCCCAGAGAGCAGGCGTTTCCACTCGTGTGTTAGGCTGAGGAAACTCTTGAAAAGTGAGACCTCGAAGTTGTGTGACCGTGCAATTCGTGCACGCACGTCCACTCAGCGCATCCTCGCCGTCGAATTTTCCGGCGGACTTGTAGACAGCTCCAAGCGACACTCTGCCCGTTGGATTCAGCAAGAGTCCGAGGGCATAGGTGATGGAGCTATCGTCGACAGTCAAGCGATCGTTGTACTCGACCAGTCCGACAGATGTCGAGCCGTCCGCGTTGGTGAATCGGGCAGGGAAGACGAGATTCAATCGCGTGTCGGACGACATGCGATTGAGGCTGGCGGAGGCCCCGATGGATAACATCGAGACGGGCCGGAAGGCAGCGGCGATCCCGAAACGCCGGAGTGTTTGGTCTTCCGTTTGAAGAAAGACTTCGGGGTCGTCGCTTCCATCGAAGAAGCGGGTCGTGTCCAGACCAGCGCTGTAGTAAACCGACAGAACGGCCCGACTGAACGGCTGCACATAGCTGGCGAAGTCCGGCCGCACATTGGAGTCGGTCGAACAGGTCGGACAGTCCTGCGGGTCCGAGCTCTGACTGAGAACGTGAAGCGACAATTCAGGGCGGGTGAGGATGGTCAGGCCCGCTGGGTTCGATTCCGCTGCCGTGGCATCGTCGGCGACTCCGATGAATGCACCCCCCAGTGCGAGTGCCCGCGCTCCGGGAGGTCCCTGGAAGGGTTGCGCAGGCGATACACGCTGAGTCGGAACCGGTGTCTGACCATATGCAGATCCAGCCAGCACCCCGAGCACAGCGAGGACCGAGATTGACAGTTGCAGCGATTGTCTTTGACTCATTCGATTCCTCCTCGTTAACACATTGGACGTATGTTGATATTGGATGGACGCGGGCGTAAGATTTCCCACTCCGCACTTGCAGCTTGTTCCAGGAATGACGCTTGGGTTGACCATGCATCGCTTGCTTCTAGCGTTTTTGTGCCTCGCGGGAATGGCCCCGGTCGCGCTCGCGGACTACGAGGCGCAGTTCCGCAGCGGGATCACCGCCATGGACCGCCGCAGATGGGCGGAAGCGGCGGCGGCGATGCGCAAGGCCATCGCTGAAAATCCTCAGGAGTCTTCCCGGAAGGTGTTCATCTACGGGACGCGCTACGTCGAGTACACGCCGCACTTCTTTCTGGGCGTTGCGCTCTCGAAGAGCAACAACTGCCGCGACGCCGTGACGGCCATGAAAGCGTCGGAGCAGCAGGGCGTGATCAAGCGGATGGCCAACTATCGGGAGTTGCTCCAGATCACAGCCGTGTGCGCGCAGGACGCACCGGCATCCGTCAGCACGGAACCCACGCAGCAGCCCGAGATCAAGAAGCCCGAGATCCAGAAGACGGAGCCCCAGAAGACGGAGCCCGAGCCGTCTCCTTCCGTTTCGCCGCAGACGATCCCTGCTCCGGTGCCGGTCAAACCCCAGCCGTCTCCTGCGACCACGATCACCAAGCCATCCGTCAACCCGGCTCCACTCCTTCCCCCGTCGACGGCACCCGATCTGGCGCTGGTGTCCGCGCGGCAGAAGCTGGACGACGCTCTCTCCGATTCGCGGAGTCTTCTCGACCAAGCCAAGCCGCCGGCCCGCGCCGCGGCTTCGCGGGATGCGCTTCGGCGCGCCGTCGCTGCCGCGGCCATCGCAAGGAACCCCAACTCCGCCCAGGCCGTGCAGTCGGCGGCCAAGGCGCTGTCCGATGCCGGCGCGGGCTATCGCCGGGCACTGGCCACGGTGCCGGGAGGAGCGGGGGCGCAACTGGCCGAAGCCGTCCGGTCCTACATCCGCGGCGACTACAAGACCACCGCGGCGCTGCTGGAGCGGGCCAAGTTCGAATCCTCGCTGGAACGCGCCCAGGCCGCTCTCTTCCGCGCGGCGGCGCGCTATGCGATGTACACCCTGGAAGGGAGCCGGAACGCCGCGCTGCGCAGCCAGGCCGTCGCCGACCTCCGCGAGTACCGCCGCATCGACGCGACGCGCCCCGACGCTCGCCTCTTCCCCCCTCCGTTCCAGCGGCTCTACGCGGAAATTCGGTGACCGGCACGGCTGGCAGCCGCTGGTTGGCCTAGGTGTCTTGGGTACGGTCGCTCTCAGCACGCGAACGGGTCAGCGAGCGCGCCGGCGCCCTGACCGAGCGCCTCAAACCGGAGGCGGCTCTAACGGGTTCGCGCGTGCGACCGTCAACATTGCCGGTGAGCTGTACGGCAATGGCGGGGCGGTGCAGCGGATCGTCGCCGAAGCCTGGTCGGCCGTAGGGCTGACCATGCCTCTGTTCGGGTGCGCCGAGCAGCGTTTCCCGATCCGCAGTCGGCGCTCCCGCCGCGGCGATCGGGAACGTTTCGAAGTGACGTCAGCGCCCCAATCGCTGACCCGCGACGAGTAACCCACCGCCGCCTCGCTCGGGCGCTTCGCGCTGGAGAACCAACCATAAGCACCAAGCCGAGGCACATCGAGCAGATGTTCGCGAAGACCGGTTGTCGGTCAAGTCGATCGACCGCGAGAACCTTACCCTCACCGCGGAAGATGGAGCTGGAGAACACGCTTGCTGCTTTCCGCAGACGCAGAACGGGCGCATCAGGCGGGTCTCGTGAAGACTTACCGGCGGTATCAAACCGCTTGCTGTCGGTCCTCGCTTCGCTGCGGCTCATCCCGGGCAGTCTGGCGTGCTTCGCTGGTGCCGTTCAATAGTGCTTTCGCGGCGGTGGCCGCGGGTGCGGAGGACGTGACTGTCGATTTCAAGGCGGAGCAGGATCTCTGAGGTGCACCATGCCGACACGAAAACCGGTCCTGACGGCAGTTCTGGCGGATTCATCTATGTCGTCTAAGCGCTGCGGCGCGTGGAGGCGGGGATCCGGTCGGTTTTGTGGGGGGAGGTGGCTGCCGATCCTCACGATGTCTGCTCCGGCTGACCAAACTCGATGGCAGGAAGCCCCGAAGCTCGGGATTTCGTAACCCGCTGGGCCGCCTGCGTTGATCGAACCGCACGATACCTAGCGTGGTCGTGTATAACTCATGGAGATCATGTCAGCTCGCCCGTCCGCGCAAGGTGTCGCACGCTCCTCCGAGCGGTTGAACGCCGTCTGCCCGTACTTCACGATGTTTCCTCTGACGGTCCCCCTTCGCCATCTGCGACACGCGCCCGTCTCGACGTGGGTGCTCGATCCATTCTGCGGCAGGGGCACCACAAACTTTGCCGCTCGGCTGCGGGGACTACCTTCCGTCGGCGTCGACAGCAATCCCGTCGCCGCTGCGATTGCCGAAGGCAAGCTGGTTGACGTAACCGCGAACGCAGTTGCTGCAATGTGTGCTGCACTTCTCGCTACGCAAGATGGCAAGGCCCCGATTCCGGAAGGTCCGTTCTGGAAGCTGGCCTACCATCCACGCACGCTGAACCAGCTAGCCCATCTCCGCCGGTCACTGCTTGACGATTGCGAAGAAGCGCCGCGGAAAGCACTGCGCACGCTACTCCTTGGGCTCCTCCACGGTCCGCGTAATAAAGGACTCCCCAGCTATTTTTCGAATCAGATGCCGCGCACGTTCGCGCCGAAGCCCGATTATTCCGTGCGTTACTGGCGGGAGCGTGGCCTGCGTCCGTTCTACGTCGACGTTCTGTCACTCGTCGAAAGGAAGGCTCGCTACTATTTCGCCACAGTGCCCGAAAGCCAGAGCTATCAGATTCTCTGCGCCGACAGTCGCACTGCTGACTTCGGATCAATGTGGCAACGGTTCACTCTTGTCATTACATCTCCACCCTACTACGGCATGCGTACATACGTTCCAGATCAGTGGATACGCAACTGGTTCGTTGGAGGCCCAGCGACGGTCGAGTATCGCCAGCCCGACCAGCTCAGTCACGAATCGCCGGAGCATTTCGCGGAACAACTTGGTCTCATCTGGCGCAATGTCGCTGCGGCATGTGCAGACGGCGCGCAGTACGCCATCCGTTTCGGAGGCATTCACGATCGCCGGGCCGCTCCGCGATCAATTTTGATGGACTCGTTCGAGGCTTCAGGACGTCGCATGCGCGTCACGACGATTCGCAGCGCAGGGCTTTCCTCCGTCGGGAAACGTCAAGCTGACCAGTTCAAGCGCAAGCTCAACGCGCCCATCGAGGAACTCGACTATTTCATCAGGTTGGAGGGGTGAGCTGTCATGAAGTCTACGCCGGCGGAGGATTTCAAAGAGCCGCAGTTTCCGCTCATCGAAGGCGAAAAAGTCGTCTTCGATGACGTCGAGGAAACGAAGCAATCCACCGATGAGGAGCTAAATCTCCGCTATGTGAAGGGTGACGTGCGGATTGTGACCGAGTCGGCGCGATACTCTCTTGCCGGCATCTTGACCATGCTCCAAGAAACGGTCACGAACGACTCCGCGAAGAGTACTGAGTTGCGCTATAAACTCGACCCAGAATATCAACGCCGGCATCGTTGGAACGTAGAGCGCAAGTCACGCCTGATCGAGTCTTTCCTCATGAATGTGCCCGTTCCGCCCGTTTTCTTATACGAGGCAGATCTCGCCCGCTACGAAGTGATGGACGGGCGGCAACGCCTCACTGCACTGAGCGATTTCTATGCGAACAAGTTTGCGCTCAAAGGCCTGCAGTACTGGCCTGAGTTGGATGGCCGAACCTACTCCACTCTCCCGTCCAAGGTCCGCGATGGAATTGATCGCCGCTACATCTCTTCGATCATTCTCCTGAAGGAAACGGCAGCAACGGAGGAAAAAGCGGCGGCTCTAAAGAAAATGGTATTTGAGCGTCTCAACTCGGGAGGCGTGCGCCTGAGCAGCCAGGAGACGCGAAATGCCGTGTTCGACGGGCCACTGAATCAACTGTGTTTGCAGCTATCCGCCGACGATAAGTTCCGTGCAATGTGGCGGCTACCGGCTAGCCCACCTGAAGACGAATCGGAGTCCGCCGATCCCGAAGAGCTGGATGCTTCCACTGAAGAGGGCCGCCGGCTGTTCGAGAAGATGGAAGACGTCGAGTTGGTTCTGCGCTTTTTTGCCTATCGACAGATCCGCAGTTTCCCCGCCGGTCTCAATCGGATCTCAGCATTTCTCGACAGATTCCTCAGGGAAGGGAACCAGTTCGACAAGTCCGTTCTGGAGGCGTATCAGGAGCTTTTCCTGTCAACGGTTTCGTTTGTTCACGACGTGCTGGGCGTCAACGGATTTGCGCGACTCGGCGGAAAGGGTTCGACGAGACCGACGAAGATCGTCTACGACCCCATCATGTACGTAGCCGGCCAGTACGGCCAGCGTCCCGACCGTGAGCGCTGGCTGCAGGGCCGCGAGGTGGTCGTCGATCTGTTGACAAAGATGTTCGCGGAGCAGTCCGAGCTGTTTTCCGGACGGCGTACCAACGCTGCTGACGTCGAAGCTCGTAACCAGCAAGTGGCGGCGGTATTCAATGGCGCAGCCGATCAGCTCCAAGCCTAACATCCTCTCGTCATGCTCGCCACGCTTGAGGGGTTTCTCGCGCAACTATCGGAGCTACGCACATTTGTGCGAGCCCTGCCCGATACATACGCCGCAATGGCCAAGGAGGAGAACCGCGACATCCATAGTGCGATTAGCATACGACGACGGCTTGACTATTCGGCCGTCGTAGTAGTGCTGTACGCGTCGTTCGAGAGGTTTGTTGAGGACTTCGTTTGGTCGCGGGCCGAGATCGACGTTCTTCGAAAATCCTACGACCAGTTGCCGGATGCGCTCAGGGACAAACACCTTCACGATTCTGCCGAGCTGTTGGTTCGGCGGCGCCTTGGGAAAGGGCGTTATGAGACGCTCACGAATGAGGAGGTGGTCCGTAACCTCCATCTATGTATGTCGAAGGCCGAGCCGTATCGGATGACGAAGGCGGCCGTGATCAAGCATGACAACAATCTCAGGGAGGAGGTCGTCGTCGGGTTGTTCGCTGCGATCGGGATTGCGGATCTCGACAAAGAGGTACGCAACAGCAGCACGATGGTCGCGTGGTTCAGAGCCGTCGAAGGCTCAGAGACAGCGACGACTGTTCCGCCCGGCACCGTCGAGCGGCGGATCAAAGACTTGATCGATCGCCGGAACGAAGTTGCACACGGCGGCGGTTCCATCTCTGAATCGCTATCCAGCGGTGAAATGATGGAGCGGATCGAGTTTTTTGAGGCGTATGCGCGATCGTTGTTTCAGGTGGTCGGGGGCGAATACATTGCGACGTACCATAAAGATGGTGTGGGCCACGATTTGGGTGCGTTCATGGGCGGACCATTTAAAGGTGGTCTTGTAGTCGTGATCGCCAAGCCGTCGGTGCGACTCGATGTAGGTCAACCGGTCTTCGCCTCAACAGGGAAGCGCGTACATCACTGGGGCAGGATTCAGGAGCTACGAGTCGACAGCGTCAGTGTGGACGCTGTGGATGCTGGCACTTCAACCGACAGCGTCGGTCTCCGCCTGAGCTTCCGCGTTCGCAAGTCAGATCGTCTTTTTGTGATTGCCGATCGTGACGCTCTTGTCTGGGAGTAGCAGGTCCACTGCTTTTGAAGAAGAGCTAAGTCATGGCTGATATCGATGACACGCCGCATCCGCTGGCCGCCGTCGCGAACGACGGGTGGACGCCGGCGAACGAGCCTGCAGAAGTGTTGACGCATCTCTCGGCTGTCGCTCACGATCTGGAGCGACTCGGCTGCATCATCAGCGCGGCTCAGAATCGTTACGACAAGAAGCTCCTCTTCAAGTACTTCATCGTCGAATTCGTGTCATTCATGGACAACGTCGATGACCTGTTGAAGATCATCAATTCTCTGCCCACCCAACGGCATGGTGAGATCCTGCCTCGTCCCGGAGTGCTGGCGACCGATCTCGCACGGACTCGCGAGTTGGCGAAGGTCTTCCACCGTGAGCGTACCGCCGCAGATGTCGAGCTGCGCCGAATCCGCAATCAGATCGGCGCCCACCGCGAACAGATCGGGTGGACGGAAACAGCCCGGTTGTGGGCGAGCATCGAGAAGCCGGTTCTGCAGCGCGTGCACGATGCAGCACGCGAGCTCTTCGCATTCGTGAGTCAACTTCCCGTCTACGAGTGGTTCCGGGTTCAGCCGGATGGCACGATGAATTTCATGTCACCGATACCACCGGGCCTGTTCGACGAATAAATCAGGGCGGATGGTCTCGCGGCACGCAGCGCCGCGAGAACCACCTCCGCGAGCCACGACCGTTCCTCGACGGAAAAGATCGAGGGCCTCATCGCGAACTTTCTGAAACCGGCGGCTCATCGCGGATCAGTGTACCTCGGCGACAATCCGACTGCGATAGACCCACGCCTGGCGACGAGCGGTACGATTGCTCCGCGGGAACGGCTTACCGCGCTTCGACGGCTTCGCGCAGTCTCTCGGCCTGGAA
>JBDTOZ010000627.1:0-15598 GCA_039932995.1 Acidobacteriota bacterium | reverse complement strand
ATCCCCCTCGTGCCCCCAGCGCACCTGATCGACCGCGCCGGCGTCGACCGGGCGCGCTGCGTCGTTCGCCCGAGGGCGCTGAGCCCTGACATCAGAACAGGCGAGGAGGGAGTCTCTACATGTATCTCTCAAACATTCGATCGAAGCCCTACACAGTCATCAATGGGAAGGATTTCGCAGTCTTTCGCTGGTTTGCGCCTGCGTCGCCCGCACCTGTGTTCATCCAGGTCGCCGGCCGCACGGCACTCAGCCGCGACGATCTTCCGAACGACGATTGGATTGTCGTTCAGGGCAAGAGCCGCGGGCATCGCGTCGCGACCGCATGGCGCAAGCCGTGGTTCGACTATCGGCTCGATGCGTCGCGACGGCTCGCGTTCCTCGGCGGATCGACGGAAGGATCGTTCTTTCTCGCGATGCGCTACCTCACGCGGCGGTTCGGGATCATCGCGAGCGACGAGGAGCTCGCGGGACGCAGTGGCGATCTCGCCCAACGCTCCGTCCTGCCGTGCCCCTATGTGCTCGATAGCAGCGACGACCGCGCACTGTCCGGCACTCGAATCGTGACGCTCGACGTCCCCTCGCATTGGGAACAGGACGACGCGGCGCGACTCTTCGCGGACTGAAAGAAGGAGAAGGACACCATGCAACACGACATCATCGCGATCCTCATTCCCCCCGGCATGTGGCAGGACGACCGCGGCGACGCGAGCAAGCTTCACTGCGTCATCAGCATCTCGGGCACCATGATGCATATCGAAGCGATTCAGGTGCGCGAGGTGGAAGGCGTTCAGGAGGCAGTGAATCCAGAGCTGTCCGCCGACTTCACGTATCTCGGCCTGTACGGCAACGAAGGCCAGTTCGATACGACCCATATCAACGGCAAGCCGTACGTCCTGGTCGCGACGCCGTTCACCTGAGCTGAGCGCGCTCGTGCGCTTCTCGCGCGCGTACCAATCACCCATTCGAACCCCGAAAGGAGGTCACATCCGTGACGACAGTCGACGTGTCTTCCGGCGCGGCGTATGCCGGCCGGGACGCTAACCACGCGCTCAGCTTCCGGCAGTTCAACGCCTCCAAGCACGCGCAATACTTCACGCCACTCTGGTTCGCAGACTTGCTGTTTGAAGTCTTGCAGCCGTTCCTCCCGCACTCCGGCCTTCCGGGCATGTCCGTCCTCGATCCGACATGCGGATCGGGCCGGCTGCTCGCGCCGTGGAAGGCGGCCGGTGCGACCGTTCTCGGCATCGAGCTCGATACCTTGGCGGCCGACCACGCTCGCTTCGCCCTTGGTCCGCAGAACGTCCGTACCGGGGACATCCTCGATTACCGCGATCTGCTGACCGGCTACTCGCTCGTGCTCACGAACCCGCCGTACGGCCTTTGGTGGACACCGCCCGACGCGGGCGAGCTGTGGCAGTGCGAGACCTCGGGCGGTCTCATTGAGTCGCAAGGCGCGACGCTGGAAATCTGCACGCGTGCGCTTGAATACAACGGCATCCTCGCCGCTATCATCCCGTCCTCAACGTTCAAGAACCCCAAGGATCGCTCGATCCGCGAGAACTTCTATGCGAACTACCGCGGCCTCGTGCATGCCACGTTGCCGGACCTGTTCGCGGAGGAGTACGGCATCGGCATCGAAGTCGATCTCGTCGTCGCGCAACGCGGCGTCGCTTCTCGCTGGGAGCCGTACCGCACCGAAATCGCCAGTCTCGACGCGGCGGCTGAGGAACTGCGATACGCATTCCGGCGCGCCGACCGCTCGGGAACGGTCATGCCGACATCGCGTGCCGCGCAGGTGCCCGCCGTCTCGCGCCTGTTCTCCGTCTCCGCGTCTCACGCGGTGCGCGTCACGCCCAAGGGGCTGAAGGCCGCCGCCGACGTCGAAGGGCTGCTCGCGTTCCTGGACGAGACCGTCAACGCGTTTGATCCGGTGCGCGGCATCGAACACGGCATCGTGTCGGCGCTGCTCTCGCCGGCATCGCTCCTCACGATCGGCCCCCGCGCAGGCGTCGAGACGCTGGCATGGCTTGGATTCGATCCGTCGATCAGCGAAGCCGATCAAGTGAAGATCACCCGCTTGCAGGAGAAATTCGCGCTCCTGCGGACGCCCCTGTATCCCCCGGAGGCGCACCAGCGGCTCGCATATCTCGAAGACCGCTCCTACACGGCAAAGGAAACCGTGTACGGAGCGGAAGGCGAGCCATGCTTCACCGCCGGCGGGCGCTACCACCTTCGTCCGTCGTGGGTCCGCAACCGGGAGACGGCTTCGGTCGAGACGGTCTATGACGAGCGGACCGAGAAGCACATCCAGCTCATCACGTCACTCGACCGGGGCTATCTCGCCTTTGAAGTGATCACCGACTCTGGATCTCGGACGTTCCGCGAAGTCGATGCTTCGGACGTCGAGCTCCTCACCGCGGCCTTCGATCTGCCGAACGTTCCCGATCTCGAAGCAGTCGTTCCAAACACACTCGCCCACAACCGATCGATCGTCGCGCGCGAGGCGCCGTTCCTGTTCCCCTTCCAATCCGAAGACGTCGCGCGCATGGCGGTGAAGCCGTTTGGTTACCTCGGCTACGAGCAGGGAGGCGGGAAGACCGTCACCTCAGCATCGTGGGCGCGGACGCGAGGCTTCAAACGCGTGCTCGTCGTCTGTCCCTCCGGTCTCATCGACAACTGGATCAACGAGCTCGAGCAGTTCGGGTTCCCTGCGAGACGGCTGACATCTCACGGCACCATCAACACGATTCAGGAAGAGAAGCGAAGGAAACTTCTCCCTGAGGAAACGACCTTCTATGTCACGTCGTTCGAGTTCCTGTCGCTCACGGGCGCGCGCATCTACGACCCGTGGGTGTGCAGGCAGTTCACGAAAGACGGGGAAGTGCAGCACGAGGTCACGAATACCCGTGCGAGTTGCTCGGAGTGCAAACGCGCGTACGCAACCGTGATCGACGCCTGCCCGAAATGCTCCGTCGTCGCGGAGTGGACAGGAGGCCACTGCAACGGGTGCGGCTATCAGGCATGGACGGCGTCGCGCAGCTCCAAGCAGTGGCCGGCGTACCGGCGCATCAAGAAGCTGTTCGGTGCGGTTCTGGTCGACGAAGCGCAGCTCGCGAAGTCGAAGAACACGCTCCGCGGCCGTGCCGTGCGCGCGATGCGGCCGAAGGGAAAGCTCATCCTCACCGGCACGATCATGAAGGGCTATGCGACGGACATCTTCTGGAACGTCGCGTGGCTGCTCGGGTTCGATAATCCGCTTTTCCCGTATGCGCATCGCGGCGGTCCGAAGCGGTTCCTCAACGAGTTCGGCACGTACGAGTACGTCACGCGCCAGTTCGAAGAGACGCTGCACGAGGGCCGCGCGAAGCTGCTCCCCGAAGTCTCCAACCTCAATCGCTTCTGGCGACTCATGGCGTCGTTCGCCGTGCGGCGCCTGAAGGACGATATCTACGAGCTCCCCACGAAGCACCGTGATGTCGTGCTGCTCGGGATGGATGCAAAGCATCGCCCGTTCTACGGCAGTTACGCCGAGTGGGCGCAGACCGCAATCGCGAAAGCGCTCCGCGAAGGTGACGGCACTCCGAACATGGGCGTGATCTCAAACGCGCTCTGGAAGCTCCGCTATGCGGCCACGTGCCCTGTCGCGGTCGACTACCTCAATCCCGCTCTCGAAGCCGCAACGTGGAACAAGCTCGAGTACGTGCTGTCTTACGTGCGCCGCGCAGCCGAGAAGGGCGAGAAGACCATCGTGTTCTCCGGGCTCCGCACGATGGTCGCAGCGATGGTGACGCACCTGACCGCGCACGGAATCGGCGTCATGCCGATCACGGCGAATGTCCCTCCGAAGAAGCGCTTCGGCATGATCCAAGAGTTCACGAAGTCTTCCGATCTCGCGGTCATCGTCGCGTCGCTCAATTGCCTCAACCGCGGCTACACCATCACCGCGGCGAACCACGTCATCCTCGTCGATCTGGAGTACAGCCCCGAAGCGACCGACCAAGCGCCTGACCGCGTTCATCGGCCAGGGCAGACGAAAGACGTCTTCGTGAAAGTGCTCTTGTCCGCGGACACCATCGACCAGGTGATGCACGAAGTCGTTACGCAGAAGGCGGAAGCCATCAAGCACGCGATCGACGGCAAGGCCCGGTTTCTCGATGTCGCGGAGATTCTGAAGCGCGTGACCGGCGACGTGCAGATGGAGGTAGCGAAGCGTATCCAGCTCCTCCCGCCGCCTGCGCCGATCATCGAGCTCTACCCGCCGGAAGAGATGATCGAGTCCACCAACATCGTCGCTTTTCCGATCGCTGCGCTCGTGGAGGACGCGTTCTCGTTCCCCGCATCACCAACGCAGAAAGCGAAGCCCGTGCAGCTCACGCTCTTCGCCTCGATGCTGTAAGTCACCCGCCTCAATCAAACCGCATCGGTCTCGCTTACTGCGGGCGTCGCTCGCATGCGGAGGCCTACCGGGCTATCCGCAGGCACGAGATCTGACGAGCCGCAAACGGCGCAGACGCGCTTTCGCGCGGAGAGTCGCCAGAACGAGTACAGCACGCCCGGCACGATCAAAAGGCACCACGCCACGATCTCAAGAAGGATGCTGCCCGGCGTGAACGATTTCGTTTCGTCGACGGAACCGCATTTTGTACAAACGACGGAGGCGGCCATAGGAAAGGGGTGGGTAGTTTGCTCCCATCCTACCCGCCTCGGTTCTCCCCGCAACCCGCTCGGCGCGTCCTGCGCTGCGCTTCGACACGAAAGGAGGTATCCCCGTGGAGTGCTCTCATGACCATCATGTTCGCGACCCAACCGACGAGGCCCTACGAAAACCGTCTCTCGTTTGCCTCGCCTGCGGAATCATCGGGACGACCTGTGACGTCTGCGACGGCTTCTATGCCGTTGGTCCCCTCAGTTACATTCCCGAGGAGTGGTGCCGCAACTGCGACTGCTGTCCCTCGTGCTGCACCACGCCTGATTCCAGCCTGACACCCGCAGATATCGCACGTGCCATCGACCTCTCGGTTCGCCGTATCACCGATGACTACATCCGAGAGCGAATCCGGGCGGCGCCGACGCGCGCCGAAGCGATCACTGCAGCCCGAAAGGAACTGTCGCTCGGCGGCATGAGTAGCCTCGGCTTCTCTCTGAGCGGCTTTCGCGACCGCGTGAACAAGGGCCGCGGTCTGACAGTGCAATTCGGCCACAGGAGCGGCGTCGTCACGTGGGCGCAGGTCGCCGACTACGTCCTCGCCGGCGACGCTGCCATGTCGACGGTCGCGGCGCAGCAACTCTCTCTCTTCGCTTAACCACCTACCACTACCGGCGCTCGCTGACCTGCGATGCGCCATCACTCAACGGAGGTTCAAATGGACTTGCTCACGCGCGAGGTTCGCGCAGCGTTTTCCAAGTATCCGATCGGGTCACAAGAGCGGCTCGGCGATCAGGCGAAGGTCGTCGTGAAGTTCTTCTTCCCGGCTGGCCGGTACACCTTCTACGCCACCGAAGGGCAGCCCGAAGACGACGACTTTCTCCTCTTCGGATATTGCGTCTCGGCGCTCGGTCCCGATTGCGATGAATGGGGCTATGCGGTCGTGTCGGAGTTCGCCTCGGTCAACATTCGCGGGCTCACGATGGAACGCGACGTTCATTTTCCGACCGCAAGCCGGACGGTTCGTGACGCACTGGGACGCGCCGCGTGAGGAAGCCGGATCTTGCAGCTCGTCTCGCCAGGCTTCCTGGGGGCTTCCGGCTCGCACCGCCGACGCTGAAGTGTCCGAAGTGCGGAGCAGTTGCGGGCTTCGACCTTCGGCAGGTTGTACGCGTTTACTACGCGATCGAAGGCGAAGCCGAAGATCGTGAATCGGAGCGCGAGCTGCTCGTCAACAGCGACGTCTTCGCGTTCGAGACGTGCCGGCCCCCGACCGATCAGCGGCTTCTCTGCGGCAATTGCCGCGAGGAGTTCTCCCCTCAACTGCCCATCCGCTTCCTGTGACGCCTCCACCGAGGCACACGATCAGAAAGGAGAATTCATGGATACCGTACTGAAGCTGCGTGAGCTCCGCCGCCTGCGCGGCCTGAGCCAGAAAGAGGTGGCGCGACTCTCCGGCATCGGCGAGAAGACGATCAGTTCATTCGAGACAGGAGAGCGCATGGACTCACTGAAGGTGTCGCAGCTCGCCACACTTCTGAAGGTGTACGACATCACGGCCGAGGAGTTCTTCGGCCGGAAGCTCGAGGAGCAATTCGACCCCGAGTCGATTCAGCAGCGAAGCGTCGAGGAGGACGTGATCGCGAGGTTGCGCGCGCTGCCGCGCGCCCCGCGAGGAACGCTGCTCGAGAAGTTCGTCCTGATGCTGGATGCGACCGACGCCATGCTTCCCAGCGCGCGTCAGCGTCCCATGCTGGTGCGGCCTGCCGCATGAGGCGAAGCATGCACGCTGTTTCTCGGGACGCTTTCGCTCGGAGCACGCTCGTGCGCTCAATCGTCCGACCTCTCGCACCGGGGCAAGACTGCGGCTGGTGCGGCGACGTGCGGCAGGCACGCCGCGGCGGACCATCGCTGTTCCGCTACGGAACGGAGCCGGACGCGGTGCGATCTCGCGTCCACTGGCACGACGGTGCGTTCTGCTCGAAGCCCTGCCATGACGCGTACCACGCGTAGAAAGGATGAAGTTATGAAGCGCTTCATACGCGCCACGATCACGATTTCAGAAGATGCAGCTCACGCGCTTGATCACCTCCGGCGCGGCACGCGTGAACCCTTCGCTCGATTCGCCGGGCGGGTGCTCACCGACGCCCCCTCCAGCGAGCCGCGGCGCAGTTCAGGTCACGCTGCGCGATCGCTTCGGAGGACCGCGTGAGCGCATCGCTGTTGCTGGACGATAACGATGTATCCACCATCACGAACGCTCTCTCGCTGGCCGCGGAAAGCTGCGAGAGGCATGCGGCTGAGGTCGAACAAGCACCGATCCGCGGCGCGTTCGAAGACTCCGCGAAGTCGTACCGGCGGGTTCTCTCCCGGATCATCGAGGCCGACATGTTTCGCTACGACGGTTGATGGATGTTACTGCGAACGGGGCGGCCTTGGTGCCGCCCCGTTTTAGTTATGGAACCGGTTGCCGACACCCTCTGTTACACTCGTTTCAAGTTAGCTTGGTCTTTGAAAACTGAAGTCTCACGGTTCATCGCGGTCCTGCGGTGCGTGCGTCCTGCCATATCGATCGAGGGCATCAGGCCGAGGGAAGTTCCTTCCCCGCTTCGTGCCCACTTCAAGACGGGAAGTGACGGCCGTCCGAGCCCGCGCGAGGACAACATGAATCGTGAAGACATGAATCAGGGCAGCACGGTCTGCCCTGCCTGTAAGGCGCAGCTTGTTGGTGTCGACGTCTGCCCCGATCCTGGGGTTCACAGCAACACCGCCGAGCGGCAGTCTCCTTCTCCTGCAATTCGCCTGTACGGCGGTCAACAGCCGCCCTATCGGTCGTTTTACGAGCGAGACGCGCGTGGCCGCGCGATCATCACGTTCAAAGGCCGCGATGGTACTGTTCGACAGTACCCGGTCCTTTGGGGTTGGTATGATCCGGACACGGGAATCTCGCTGCCGTGGATGATCGACATGGCAGTGCTGGAGGGGGAAGACCTCCTCTGCATTACGGGTATGGGCAAGCGTGCGTTCGAAGCGATCTCCGCGCATCTGCCGGGCCGGATTCCCGGTCGTTATACGGTGGCATGCGAGACCACGCAGTTCATGAAGGAGTTCTTCTTCGGACACTTGGTTGCGCTCGGTAACTGGTCGCGCGTATCGCGCAGCCAGAAGGCCAAGCGCCACCGCCCGGAATGCCCGCCGCGATGCAGAAGATCGCACCCGGCAGGCGCCTAAGAAGCCAGCTAACTTGCGGCCCGGTCGTTGGGGGAAACCTCGGCGGCCGGGCCGTTTTTCTTGTTTCCATCTCCGCGACCTCCGGCACATCGACGGCGGCGCTGAGAGTGCGTCCGCCGCAAATGGCGCAATCGCGCGTCGGGTGGCGAAACTGTCCCAATAGAAGCGGGACTGGGATCGGATCTCGACCGTGGACCGAGAGCGCGGAAGACCAACCTGAGTCGATGAGGGTAGGGAACGCACGGCGTACGTCACTCCCAACAGGTGAGTGGCCTCCTCGCAGGTGGCCCGAGCGCTGCCGACATGGACGCACCCCACGAGACGCTGCCCGCCCTCGCCGCCGAGCTGTTTGGTTTGCTCGATTCTTTTCCGCCTGCGAGAGTTGAGCTATTCGACTTTCATTTCAAAAGTTGCGTCGAGGACTACGTTGCGGCAATCCAGCGGACACCCGGGCGGAAGGTTCTGATCAAGGCCGATCGCCATTTAGATGTCGCGTCGAGCTTGCGAAAGTTGCTTCTCATGACCGATGTCATGGTGATTTCGTCGGCCGACGCTACGGCGCGATCGGGGCTCTCGTTCTTTCCCGTCTCGGACAAGATCAGAAGTCCCGTGCTTGGTCTCCAGGCAGTCATGGACGAGGGCAGAAAATATCGGCCCCCCAGTCCCGCCGAGGTTGCGTACTTAACGTTCCTGCTCGTTGAGCTGGCGAAAGAACGAAACACTCCAGCAAGTATTCTCGGTGTTCCGTGGAACGCTCAGGAGACTGGCTGGCGGCGTACGATGTTCACGCGAACCAGCGAGCCATTCGAGAATGCGAAGGGCGAGGCGTGCCATATCGCCGCCGGCATCATTCACGGGGGCGAAATTCCTCTCTACGACTGGCTGGAACAAGAAGCGAAGCCGCTCCTGCTGAGCGGGCGTGCTGTTTTCGCGCCATTCGTTTTCGCCGCGCCGGAGACGGCCGATGTGGATGAAGGCGCACTGAAGGCGGCACTTCTGCACAGCGATCTCGTGGTGAGCGCGCAGGCGATCACGACATCGACCGGCAGGATCCATCCCCTGACACACCTCGCGGTCCCATATCTCGAGGACGTACCGCTCCCGCTGCTCACCGAGATCATTGCGGACGAGGGTGAGTCATTGTGTTCGTTTCGTCGTCATGTCGATCGCGCCCTCGAGGACATCGGAAGGTCGGCCGATCCGGCGGAAGTGGAGCGCCAGATCATTCGGATACGCCGCGACTTGTTCGAGGATGAACTGGACCGGGTAAGACAGACGTGCGAGCGGTTGAGTAGGATGCGAGCGCTGGCGCGAATCGGCGCGTATGTTGGGACGGCTGCAATGTCACTCGCGGCCGTCGCGGGGCTTTCACCGCCGTCGATCATCTGCGGTGCCGCCGGGTTGGCGACAGCGACGGTCGCGGAGTTGTACAGGAATTTCGAAGAAGTGCGAAACCTGAGGCGTTCACCGATGCACTTCGTTTGGCAGTTGGCGAAGGCTGCCGAGTAGAGACGCGGCGCATGACTTGAGGGCAAACAAGTGCAGACCGCATGGGGCTCGATCTGGAGGAATAGCGTATACCTTGGCAGCGCCTTCTTCGGTGAAACAGGAGATGAGGCCGACGTGAGCGCCGCTCTCGTGATTGGGTCAATGAGCAGGAAGGCGTAGGTACCTGCGAATGCTCGAGTATCGTCTCGATGATTTGGGATGGGAAGGCTTCGAGAGGCTGTGCCAAGCCCTACTCAAGGCGAAGCTCGGTGTCGGTGTCGAGAGCTGGGGTGGGACGGGAGACTGGGGGAACGATGCCTACTGCCAAGCGGCACTCCGCTACCCCGGCGAAGTGCTCCAGCCGGGCCCTTTTCAATTCCAGGTCAAGTTTGTTCAAGGCGCCAACGCGGCGGGGGCGAAACCGAAAGCCGGGTTACTGTCGGCGGTCCACCGCGAATGTGAACGGATCACCGCGCGCAACCAAGCCGCACCCGCGGTGTATTCGCTTCTGACAAACGTGGTCCTGTCGCCTCAGTTGCGGACGGCCGTCGAGCAGGCGGTACGCGATGCGTTGCCGGATTGCACGCATGTCGTGGTCCATGGCGGAAACGACATCTGTTCATGGCTCCACCTGCACTCCGATGTCGTGAGGATGTTCCCGCAACTCCTCTCACACCGCGATCTCGCGGAGCTCGTGCGGAAAGCTACGAACACCGAGGCCGACACGACAGTAAACAAGTTGGCGGAACCCAAACGCGCCATCCCTGAAAATGTTCGCGCCACCGTTCGAGAGGGGACGGACCATTTCAACGCGGGACGGTTCGCGGAGGCGGAGACGGCTTACTCGGAAGCGCTCCGGCTCGCCGAAGCATCCGACCACCCTATCGCGGTTGTGCAGGCTAAGGAGCATCTTGCACTGGTGCTACTGCACTACCGGCATGACCCGGAGCGAGCAAAGGCGTTACTCAACGAATGCCTCGCGATGCTCAGCGTACACGATGATGAAGAGGAGCGAGCCGATGTCCTCGATCGTCTGGCGAATGCCTACGAAGAAGAGGGTGACTCGGACCGGAGCGAGAGTCTTCAGCGTCAATCGGTCGCGATCTACGCAAGGCGTGGAGACGTGGTCGAGCACGCGGGAGCGCTGGTCAAACTCGCATGGATCGTAGGCAGGCGCGGGAAGACAACCGAGGCGTTTCAATTGAATGCCCAAGCCTACGACATCCTGCTGCAATACGTCCATAGCGGGCGAACGGACGAGCGACTAGTCCCCTTCGCGCACGCGGTTCTTGCGAACCTGTTGTTCCAACGCGCGAAGATTTATCAGCGGTACGGTGATCCCGCGGAGGCCGAGCGTGCGATGGCGGCGGCGCTTGAGTGGCAGCGGAAGGAGGCCAAGAACCACGAGCTCGCAAAGCTGCTTCAGGAACTCGCGCGGCTCCGGATGTTTCGGCGTGACGTAGCCGGCGCGGTTGATCTCCTCGGAGAGGCCGCCGATATTCTGCAAGAACTAGAGCTGTTCTCGGAACTATCGGACTGTCTAAGCCTTCTTGGGCGTGTATTTGCGAGCGAAGATAAGAAGACCGATGCCGCCGCGTTCTTTAGTATGGCGCTTCAGGCGGCGATCAGAGGCACTGATTCGAGGAAGACCACGGAGCCGCTGGAGAATCTTGCCCAACTCGCAAGAGAGTCAGGCGACACACAGACCGCTCAGAAATATTTATCAACAGCCTTGGACAGTTTGCCCAGGGACGAAGATCGTGCGTCGATTCTTGTCGAGATAGCACGCACCGCTAAAAAAGGTGGGGATCTCGACGAGTGGAAGCGACGGCTGCACGAAGCGATCGAAGTAATGAAAGCTGTCGCTGCTAGATCCGAAGGTGAGCTACAGCGCGCGCGCCACCTCTTCACGCTGGCTCACTATCTGAGGTTCGCGGACCGCGTTGACGAAGCACTGACGTACGCGATGAGAGCGAAAGATATCTTCAAGGCTTCCGATGATGTCCGTAGCTATGCCGAGGCATGGTTCGAAGTGGCAGGCCTGCTCGACCACCTCGGACGAAAGGACGAAGCGAGAGAAGCAGTGAAAGCAGTGCGAACCTATGTCGAGGGAAAGCCGTTCGAGGACATCGTCGCTGCGGCAGAGTTGGCACTGGCGAAATTCGCAATGGCTGACAAGTCTCTCGACGACGCGAAGCGTCGGGTCGAGGATGTAATCGAGCGGTGCAAGAAGCACGGTCTGCCATGGCTTCCCGACGCCCTTCATCTGCTCGACGAAATTGAGACGATCCGAAAGCATCGCGCACCTAGCAACACAACACTGCCGGCTCTAATCGACGAGCTCCACCAACAACGAATTCTGTGTCCGGTTAACAAGGAAGGCTATCTAAGACTGTGGGCGTTTTGCCGTGCTCCTGCGATTTCAGCGAGTCTCCGTAGCGTTCTGACGCCGAACGTGGCGGTCATCACGTCAGAACTGCAGCAGTTGTCAGAGGTGTCGCGGGCGCTCAAGCCTTACCGCACATGGAGTCTGATCGTCCCACCCGAAATCTATCCCGAGGACATTCAAGAAATCGTGCCGTTCTCGGATTCGATGTTCGTGTTCGCTGACGGCATCGATTTTATCTTTTTCAAGAAGACTGGTGAGGGCGGAGAGGACAGAAGCAATCTCCCTGTCGATGAATTCATGAAGCGCGTTCACGTCCCACGAGACTTGGGCGCCCGCTTCGCAGTCGCGCCATACGCGCTGGGAGGCGCGGTCGGACGGTACATGTTCGTTTCAACCGAAAAGGACGCTGAGAAATACGGAGGAGCAACCAGCGGTGCTTTTGGAGATTCGCTTGCGTTGCCACCAGTCGTACACGAGCTGCTGGAGGAACGCACGGCCGCCGAGTTGAAATCGGAGAGGCTTTTCTTTGCGTACTACAACCGCGGCCGTCTCGAACCGCAGCGATGGCTGTCATTTGATCTGATGGGTCTCCACAGCCTGCGATGTATGCCCGTTTACCTGCACGAGCTTCCGGAGTCAGAGAACGTTCAGATCCTCGCGACCTCAGAGCTGAAACTGCCGATCCTCACCGATACTGAGGCTCAGGAGGCGGGGCGCGCCCTGTTGCCCATCCGGAAGGCGCTACTTAACGTGTTGAATGCCGACGAACGCGCGGCTCCGGGAGCGCTCTCGGAGTTGGTGGCTGCGGCCGACGATCTCACGGCGACTTTCGAAGCATCCGAGAGTCTTCACGCAAGATGCTATTCACTGAAGTACCAAACCGGCGATGAGTTCGGCGTGAGCGCCGCTCTTGTGATCGAGTCGGCGAACAGCACGACTTAGGGAGTAATAATGCTCGAGAGCTCGACGGTCAGGAGGAACGGCGTCGTGGCGGAGCGTCGCGGTTATTCATGGAAGCAGCACCGCGGCGCCCGCAGGAGGAGCTGATGAGCCCTACCGACTCGGCGGTTGAGTTGAGCCCCCGCCAGAACTGGAAGGAGGCTCCTCCATGTATCGAAGGCGCTCGGCGAACTCCTCGAGAATTTCCCGGCGCGGATCGGCTGGCGGTACGAGGGCCACGATAGGCCAGCGCTTGATATAGCTCATGCGGCGCTCGTTCGGCTCCCACGTCGGCATGGCTGCATAACCAATTACTCCCGCAACGTTGTCGGTTCCGACGCTGCGGCCCACGGTAGCGGCGACTTTCTTGGTCTTATTCGTGGCGTACTGCGCGACGTAGGCAACAGCGGCGACGAAGCGGCGAACCTCTAACTCGATATCGTTCGGGTTGACGAGGATCGAGACATCGACGGCAATGGCGCCCGACCCAGTCGTTTGTTCTATCTGATGTCTTGCGTCACGGACGTTCCGCTCGACCTTGGACTCGACACGTGGGCGTTTGGACGCGATCCCAAACGGTCCGAGCGACGTCTCGACGATGACATCTGGCTCAGCCAGCTCTACACGATAGCCGGCTTGCCGGAAGACGGAGGCGACAACGAGCTCGAACTGATAGTCACGGGCAGGAGAGTGCTTCTTCTCGTCGGTGCGGAGCACACCTCCGTCGAGCGCGACTTGGACCTTCTCCTGCCAGCCTGTCAATTCCGGCTCGACAGGAAGCACGGTCAGTATCGTTTCAAAGTCATCGACTTCCGCGAGGAGTCGATGCCAAAGACGACGCACTTCCGCCGGAGGGTCTGAATACTGTTCGACGGAAGCCAGCTCAAGTTCGGAACGGTATCGAAGTAAGCGAGATCCCGCGGAGACTTGAATTCCGTACGCCACCAGGCGCTCGATGAGCGCAGCCGTGCGATCACGCAGTTCAGGAAATGTAGTCTGCACGACGCGGATCATATGGAGGATGTCGAAGGGCGCGCCAGAGTGTCTATCCGGGGTGTCCGCTATCGCCCCCGCCGCCTCCGCGCGGGCGGTAGGAGGTATCGAGGACGGGACGTCAGCGCGGGCGCGATCAGCGCGATTCCGCCAGGTACTCCTCGAAGGTGGAGTAGTTTCGTCCGCCCCGCTTCTTCTGCACCTTGCCCAGAATCGTCCCATCGATCCGCCGCTGTAGGTACGTGGCGAGTTCGTCGAAGCGGCCGAGGGGGACGAAATCCCATTTGCATTTGAACTCGCGCGTGATCGCGCCATAGATTTTCCTGAAGTCCATCGCGTCGCCCATATCGGCGCGCTTGAAGTCGTTGTAGCGATCGATCAGGCGCTTGATGTAGCTGCGACGATCTGCATCGGCTCCGATGATGCCGTCGGGCGGCTGCAGCTTGATCGCGCGCGCGGTGGTGATCTTCACCTCGTTCGCAACGACGCCGGAGTTGCGTCCGTGGAACTCGAGCACGTTGGTCTTCGGCGGCGTCAGGTTGCGCGGCGCGACTGGTGCCGGGGCGCCGGCAAGCGTTCGCTTCGTTGCGAGGACATGCGCGATCGAGATCTGACCGCTATCAATTTTGCGGTGGCAGGTCGCGCACGCGAGTATCAGATTTTCGGAGGAGGCGGCGCCTCCGTTACCGCGTGAGTCGATGTGGCAGACGTCGAGGACATCGACATCGCTTTCTCCGCAGAACGGGCAATGGCTGAGCGCTTCCTGAAAGACCAGTTTTCTCGTTCGGGCGTTGATTCGTGTGTTGTCGCGCACGGCAAAATTATAGATGGACCCCTGCCGGACGCTCGTCGTCACGCGCGAGATACGCCTACTGTTTTCCTCGTTTGATGAGCTGGATCCTGGCCAGAATCGGTTCAGCCATCTCCGCGCCAGCAACAACCTCTGCGGCGATCTCGTCTCCGACGTGAAGCTGACGCAGTGCGTATTGTTTACCCTGATAGAAAACGGGTGGCTCGTTCAACACGGTCTTATCAAGCTGTAGCCGAACGACTTTGGTTTCGGTCCTCACGCAGATCGGTGAGCGATCCATGCTGTATGTAGATCCCTGGCGTTGATCAGGCGCGATGCCGAACGTGCACACTGCGACGTGCCCGTGAACTATGCCGGGTCCGGCATCTTCTTCAGCTAGGTGCGCCACTAGGTCGGGTCCAACCGCAGGAGGAGAGACCATCCCGAGATGCTTCGCTCCGGCCCCTGATAGTTTCTCTGTTCCACGATCGCTCGCTACTGGTCCTGCGGGTTCCGCGTCCGCCGGCAGCTTCTGTGAGGAGCCTGGTTGATTGGCGTCCGCGTTCGTCCCTCGACTGGATGTTGCAGGGTGTGGCAAGCCGACTGATAGCGCGTCATGCGTTGAGGTTGCCAAGACGGGCGCTGGAACGTCGGCGGCCTTGCTCGCGACGGCGTTCGCGTTTTCGTTCTTCGCGTCCCGCTCCAGCTTCAACATCTCTCTGATCTCCGGAACCACTAAGAACCCGGCAATACCCGAGAGCACGGCCACGAGCAGTGCGAGCGCAGCTAGGCGCTCACCGCGCGTCCACGACTCGTTCATGATCCTTCGATTCTACCTTGTCTTACCCCCGGCCTCGGCTCACTCGGGGAAGATGTCGAAGTGCCCTCCGAAGCGTCTATCTCGGTGTCTATTTGGGTGTCTACGACACTCATTCCTACCCGTGGACGAGAGTGGCCATGCTAGAATTAGTGCAGCATTCACCCGGCATCAGAGACTGCCGGTATCTATCAGAGGGCGCATGACTTAGCGACGTTCGGAGCGCGGACTGGCCGAAATGACTCGGTAATTTCCCAAGCTCTTGGTCGCCGGTTCGAATCCGGTCGCCCGCTCCAAATCAAATAC
>JBDTOZ010000626.1:0-12764 GCA_039932995.1 Acidobacteriota bacterium | reverse complement strand
TCGATCGTCTGCCACTCATTGTGGTGATCGATGATGATCGCTTCGGGCGGCCACCAGCCCTGTTCGGATGCGAGCAGTTCAGCGTAGGCGGAGAGTTGGAGTGCGTATGGCAGCTTCACGCGCGTCTCTTTTTGGGTCGTGTAGGCGCCGCCGTTCTTGATCTCGACCGGAATGTAGGCGTGCTCGCCGAGCAGCGACGGCTGCGCGACGCGCTGCAGCAGGTCGGGCTCCCCGGCGAGGCCGATCGTTTCGAGATAGCCGTGGTAGATCAACGGTGCGCCGGCGCGCATCAGTTCACGCGTGGCGGCGATGCGTTCTCCGGCCGTCCCGTGCGGAACCGTTGCGTACTCGAGCCCCGCGATGACATCTTCCTCGTGCTCGCGCCCTTC
The DNA here is from genome assembly GCA_039932995.1 of Acidobacteriota bacterium. Lineage (GTDB taxonomy): Bacteria > Acidobacteriota > Thermoanaerobaculia > Gp7-AA8 > Gp7-AA8 > QHVT01. The sequence continues at coordinate 12,375 of JBDTOZ010000626.1, read as the reverse complement.
CTCCCACAGGAGCTGACGAACCGTGGTCGGCGGCAGCTTCGCGGCTGGATCGCCGTGCGCGTCAAGATAAATGCGCTGCGCGCACCGAGCGAGGTTGGCAATGTCGGTTGCGGTGAGCATGGCGTTGCGCTACGAAGGGCAGTAGGACGTTAGGATTGCAGAAGCGGCGTGTCTGCCTCGCTGCCTTCCACCAGTTCGACTTCCGCAGCGGAGAGGTCATAGAGGTCATACACGAGTTCATCGAGCCGGCGCGTGTGTCGTTCCGTATTAGCTGCAGGATCCCGGTGCTTCGCGTCGAGGATTCGCCGGACCACTTCAACGATGGTGCGCTGCTCCGTAGGTGTGCCAAGTCGGACGGGAATCTGGCCCACGTACTCTTTCGACAGATTAACGGTCAGTTTCGAGCCGTTGGTAAAACGCCGTCGATAGAACCAGTTCGCAAGCGTCGAGTTCAGAATGCCGAGAATGAATTCATAGGGAATATCCTCGCGGCTCAGAATCACGTTCAGGATGGACTCTTTGTTGTAGAAGCCGTCCTCGTCCAGCGTCGCCTTGAGTGGCGTCTCGCCTCCAGTGATGCGCTGAATCATGATCTTTCGCGACTCAAAGATGTCCGGGGTTCGGCTTCGATGGAGCAAGGCAGGGTCGTAATGCAGAAAACGGCCACGGTAATTGGTGTAGAACGGGCCGATCTCGTCACCCTCCAAAAAGGGCTTCCACCGCGCAGAGCGCTGGCGATCACTTACCACCTCGGCGAGATTGCCAGAAATCACGACACCGAAGCGGATGCGGGAGCAAATCTCTTCCAGTAAAATTGTATCCTTCGCGAGCTTCACAAATAGTCCGCGATCTCGGCCACTTGAGAAGATGTCAAACACGTAGCCTCGACGCGCAAACTCGCCTTGGTTGACGAGCGTTGCGGCGGCGTCCCTAATTCCGCGCTTAATTGTCGTGACTGTGGCGTCGGCTGGCGATGCCGCCTTCACGAGCGAGATGATGATCGTGGATGCCGTCACCTTATCGAACACACCGACATCAAGATCGACGATCTCGCTAACCGTGAGTTTTTCAAGCATGTATCGGCGCGTCGCGCTGTAGGACGTAACGGGGAGCAGCGTGTTCGGCAGAATGAAGACCAGATTCCCGCGATCGCGGAGAATCTGGCTACCCCGCTCAATGAAGAGCGTGAAGAGATTGATCTTATTCGCGCCGGAGACATACCGCTGTTTGTAGGCCGCTTTCGCTTCGATCGAGATACCCTTGTTGCCCCCGAAAACGTACGGCGGGTTGCCAATCACGATGTCGAAGCCGCCGCGCTTGAACACCTCGGAGAAGTACGTCTCGAAATCGAACGTGACCTGGTAGCCGAGGCTCTTCCTCGAGTTCGTCGCGGCATGCGTCAGCTCTGCATCGATCTCACGTTTTAACGTGCTTTTTACGCCTTGGTCCGTCGCGTCGAAGAACCGGGCTTTCAGCTCCTCGATGCGCTGTACACGAGCAGACCGGAAGGGAAAGCCCAACAATGAATCGCCAGGCACGACCTTGTAGTCGAGGTTCGGCAGCGGCTTGATATGCCGCAGGTCATCCTCGTCGACGACAAGCGACAACCATAAGCGTAGCTTCGCGATCTCGACAGCGCCGGGATCAATGTCGACGCCGTACAGATTGGCCTGGATCGCATGCCGTTTGAAGTGGTACGCCGTCCGCTCGGTGGTGTCGTCGAAGTAGGGCGTCAGAGCGGTTCGCGCCCGCACGATCTCCGTCATCATGCCGACAGGGAACGCGCCTGACCCGATCGCTGGATCGCAGACCGTAATGTCCCGTAGTGCATCGTCGATCATCTTGGCGTGCTTTTCGATCGCGGACGGTAGGCGTCGCGAATAGCTGGCCGTGCCGTCTTTCCGCGCGGCTTCGTAGTGCGCTGCCTGTTCACCAGTGCGGATGAGCGCTTCAAGGTCAGCGCGCTCAACCGGGACGCCGGCGCCTAAAGAGTCCACGAGGTAGTTGATAAGACTTTCCTCGCACATGTAATGCACGATCTCGCGAGGTGTGTAGAACGAGCCTTTTGATTTTCGCTCGCGTACTTCTAGTAGATTCTCGAACACCTTGCCAAGCATCTCGGGATCGATAGCGACCTCGACTTCGAGCGGCTCCGCCTCATTGACCGTGAAGTTGTAGCGGTCGAAGACATCGAGCACGCCGGTTCCTGTATCACCCGTGCTGCCCTTCTCCGTATTCGTGAAAAGGTGGTTCGGGAGAAGGATGCGTGTGGTGCGCCAATCGTAGCCGTGGAGTGGCTCGAATAGCCCGCCGTTGAGAAAGGGAATGCGACAGCGAAGGCGGGCATCCCACGAGTCGATACCGCGATCCGTCGCGAGCGAGTCGTAGAAGAGCGGCTCGAGTACTTCGTCGAAGAAATTGTCGAATGCGCCGAACTCGCTCCGAACGAGGCGCCGGAGAAAGTCAGGCGGCCCGCTGCCCCAGGGCGCGCCCTGCTGGACCCCGAGCCAACCCTTCTTTTGGATGAAATAGAGGAAGACGATCTGCCCCAGCAGCTTTTTCGCTAAGTCCACCGTATCCACGTCGCGGGACGTGAGTTCTTGCCGGAGCCGCGCATCGCGCGCGCACAGCGCGTCGAGTTCCTCCTTCGTGCGCAGGAAGAGTTCTTTATACTCCTCGAAGAACTCCTCTGTGACGGCCTCGACGTTGAACGCTGCTTCGACGTCGGTCAGTCGCGGTTTCGCTGATGCTTTGGTAAGGAGGTTCAGGAATCTGCTTTGCGCGGTGTGGCAGCTCTCGCGTTCACCGACGAGGAATGAGAGGCGGCGCGCGGGCGTGAGTTCCTTTTGAAGCGCGACCGTCCCGGATCTGGTCGTCGTCGCTACAAGGTCAAGACGTACGTAGGAGAATCGCCACGTCCTCTCATCGGGAGAGACGAACGCTATCAGCGCTGCGTCCGCCCCATCGCGGTTGAGCAGGTACGCCCCAAAGTTACGGAGCGCGGTCCGCGCGCGGGCGAGCTTCGTATCCGCTTCGAGACGAACGACGAGCAGGTCAAGTATTTCGCCGTCTGGCGATTTGTAGATGCCAAGGCGTTCGGCGGCGCGGACGTGCGGCTTGAACGCATCGGGAATCGACCCCTTCGTGAACTGTGTCGCTCTCTCGTCGTAGCGGCCGAGGATTTCACGAACGAACGTCGTGAAGCGTATGCGATCGAAGCCGCTGCGAAACGTTTGCTCTACAAGCTTCCGGGCCGACGCCTTATCCATGTTGCGTCACCAGTGAAGAGAGGATGACCTCACGCTTCGCGCGCTGCGGATTTGCGCCATGATCGATTCCGCGCGCGAAATACTCTTTCGGTATCTCTCGGCGTAGTGCATGCACAACTCGTAGAGGCTGCGTCTCGGTCTCGATGGCGGTCTTCAGCGCTTTGGCGGTCGCTTTTGGTAGCGTGCCCTCTTCAAGCAGCGTTGTCACCATTGCGATGAACTCGTCATCGTCGTCGGTGAAGCCTTGGAACCGTCTCATCTCTTTCGCGCGGAGCCGTTGCAGCACGTAATTCTCGTTGCTGCGGGTGGAGCCTTTGGGTCCCGAACGGACCTCCTCATCCTCGCGTGTGGCGGACGCGAACCCCTCTTGGTTCTTTGCGAGGAGCTCGTAGAACTCCAGCCCGACGCGGAACCTCCGTTCGTTGTGGTCGGCGGGACGCAAGACCCTCACCGCAGACAGGAAATCAACCTCGCGCGAAGCGTCACCGCCAGCGAGGAAGAACTTATCCAGCTTTCCTCGCCGGAAGTACGTGAGTAGCGCCGGTGGCGCGCCCGATACGCTGCGGTCGACGGCGTCGGCGTCCCGAGTCGAGCGTGCCTTGCGCGGGAGACGCTTAATGCGCTCGAATTCATCCGGTCGCTCGTCCCGGAGCTTTCGGATCTCGGCAAGGTATTCGAGCTCGCTTTCTTCGTCTGCGTCTTCGCCCGTGATTGCACGGCGCGAGTTGGCGCGCGAGAAGAGGTCGTGACTCTTTACCTCTTCACCTTCGGTGAGCAGGCGTGCATCGGCGCCAAGCATTTCGATAAACGCTTGGATTTTCGCCTCCGCAGATTCGCGTAGCTTGATGACATCGTTCCCTGTCGAAGAAGGAAAGAAGTTGTACGTGTAAATCTTCTCGAAAGTCGTATCAACGCGGTTGATCCGTCCGACCCGCTGCATCAGCCGCGTTGGGTTCCACGGCAAGTCGTAGTTCATCACAGCACTCGCTCGGTGCAAGCTGACGCCTTCCGCGAGGACGTCAGTCGCGACAAGGATGCGGAAGTCGTCCCGTGGCTTCTCGGCGCGTGCATCGAAGTTCGCGATGATGAGTCGTTTGTCTTCCGGCGACGCGTCACCGGTGAAGACCCGGACGCGATCACGGAGGTCGCGTTCGATACGCTCGCCTAAATATCGCGCGGTCTCTTGTGATTCGGTGAATACAAGGATCTTTGCATCCCGCAGCGTCGGATCAGACTCGAGGCGCTCTTTGAACGCTTCCCACTTTGGGTCTTCCTCGACCGCGCGCCAAGCGTCGGCGAGGTCTGCGAGCGCCTGGTAGTCGGCACGCAGATCTCGGAGGAACGCCGGGCGGAAGTCGCTGATCGGAAGGCGTTCTGCCTTGCCCTCATCCAGTAACGCCTCGACGGATTCGTCGTCGCCCTCTTCAAGGTAATCGAAGACCTTGTGAATGTGCTTCTTGCTGATGAAGACATGGCCGTTCTCGGCCTGCTCGATGAAGTTGCGGTGCGACCGTAGGAAGCGATCGAGCGTCAACCGGAATGCATGGAAGCTGCTTTCCAGACGCTTAATGAGGAGAACCTTCATGAAGCGGGCGAGGTTTACGCCTCCCTGGCGCTCCTGCTCGCGGACATCACCGCGGTAATACTGCGCGCCAAGCGGGTTGTAGCGAGCGTACGAGAACGCTCTGGTGAGTTGCTCAACAGTGCGTACGAACAGTTCTTCGAGGTAGGGGTCCAAGTGATAGAAGAGCGGGGTTGGATCGGCGACATCGGGGAACCGGAGTCCCTGAGCAGCGAGGTCTTCACCGTAGTACCGAGAGATCTCAGTTCTCGTGCGGCGCACCATGAGGTATTTCAAGACCTGCTCGCGAACAGCAGTTGCGTTTTCGCGCATGATCTTGAAGTACTGTTCGCGATCGTGTTGCCGATCCAAACCCGCTAACTGTTTTTGCAGATTGGCGAAGAACGTCTCTAGATTCCGTACGTTCGGGATCGTGCTCGCGCGCGCCTTTTGGAACAGCTTGATTTGGCTCAACACGTCCGAGAGAGAGTTGTTGAGCGGCGTGGCGCTCACAAGAATCACACCCTTGCCGTGGCAGATGGTCGCCAGCTTCTCATACGTAGGATTCGAGTCCGTCCGGAAGCGATGCGACTCGTCGATGAAAACGTACTTGTACTTCGATGTGTCCGTCTCGGCGAGCTGGTCGAGCTTTCCGATCGACTCGAACTTCGCTCCGCGGACACCGAATTCGTCAAACACGTTGCGCCATGAGCCGGGATTCGTCTGATCGAGCAGGTGAGGAGGCGCGATTACCAGTACCCGATCGCCGAGCTCCCGCGCGAGCAGAGCGGACATGTAGGTCTTTCCTAGGCCGACGACGTCGGCGAGGAAGACGCCACCATATTCCTCCAGAATGCGCTTCGCGTTGAGAACCGCTTCCTCCTGGTATCGGAGTTTCTTGAAGCCTGCCGGCAAGTAATCGTCATCGAGCGTATCGGGCCGGTTCAGTTCCTCTCGGAAGTACTCGTAGAGGAACTTCAGATACAACTCGTAGGGTGTGAACTCGGCGTACTGAGACTTTCGCTGAATTGTGTCAGCATAGGTGTCGGAGACTTCGACTGCGTCGAGCCAGAGTTCCTCAAACTTTGCAAGCGCGTACTCGTAGTCGGAGCGATTCTTCAGCTCGACGTTGAATTCGAGTTGGTCGACTAGCCCCGACTGCGAGAGGTTACTGGAACCTGTGACGACGCGCCCTTTGTCGATGTGACCATCAACGAATGAGAAGATGTAGACCTTTGCGTGCAGGTTTTCCTCGCGATACGCGCGCACCTCAAGCTTCCCGCTCTGGATCCAGCTCACAAACGTTCGGATGCCGTCCTCTATCTCCGGAGTGTCGTCGCCTCGCTCGAGCTCATCGAGAATAATCTGCGGAACTGCATCCCGCGTCTCTGAATGGGACATGAGCGCGAGCTCGCGCTGCTTCGCATCCTGCAGCGCCGTGTACGTTGCGCGATCCGTCTTGAGTCCGACGAGAATCCGAACTTTCTCAGACGACACTAGATCTTTGTAGATACGGTGGAAGCCGCTGATGAAGAAATAGCCGACAAGGACGTCGAACTGCGTCGTGTGGGCAAGGAGCGCCGCAAGGCGGTCCCGGACGGTATTTCCCGGTTCGTTCGTGATGAACGTGAGGTCAGAAGAGGATGCTGGCATGGGTAGATACGCTTTTGGATGCGCTCGGCAGCATGATGGACATTCAAAAGAGATGGTGCAAGGTTCTCCTAGATTCTGGAGCGCCTTACGTCCGGCGCGGCGTTGGTCCACGCGAGTCGCGTTCGAGACGTAATCCTTTGTCCTGCGCGACTAGCTCCTCGTCGAAGAAATCACCGTGATACCTGCTTCGGTCCCTACGGGGTCCTCCATGCATGGGGCATAACTTGAGGGTCGAAGTCGGGCCTGCTGGCTCCGGCAACGCCGCTGGTGTAAGATGACACTTACGTCGCATTACCGCCTAGGCGCGATTGCTTGCAGGAAAGCCGTCCTGGTTATGCTAACATGCGGCTGCTCAAGGGCTTACCAACGCATCCCCGTCCCAAAGGGATCACTAAGACGTTCTAAACGGCGATGGCGAAGAGCCTTACAGCACAACTAGAGCCGTACGGCGCCCCGCCTGAGGCGGTGGTGACGCTTACGGAGTCGTCTCCGGATCAAATCCGGTACCTCGATCTCCTTTCTCGACCCGGCACTACCGCGCCGCGCCCCTCGGCCGTCGTTGAAATGCAGGGACGCCCGGTCATGTACGTTGCCGAGCGCACGGACGCCCTTGAGCTCGGGCCGCTGCGGCGCGCTCTTGCCCTGCGAGCCGACGGCAGCTTTCTCGGCGTCATAGAGCCGGGCCGTCTGACCATCTACACGCTCGGGGTCGGCGAGACCGGTGACCAAGAACTTCGATCAGTGCGGTCCGATGACGTCGCAGCCAGAACCGTGATTCCGGAACTCGCTCTCCTGCCCCCGATCGGCGAGTCGTCGTCGGCGGAGGTGCGCGACCTCCTTTTTCGGCTTCTCGATCAGGCGTCGACAGATCTTGAGCGCGTCGGCGTGTCACCGGATGACGCCCTGTCTCTCTTCGATTTCTGGTTGATCGTGGAGTCATGCGCGAGGTGGCGCCGGCGACGATCTGCGCCGGGATTCGAGATTTCACGCAAGCACTTTCCACGAGAGCGAGAATCGCCAGAACTTCGTTGTGGCTCAGCCGGACGTTCAATGGCGATCTTCTGCCGCTGAGCGAGCGGATTGCTCCGCAAAATGGATCTTGGTTTCCGACTCTTTCCGAAGCGGAGATGGAGACTGTCACGAGTACTCTCACGAAGATCCTCCATCGAACCGAACCAAGTGGACAGATGCGTCTGGACTGGGGCGACATCGACTTCGCCCACGTTCCCGTTGGACTACTCAGTCAGGTTTATGAGCGTCACAACCAGATTCACGATCCGATCTCTAGAAAGCGCAGCGTGTTCTACACGCCCCGCACCTTGGCCGAATACATGGTTGACGAGGCTTTCGCCGCACTGGATACGCCCCACATGGCGCGCGTTCTCGACCCGGCGGCAGGAGCGGGTGTTTTCTTAGTTGCCGCATTCAGAAAGCTTGTCGAGGCTCGCTGGCGACGGGATGGTAAACGGCCGACAACGAAGATCATCCGCGCCATTTTGAACTCGCAACTTGCAGGATTTGAAATCAATGAATCCGCGCTTCGTTTGTCAGCGCTTAGTCTGTATCTCACTGCTTTGGAACTTGATCCCTCACCGCGACCACTTGACGCCCTGAAATTCGATGACCTTCGAGGAAAGGTTCTGTTTGACGTCGCCCAAGGGGAATCTGGAACATACATACGCGGGAGTTTGGGGAGTTCCGTGGGGAAAGAGCACGACGGCCACTATGACCTTGTGATCGGGAATCCGCCCTGGACAGCGCTGAAGGTTGAAGCGGAACACATGAAGGCTGTCGTCGCCGTCATACGTCCCATCATTTCCGACCGCCTCGGACAGGAGTACGCGACACGATACCGATTGCCGGACGGTGCCCCCGATATCGCTTTCTTTTGGCGGTCTCTTCAGTGGGCGAAACCGAAGGGCCAGATCGCCTTCGCCATGCACGGGCGCCTATTATTCAAGCAGAGTGCTGTGGGTCGTGCGGCGCGAAAGGACGTCCTGAGTGCGGCCACCGTCACCGGAATTCTTAACGGCGCTGCGTTGCGGTTGACCGAAATCTGGCCGAAAGTATCCGCGCCCTTCTGCCTCGTGTTCGCGCGCAACGAGCGGTCTACTGCATCTGATGCCTTTTATTTTGTCAGTCCGGAGCGGGAAGACGCAATGAACCAACGTGGCCGCCTCAGGATCGACGCCAAAGCGGCTCGGGTTGTTGGAACACGCGAAGCCATCGAGAATCCCTTCTTATTGAAGACCCTATTTCGCGGAACGCCGCTCGATATCGCCGTCATGGAGAAACTCGTCGGCGGCCGCGTATCCGTAGCGGACTACTGGCGCAGTCACAAGCTTGCGTGTGGGAATGGATACCTGGTCGGCGGTCCGGCGGGAAAGAAGGTCGACGCGACACAATTCCAAGGCCGCGCCGTTCTCACGGCGAAATCACAATTGAAGGGTTTCGCGATCGACAACGCGCACTTGGATACATTCAAGCGTGCGACTTTGGAGAGATCACGTGATGAAAGAATTTACGAGGCGCCGCTCGTCCTCATAAACGCAGCTCCTGCCGCCGACCGCGCCACTCCACGCGCATGGATTTCTCTGAAGCGAAATCTACTCTTCACAGAGTCCTTCGTAAGCTATAGCTGCGGAGGCCATGAGGACCCATACAGACTCGCGAAATATCTTTTTCTTCTCTTCAATAGCAGTCTGTGGTCGTACTTCGCACTCCTGACGAGCAGCAAGTTTGGCGTCGAACGGGATGCCGTTCTCAACGAGGACATCGATCGTTTTCCGTTCGAACCTCTCGAAAGTCTCTCGAAACGTGATCACTCGCGTGTGGACACGTTGTACGACGCTATTATCTCGGGCAAAGGCTCATGGTCGGCCGTCGATCTTTGGGCCAGCGCGTTGTATGGCCTGAATACGTGGGATCGTGAAGTGATAGCGGATACGCTCGCAGTATCGTCGCCCTACGTAAGCAACCAGAAGGCTGCGCAGCGAAAACCTGCCGGCAATACAATCCAGCGTTTCGTCGAACGTGTCGTTGCCGAACTTCAAGCCTTCGTTCCTAGGCAGCTGTCAACGGACATCGCCCAAAGTGAGCCGTGGACTTGGTTCTATGTTGGCTGTTCAGCGTCGCCAAGCGCACGCGGGGCGAACGGGAAAGAGTTCACGAAGCATGCAGATTACCTCGGGGCTACTCAGATCTTATCGGTTGGCAATGACGGTGTCAGAGTGGGTCTCTTGGGCCAGTCGAGGTACTGGACTTCAACGCGCGCACGCCTCCTGGCGCTCGACCTCATTGAGCAAGAAGCGCTCTTACAGGCCCTCCAGTGCGAATGACTCTCGACAAGGCGACGCCGCTGTTAGCAGTAGGGCCAGGCGTGGTCGCGCTGCCGTTGAGTGTTGCACCACGAATACAGCGGGTCGTGGAACGGGCGTTGAGCGTTGCTTGGCGTGAGGTTCAGAAGCGAATTGACGTTAAGACGGAGAGCGAAGCGGCGATTACTACCGAGCTCACAAATGCTCTGAATCGTTATCTCGATGATCCGCTGAAGCCGGTTTCGGGCTTTAGTGGAAGTACCTTCGAGACAATACAGCGCGGTGGCGAAACGCAGAATTACAATGGGTCGCATATCGAGAAGCGCCCCGACCTCACCATTCGCCTCGGCGGCAGACGCTCCGGCGTGGCCATCGACCGCGCTCAGAACGGAATCTTCGTCGAGTGTAAGATCCTGGATTCAACCCACAGCCTGCTGGACTACTGCAAGCACGGTGTGGCGCGGTTTGTAATAGGAGATTACGCGTGGGCTATGACGCACGCGATGATGGTTGCGTATGTTCGGGACGCGAGCCAGTCGGCTGAAGTTCTCGCTCGACACTTGACGGGCGACGAATATGCTTGTGCTGATTGTGGTGCCGTAATTCTCGACCGGCCATCTCGAGGCGATCGAGTGATCGAAACTCGCCATCGGCGCGCATGGCGATATCCGCAGACAAGTGGTGAACCCGGCCACATCACCTTAGTGCACCTTTGGCTGCTAGTGGATTGACACGAGGAGTGCCAAACCGGCCATTGCCGCAGGTCAGGTGCATCCCGTTTCGAATCGTTCGTGGATTCATGCTGCTGCCTTGAAGCGCTTGCAGCCGCACTTGTAGGACTCTTTGCAGTGGCCCTGCGGGTGCTGTTCATGAGCCTTCTTCCCGTGCCCACAGCGGCACATGGGCTCAGGCGTGAACGCGGTGCAGTCGCAATCCCTACATGGTCCGTTCGGGTTCGCCGCGGTGTTCCAGTGCCGTCTTCGCAGATGCCCGCAGGCGCACATGAAGCTCGGGCGATGATCGAAGAACCCGTCGCTCATCCCCGCTCCTGCACGCCCAGGTGAAATGTCCGGTCGAGGAGATGTCCGATGCCTCGGAGGATTAGAACGTCGTGCCGAGTGATCGCCAGCTCGCCGAGGAGTTCCGCGACGGAGCACTCCAGCGCCTCGGCGATGGCGACCAGCGTGTGGATGGAAGGGTTCTGCGCTGGCTTCCGCCGCTTAGAGGCCGCGCGAGGGCGGTACGGGACGTACTCCGGATCATGCTCGAGGATGCGCGACATCGCGGGCGTGATGCTCGGCCGCTTCCCGTGCAGGCGCTCGTAGAACTGGAGACGCCGGTGGATGTTCTTCGCGAGTGCAACGATGTCGAAACTCACGCGCGCCTCATTCGCACGTGCTCTGCGAGATCAGGCATAGACCGGCTCCGCCTGGCGCGCGCTCCGTACCCTACGCTGTCGGTCGATCCAGCGCTCTTCGGGGAGTATCAGGCCGTGCCGGCGCGTCTCCGCGAGGATCTCTGCGAGCGTCTTGTCGCCGAGCCCACCAACGCGCCACCGTAGATCCCATGCGCTGTGCAGGAGCAGTTCAGCGATCGTCGTGATGCGCGCGCCGGCGAGCGAGTGCCGCGCGCGTGTTGAGAGCTCCAGCACGTCGGTGACCGCTCGGCCGAGGAGCCCCGCGCTGGCGGCACGCGGGGTGCTCGTCTCGGACGGAATCGATGGGGGGTTCCGCCGCGGCCGCAGTTCCGGCCGCGTGATGGGAACGGCGACGCCGCTGAGGAACGCGGAGACGGCGTCGCCGCTCATCGCTCCGTGCCGTGGCAGCTCTGCCGCGAGTGCGAGAATCCGCGTCCACGTGGTCCGACGCTGTACAAAGACGCGCGTGCGTTCTTCCATGTACTCCGACCATGCGTCGATCAGCGGGATATCACGATCGACCCACTGGCATGTCCGCATGAGCCCCCACAGGTCAATGCGCGAGTGGCCATGCGAGCCGGCGTAGTTGAACCACCGCTGGGCCACATGCCCGGCGTGAAAGATCATCATGTCGGTCTCTGCGTCCGTTTGCGCTTTCTCGCCGGAAAGGTCGCCGACGAACTTGTTCATCGCACCAATGAAGGGCATGTGACCCGACCACTCGTCGAGATCAAAGCGGACGTGGAGGATCTCGATACCGAGCTCCCACGCAACGACCGCATGCGCCGCCTCGTGCACGAGCAAATCGGCGAGCTGCAGGTCGGGATCGCGAAGCGAGTCGGGACGCTTCATTGCGTCTCTCCGAGCAGCTCAGACAGTGTTGGCCGACTCCATATCTGGTCCACGTTCCCGCCCGTTGGTGTGCCGTGTTCCTCACGGCGCGGGAAGCGAAATGGCGACACCGTTCCCCGAAACGGATTGCGCCGGTAGTCCTCGAGGATTTCGGAGACGTCCACTCCCGTCATGACGTGCGCCTGATCGAGGTGATGCGCGACAGTTGCGATCTCTCCCCACCACCGCATCACCGTGACGCGACTGCGTTCATGGAGGTACTGAATCCATGCCGACAGCTCGGCCCCATCACGGGTGAACGGCTCC
>JBDTOZ010000625.1:0-3694 GCA_039932995.1 Acidobacteriota bacterium | reverse complement strand
TCATGTCGAGGAGCACTCTCACTTCGACAATAGCGGAACCTCGAATTCATCCGCGGGAGTGACCGGAGGCGACGAGCCCGACCACGGTTCCGACGGTTACACGAATGCCGCGGATGCACGGCCGGCCGCCCATCGTGCGAGGGTCCGCGGTGATGCGCGTCAGGGTCTTCATGGCCAGTCGAGTATACGGCAGAGCGGTCTGGCCAGCCGGTACCGGAACCCTTGCGATGACCCATGAATCAGCAGCGCCATCCACGCCGTCGCGCCGCGCCTCTTGGTGAGTAATCGCACGACGATGCCCAACCCCATCGCCCCCACCACGACCATCCCGACCGTATCGATCCAGTAGTAGAGGTTGAACGCACCCCATCCACTCAGCTCCGGCGTCGGAGGGAGAGAGATCGACCGCGGAGCATCGTTTCGAACCCCCACCGCCACACCAGCACCACGCCGGCGAACAGCAACGCGACCCCAATCCCCACCCCGGCAGGCGGCGTTCGATCAGGCGGGCGATGAGGGTGAGCTGGAGGCATGCTGGGAAGTTGGACACAGAATGCCAGAGGAACGAAACGCGGGCGCAGGTGTTCCCGGACAGGATCGATGTCCGAGGTAGAAGGTCAGGCGCCGATGATCTCGTTGAGTCCTTCGACGATGCGAGCGACTGCCTCCGGACCGACGCGTCCGATCCTCTTCCCGAGCCGCTCCACGGACAACGTGCGCACCTGACCGATCCGCACCCAGGAGCGCTTTGGCAGCTTTGCCGTCGTCAGCTCCAAACTGAGCGGAAACCCCGCACGCGGTTCCTGACTGGTGACGGCTACCGCAATGACCATCCCGGAGCGGTCGTTGAAGACGTCCTGACTGAGAACGACGACCGGCCGCTGCCCGGCCTGCTCATGTCCGACCGTGGGATTGAGCTCGGCCCAGACGACATCGCCTCTCAATACTCTGGCCACGCCACCTCGGCGGCGTTCACTCGAACGCCACGGCCGCGCGGTCCGGCAGTGCGAACGTGCCGAAGCACTGCCCGCACTCCAAGCGCAGGTTCGTTCCACTTTCCCAGTCCACCTGGTCGTTGCTAGCGTCCGCGGTTAGCACGAGCGTTCCACTCTCGTCGCGGTGAGGCGCAAAGAGCCACGTGCGGATCACTTCCTCGATGAGGCGGAACGGCGTTGGCCCATTCACTTCCCACCCGCCTTCGTCCTCGCCATGGTTTCCGCAATGTGGACAAACGAAGTCGAGCTCGGCCCATCGAACCTCAGCATCAGTGGCCATCATCGTGACCATACCTCGGCACACACCCAAGGAGTCACGACTCTTCTCCCCGTAGAACCGGACGGTGCTATTAGACAAAATGACAGGGAGTGCTACAAGCGCTCTCTACACACCGCTCATTGCACCTGCCGCCCCGATTCCACTTGGCGATGATCGTCCGGCAACGGCAGGTGAAGTCATGGCGTGCGGCTATCTCTCCCCAATCGGCAGGTCAGCCGATGCTCGGAATGCCGATGTCGGCCAACGACGCGAAGAGCGGATCGTAATACTCCGGCGGCCGCGTGGCGTCGCGACGATCACCCGGAGGAACGAAGATAACCATTCCCTGACGTGCCCGGGTGAGCAGCACGCGATAGGCATTCAGCAGATAGCGCTGGTTGTCCTCATTGCGTACGTTCGTCCAGCGATCGCCGCGGAAATCGTGGTGACTCCAGCCGGAGCCGTTCGCGCGCAGATCCGCGTCCCAAGTCACAACTGTCCAATCCAGTTCAAGCCCCTGCACCTGAAACTCTGTTGCCGCATCTTCGAGGTAGTAGCTCGACCTGGTGTCATGTCGATCGTTCAGGAACCAGTGCACTGGATTGACATCGACACGCACGTCGACCGCGTGCGGCTTCAGGCGCATCGCTTTGGAGGATGCGAGGAGTCCGTACCGCTCGCTTCCGCGGGCATGCTCCCTCGTCCAATCCTTCGCCGCATCCAGGTCCCGCGTGATGACGATCGGATAGCGCTCGGACAGTTCCTCGAATGAACGCCGTGCTGCGCGATGGTCGCGATCGAGCAGTGCCTTCACGAAGAACGAAACGTTCTCTGCCCGGAACGATCGCATGGAGACGGAGAGGTGCAGGCAATCATCCAGGAACGTGTTTGGCCGGATCCGAAGAGAATCAAGCGCGTGACCGGCTGCATACTCGCTGTCGGTCAGTCGCGATGAAATATGCATGCGCCAGTCGGGGAAGCGGTCCTTCACCACCTCCAGCCACGAATCGATGCCCGCCTCGCCGTCATTGATCTCCTGACCTCCCCCGACGAGGCAGATCACCACGGCCCAGTCCTGGTGCCGATCGAGGCCCGAGATCAAAAACTCCGACTCCGCGACGGCGAAGTCGGAAATCCCTTTCTTCATTTTCATGAAGGCGGTCGTCTTCCGCAGATTCCAGGCCCGCTGCGCCTCGTCGAAGATCGCGACGTGTTCCACCGGCGCACCTTTATCGGCGATCAGGTCGTCGCGAAAGTGATGCACGTTCTGAATGAAGGCTTCACGCTCTCTCCGACCTGACCCTTCCTAGCGCGATTACCTAGGGCTTGCTGGCGGGCAACTTCGTCGCGAGTGAGCGCCTCACGGAGAACAGCGACGAGAGGAGCGTTCCCCGACAGGTACACCGCTGGCGCAACCGCGTCGGCGTCACGACCGCGCGTGGCCACGTTCAGTCCGACGAGCGTCTTCCCTGCGCCGGGAACGCCGGTCACGAAGCAGATCACTTTCTGCTGCAGCCGCTTCGCCTCAACCACAATTCCCTCGATGTGGTGCGAGGTGACGCGTAGGTTCTCCGCTCCAGCGTCATGCCGCGCGATCTCTTCGACGGAGTGTTGCGCGTACAGAGCACGCGCGGCTTCGATGATGGTGGGCGTCGGCCGATACGACGAGTTCAGCCACTCCGATGCGTCAAAAGCTCCCTTGCCTTCGCGGTGGATGACTGCGTCGATGGCATCTCGGAAGGTCGCGTCGTTCACCAGGAGCGGACGATAGACGCCGTCAGAGTCCACGGCCGGAAGGAGCGGCGGCGCCCCTTCGGCGTCCGTCGCGACGACGACGGGCACGATCGGCAGATCATGACTGGCCGCATGGAAGTTTTTCAGATCGAGCGCGTAGTCCCACGCCTGCTCGACCGCAGCGCTGTCAAACCCAGACGCGCCGACCTTGAACTCCACGACGAACACGACACCGTGAATGAGCAGGACGACGTCGACACGTCGACCCATCCGCGGAATGCTGAACTCGAACGCAACATGACCGCTCATTCCCTGGAGACGAGCGCGGAGAAATCGAATCTGTTCCAGCCACGCATCTCGCTGCGACGTGAGGACAGAGAAGTGACTCCTGGACGCAAGCTGCCCGATGATCGAATTCGGATCAGCCGCGAGAAACACCTCGATCGATGCGTTGAACCATGCCCGCGACGCATCCATGGAAACCGATCATGCCAGGGTTGCTTCTGTACGTCACGCGCAACGGCTTGCGGGAAGTGCCCAGAGACGGCCTTGCCGCGTGCCTTGCGGCGCGGCCGGACGAGTCTCCAGACGCGAGCACGCCGAAGAACGAAGGCCTGACCCCCACCTCGGAGGTTGCGTCTCCACAGGATTGATGTCCGAGGTAGAAGGTCAGCCGCCGAGGATCTCGTTGAGTCCTTCGACGATG
>JBDTOZ010000624.1:0-2353 GCA_039932995.1 Acidobacteriota bacterium | reverse complement strand
TTCTCGATCTCCGCCAACTGGCTGGCAATCAGAGCGTCGTAGGGATCAGCGAGGGCGGCTTCCAGCCCTCGATCGTTCCGCCGTTGCGCGGCGGTCTGGATGGCGTTCGTCCAATTAGTGACCTCGGCGGCATTGGCCGGCACGGTGACCGCCTGGAAGCCGTCACGCGACAGAACCCAACTGTAGGCGCGGTCTTCATGGACCGAATACTCGATGAGGAACGTTCCGGGAGGAAGATGTTTGCGGATGTGGGCGGCACTCCATCCGTCAGGCTCAGTACGAAGACTGGCCAAGAGGGCAGGGACGGCCGGAAGCCGAAGGATCAGGTCGAGAGGCTCGAACCCTTTGGCCCGTTCCGCGTACCGAAATGCGTCTTGGCTCCTGCCGGCTTCGACATAGTGCCGGATGAGGAGCTGATAGATTGCGCGTGAGCGCGAAAAATAGGAGCTCCAGAGACTTTCAAAGTCTCCCCGTTCCCGTCCTGCAAGAGTGGCCGTCTCCTCCACACGAAGCTCTTGCACGGCGCCGGCGAGATCCCGTTCTGCAAGGTCTCCGCGGCCTGCACGTTCGCTTGCATCGGCTCGTTGCGCCAGAACACCCGCCCGAAAGACTCGCAATTCATCATTGCCGGCCGCTTCGAGGGCGCGAGTAAACGCGGTGGCGGCCTCTGAAGGACGGCTCTGCAGCAAGAGCTCCCCGCGGACTTGTTGCAGGCGGGCTTCCAATGCGCGCAGATTGTCGGCATCGCCCTCGAGAGGCAGCAGAAGGGCAGCTTCATCGAAATCCACACGCGCGCCGGATGGATCGCCGAGCTGATTCTTCAATTGAGAACGGGCACGGAGAGCGATCGAGAGCTGCTGATTCAGCCCACCCACCGCATCCAGATCTTCGCGGCTCGTGGTCTCCTTCGCGCGCCGGATCACGGCCACGCCTTCATTCTGGTAAAGGAGGGCCAGGCGCGGGTGGCCGAGCCCGGCCGTCACGCGTGCGGTCTCGGCCAGGAACGAGTGGCGCTCTTTGAGCTCGACGATCCGTTCCGTGCTCCTCGCACGGGCGAAAGCGGTGCGCCAGGCCAGGTCGTGTTGGCCGAGGTTGTCCAGGTAGCCGATGCGCCGATTCTGTGCCTGCACGAGGTTGTCGGAATCGCGTAAGCGTTCATATTCGGCGAGGGCCCGTCCGTTCTCCGCGAGGGCCTCGACCGGAGTGTTGATGTACGCGAGAAAGTACGCACGCGTGGATTGGATGCGGGCCACGAGATGCCGATAGCGGTGGACGGTCGCGGCCTTCTCGAGGGGGTCGAGCAGCGGCAGGGCTCGAGCATAGCCTTTCGTGGGAAGAGCGAGACTGAGCGCGTACCCTGTCTGGGCGTGAAGGCCCAAGGGGCTGGCGCGTGAACCGAGCAGGCGGGCCGACTCTCGATACAGCTTCTCGGCGTCGCTCCAACGGAAGGCCTTTTCAGCGCGACGCGCCTTTCCGAAGAGGACATGCCCCTCGCTCAGTGCGGCGCGGCCGGCCGGCTCCTTCTCTGACGCTTCGAGCACCCGCACGATCTCGACGTCGCAAGGATCGTCGGCCAGGCGTTTTGACAGAGCCGCCGCCAATGTCCTTGCAGCGGCGAGCGTCTGCGGCGAAGGCCGCTCCCCCCAATGAGCCAACACCTCCTCCTCGAAATACGTCTGCGCGCTGCCTGGAAAGGCCTGAATGAGTCTTTCTACGGCGGGAGAGTCGTTCTGACGCAGGGCAATGGCCAGACGGGCTCGTTGTACTCTCCACAGCGTCGCGGCGTCGCGACCGCGTTCGGACTGCAAGCGGTCGCGGTGACGACGCGACTCTTCCGCCCACGGGGAGCCGCTCTCGAGGGCCGCGACCTGAACCCAGGAGGCAGTCGCATCGGTGTTCAGTCCCAGCGCCTCGAGGATCAGCGCCTGATTGAAGAGTGCTGCAGGGGACGCCGGTCGGGCCGAGGTTGCCATGTGAGCCCGATCGAAGGCGCGCAGAAGATCGATCGGCTCGTCGTCGCGCTGGGCACGCACGTAATAGAGTGCGGCCAGGTCGCTACTGGCGGCCGGGACTCGTGTGTCGAATCGTTCCAATGTGGCAATGGCGGTGTCGAGACACGACGGCTGCGCGACGAACGCCGCCAGCGCCTTGGCCGGGGTGGCGACGACGGCATCGCACGTCGTCACCGCAGGAGAGACGGCCGGACCACAGTCCGCCTCCTCCACGACATGCCCGGCCCGCAGGGTCCTCCGGCACGGCCGCCATTCGGCTCCTCCGCTCAACCGCGGCTCGACAGTACGCCCCCAATTCCCCTTTTGCGTGTCTGTCGGACTGCAGAAAGTGGCAAAGGTGC
>JBDTOZ010000623.1:0-8938 GCA_039932995.1 Acidobacteriota bacterium | reverse complement strand
CCACTCTGGATGGTCATGTGTCGCGGGGAATCATAGCTTCGATCGGCAATGGCCCTCCCATGGATCGCGGGCTCGATCGGCGATCATCCTCAATGCGCTCCCAAGAGCGCCTCGCCGAGTTTATTGGTACCGTTCCCAATGACTACCGACCACAAGCACGAACTTCAGGAGAATTGGGAGCGATGTCTCAGCAAGAAACAGCCGAACAAGATTCAGCCACTCGCGTGAGGACGGTGGCCGAGTATCGCGTCGTGTCAGTGCAAGCACTGGGTCACCTTCGCCTGGCCGTTCGATTCCGGGATGGCCTGACCGGAGAGGTCATCCTCAAGGAGTCTCATCTCAGCGGTGTGTTCGAGGCGCTCAAGGATCCCGCGTTGTTCGCCCAGGTCTCCTGCGCGGAAGGCTTCGTCGAGTGGCCGGGCGAGCTCGATCTCGCACCCGACGCGATGTATGACGAGATCCGCGCACACGGGCAATGGATTCTCGACTGACGAATGAAGCTCCAGTTCGACGCGAATCAGCCCTTCAAAAGGCCGCCATCGACGCGGTGGCCGATCTGTTCGAAGGGCCGCAGGAGCGTCCGAGTTTCCGTCGTGGAGACGGGCCGGTGGGAGGTCTCTTCGCGATCGACCGGGTCGCCATCGCGTGCGAGATGTCTCGCGGTCGTCGTTTCGCGCCGACGTTCAGGCGATTGCGGCTGAAGAGCAAGGCGTGCGACACGCATGGTGTGCCGGCCATCTGTCCGGTATCATGGGCCATCCCCCGAATTCCAAAAGACGCGGGTCCCGACTCGGAGGTGAAATGCACCGAGACCTCTGGCTCTCTCTGTTCAGCGCTGTGGCCGGAACGGTCATTGGCTATCTAGCGGCGATATTTCGACCCGAGGCACGGGTTCACTGGGCAATCGTGCTCGCGCTCGTGCTCGGCCTCCTGGTCTGTCTGGCGATGCTGGGACCGCTGCGGCAAATCCTCAGTTCCCTAGGACAAATGCGGCTTCACGGCGAGTGGAGGACGGCCTGGGCGTATGCGGTTGCGACCGACAACGGGGTCGAAAGGGTGGAGGTGGTCGACCACCTGTCGATTCGACAAATGGGACGATACTTTTCCGGAAGGGCCGAGTCCGTGATGCCGCAGTCGGGTCGACGCACGCCAATCGATCCTTATGAAGTGGTGGGAACGGTTTCTCCGGAAGGAATCGTCGAAGGGCGTTGGCGGCAACTCGGCCAGGTGAATCCTTATCGTGGAGTCTTCCACGGCGTCCTGGAGATGGGGAGCGGCCGGGTCCATGCGGAGTGGATCGGTCATACCGGACAGCACGCTCGTGTCGTTCGCGACTCGTGGATCTGGTCCAGCCCAAGAGCACTTCCTGGATGATCCGGTTCAAGCCAGAACTCGACGACTCGGGCGCGGCACTACGCTCGTCCGTGCGGTCCTTCATCGATGTCGCGTCGTCGTACGGCTACGCCTTTGCTCTTCGATCCGCTTTCTCCAATGGGCTGCTGGTGCCGGGCGAAGAAAAGCCGGCCAACACGACGGCCTCGGCGATCTTGTCGCTGCTGCGCGCCCGCGGGGTCATTGACGACCGGGATTCCAGTCCGCTGCTCTCCTGGGCACTGACGGCGAATGCTTACGAATCGCTGCTGCGCTGGATCGAGAGCTGCGACGACTTCCTGGAGATTTGGCAGACGCTCGACTCTAGACTACGAAACGACTCGCATGCCACGAACGAGTCGTTGTGGTCGTGGATGTACAGAGACGCAGAGGCCACGGAACGGAGTACGGCCAGCTTTGAATGGCTGGCCCGATTGACGGGACGTTGGCTGGCCGATGCGGTCCTCGATTCGGCCGCGCCACACCGCGTTCTGGACGTGGGCGGCGGGAGCGGCGGCCTGTTGATCGAATACCTGGCCCGACACAGGAACGCCACCGCGGTCGTCCTCGATCTCCCACCGCCGCTGTCCCGATTGAAGAATCTGGCGAAAGCGGCCCGGGTGGAGGAGCGTTGTACCGCGGTCGCAGGGGACATGCGCTGTCTCCCGTTGCGAGGCCAGTGGGACCTGGTCGTTCTGAGCTGGATCCTGCACGATCTGCCCGACGCCGAAGCGGAAACCGTCGTCGCCGGTTGCGCCCCACTGGTGGCGGATGGTGGGGCGCTGGTGATTATCGAGACCATCGACGGTCGGGACAGTCACCCGTATCGCCAACTGGCCTCTCTGGAGATGACGCTCGCCACGGGTGGCGGACGAGAACGGACCGCCGTCGAACTCGAGACGATGCTGGCGCGATCCGGTTTCGAGGTCGTGCAGTGGCTCCCTTGCGTGGACTGGCGCTCGATCATCGTTGCCCGAAGACAAGGCGATCTCGTCCCTGCCGCTCTCCGACGGGAGAGCGTCCATACGGAGCCCTCCATTGCGTTGCCCACAGGACGTGAGTGCGGGCGCGACCTCCCTGATCGGATGACGGAGGCACTGCGGGAGCTCGACGTCACGATCGCGCGAACGTTCGGCTCGAATGCGCGGTCCATGCCGGACGAACCGTGCGAGATCGACTTCCTGATCGTGTTGCCCTCCCGCGAGACCATCGGCGAGACGCTGCACGAGGTCACCGCGGTCGTGCAGGCTTTGGCGACCGTCGGCTTTCGCGGTTCCATCAGTCCTTCCTTCGAACTGCAGACGTGGTTCGGCCTGAACGCCATTCAACCGGCGCTGCACCTGATCCTGCATCCGTCCCCGCAGATGCTCCTGCGTCTCGAGTCGGACTCGCTTCTGCAGAACGTTCTGACTGCGGAGGAGTGGGAGCGCCTTCGAGCTCCACGAGTGGCCGCCGAAGTCGATCGGCACATGGATCTGGTCGAAAAGGCCACCCACGCCCTAATTCTGCTGCTGAACCGTGACGAGAGCCTTCAAGCTCTGGCTCGAATCCACGCAGGTCGAGTGGCCAGATATTTTGAACGGTGGACGCCTTCGCGGCCCGGACGGCGGGCGCCTGCAGGGCCGCAAAGCATGGAAGACGCACTCGCTTTCTACGGGAGCATGGATTGGAGGAAACCATGACCAGGACTTCATTGCGATCCCGTTGGGTGCCGACGCGCAGGTGGATCTCCGAGACCGGTTGGTCGCTCTTCCTGGCCGGCGGGGCCGCGTGGACGCTGGTCTGTCTCATTGCGTCCGGAGGTCATGGCTTTCAGGCCATCCGCGACTGGGAGCCCAAATATACTCTGGCGACGGCGCTGCTCGTCGTAGCGGCAGGGTTCTACAACTGGAACCGGCATCTGATGGACACTCATCGACGCGTGGCCAATCTGGGCGTCGTGCATCAGATGGATGAGACCACCCTCTATGCGCGGCTCCAGAAAGAGCTTGAAGAGCGTGCGCGCGACATCGCCTCGGTCTACAGCACGATGGTGCAAAAAGAGAACGACGCCATGGACGGATATCGAGACTACTTCAACCACCTGTTGGAATGTCTCGTCGATCGCCGCAACGTGGTCGTGCAAAACCTCATTCGCATCGCAGGTGAGCCTGAGAGCGACCCGGAGACGCTGGAGCTGTTCTGCAATTTGCTTTTCAAGCAGGCCCTTAATAAACCGAGCACCCTCCCGCGCCTGGTCGAGAACTACCTCACTCACGACGCGCCATCCTATCCATTCATCAATTTCACACTCATCGATTTCACGGACCGGACCAGTGTGGTCTATTACGGCTGGTACACGGTGCAAACGAGCAGTCGGTTCGCGGTGCTCAAGAAGCGCGAGGTGTTCGCGTACTCGACGAACCCGGTCGTGTGCGAGACCTTCCGCAGCATCTTCGACATTTCCACCGAGGGAATCGTCCCGATTAGAGCGGAGCCGACGCGGAACCGCGAATGGTATGTGAACCAACTGGGAGCCTTTCTGCGTGAGACCCGATGACATTTTCGGCCCGGCCGTATTCGGATCACAGTACGACGCCACGTTTGGAGCGTTGATCGATTACGCGCGTCTGTCCGATGTGCTCCTCGAAGAGGTTCCGCCCGGAACCGGGTTTCTCGACCTGGCGTGCGGAACGGGGCGGCTCCTGGAGGAGATCCGCGCACGCACCGCGAGCGTGAGCCTGGGCGGGGTCGACCTCGTCGAGGCGCAACTCGAGATCGCCCGCGGCCGCGTGGCGGACGCGCGGCTGATCCTGGATGACGTCCTCGAGCTGAGCCGGCTCGAGCTGTCCGGCATCCCGCCGCGATGGGTCGGGCATGCCGGTTTCGGGTTTCTGAATCTCCTGCCTGCGGTGCAGCGCTGCCGATTGTTCGCCGCGTGTGCGCGCCATGACGGCTTGCAGGAGATCTGGGTGGAGGTCTGGAGCCCCGATCACCAGCAAACGCGATTCACTTCCGGCACGTGGTACGAGCATTCCATGAGCCACGGATTTTTGCGTGCGCGGAATCGACGGAGCCGGGCGGGCGAGGTCGAGATCGAGTTTCAGTTCTTCGTGGGCGGATCGTCTCCCGTAGTGTCCGTGCAACAGATGTTCGAGGTGTCGAGGAGCGAGATCGAGGCGGAAGCAGGACGCAGTGGCTGGCGTCTGGTGCGGACGATTCCGTGTACGTATCGAAGGGAGCCGGACAGCCACCTCCTGCTGGTCTTCTCACGAGACCGGTCGTATGCCGCGGCGGGTTCGGAGCAAGCCGCCGAGGGAGTCCGTCGCGCGGAGAACGCGTAGGAGGGACGAGCGCCACAAGAGACGCCACCAGCTCATCTCGGTTGGAACGACCGAATGGAGGAAGGCCTCCCGCGGAACGTCGCTGATGGGCAGCCTTCCCTTCCAGCGAAGCTGCAGGCGGAAGATCCCTTCGTCAGCGACATATGCGGCGCGAAAGGGCGCGTTCGAATCCAGCAGGGCCAGGGTGGACGGGGCCGGCTCGACGAGTTGCGTGGGCTGGGTGTTTCTGGTGAACAACAGCCGGCCCTCGTAAGAAGTGAAGAGCCAGCCGTGCCGGTCGAAGGGCTGGAGAAGCAGGTCCAGATAGGGAGTGGGCACCTCGATGATGCCGCGGTGGCCCACGCGGGACAGCTCCGCGGCGGCGGCCTTCGGATCACTGCAGTGCTCGAGGACGTGTGCGCAGAGCACGACCGCAAAGGCGTCCTCGCGGAACGGCAGGTGATGAATGTCCGCAAGAACAAGATGACGTCCGCGCAGGGAGCCCCAGCGGTGCTCATCGGAGAGATCGGAATCGACGACCACGTCGGCACGGGGATGGGGGTTGTTGCCACAGCCCACATCCAGTACCCGCTCCCACGGCCGGGCACCCGAGAAGTAACGGTAGGGGCTAGAGAAGGGTCGCATGGCGTTCCGAGGTCGGCGCCTGGGCGAGCGTTGCGGCACGTGAGTCGACGACCACCGCCTGGCCCGGTCCGGCACCAAAGGACGACCATAGTGAAAACGTGTAGGCCCCGCAGTTCTCGATCATCACGACGTCTCCCTTCGAGACCCGGGCCGCGCGAAGAGAAGGGAGAAAGCGCTGTCCGAAGCAACCGCAGTCGTAGAGCGCGTAATCGCGCGTTTCGCCTTCGCCGTCGGAGCCGACAACGCCAACGGCCCGGTAATCGGCAGACAGCAGGGGAGGGAGAAGGTTGGACCCAACGTCTACATAGACCCGGTCTCCATCGACGGCGGTCACGGTCGTGGCACAGGTCATGGCCGTTTCGGCGATGTAGCGGCCGGGCTCCAAGAGAAGGTCCGGCGTAAGCGCATCGCTTCTCAGTGCGGCCGCGTAATCGGAGAGAGCTTGACCGCGACTGTGCAACCGGGTCGAGCCGAGAAAGCCACCGCCCACATTCTTGAGCTTTCGCTGGTCGTCGCGCGAAAGAAGGGGAGCGACCAGGGAGTTCCAGGTCACCGGATCGACGGCCGTGCCGGCGTGACTATGGAGGGCTTCGATGTCATGGGGAAGATGGGAGAGGTCGAGACCGAATTTCTGGCCGGCCGGACCGGACGAGATTCGAAGGAGCGGCTCGCACCGCAATCCGGATTGACGCCACTCCGAGACGGCTGTGGCCGTGTTGAGCGAAACGTAGCGGACGTCGAGCGGCGCTGCCGCCTGGAGAAGCGCGCCATCGACGGATGGCCCACCGACGAGGATGGAGGATCGAGAAGCGTGCCGTCGTACGAGCTCGATCTCGGAATCGTGGCTCACACTCATCCCGCACCCGAGTTGGGAAAGACGCTTCAGAAGTGCCGGGATCGTGTTGCACTTCAGCATGTAATAGATTTCGAGAGATCGACCCGGCGCCGAAAACGCCGTGCGTAATTCCGCGACGGCGGTGTCGACTGCGGCGAGATCCAGGACGAAGAACGGAGTGCGCAGCCCGTCATCGAGCAGATCGACGATGAAAGGCTCGACCACGCGAGCAGCAGGCGACCGCTGGCAGTTATGCAAAGGGGCAGGATGGACGTCTAGAGGAAGGATGCCGAAGTGTATCGGCAGGTCCCGGTGAAGTAAACGCCCCTCTGCCAATCCCCCGCGCCCCGTTCCCCCCCGTCACGCAGTCACGTTACGATGCTCCTCATGAACGTCAGCGAGCTGCTTGCCCAGATGACCGATGCCGATGAAGACGCTCGTGCCGAGGCTTCGGAGGAGCTCAACTTGCTCATGGACGACTCCGTGGCCCTCGGGTTGCTCGGGCTCGTTGCGGGCAAGGAGAGCGAAGAGGTTCGTGCCGATGCCGTGATCGCCCTCGGGCCGATCGTCGAGGAAGCGGGGATGGATTACGACGAGGGCGTCCCCTTCGAGCTCGATCCGGAGCTCGGACCGGGCATCTCGCAGGAGACCTACGAGAACATCGTGCGCGACCTGCGCAGGCTCTATGACGATTCCTCCCAGCCCTCGCTCATCCGCCGTCGCGCGTTCGAGGTCCTGGTGCGCGATCCACGGGGATGGCAGGCCGCGGAGATCCGCCGACAATTCGCCGGCGACGAACCGGACTGGAAGCTGACGGCCGTTTTCTCGATGGGCTACATCGCCGGCTTCGAGAAGGAGATTGCGGCGACGGTCAAGTCCGCCGAGGGGCTGCTGCTCTTCGAGGCGGTGCGTGCCGCGGGGGCCCAGGAAGTCGCGGCCGCGGCCCGTCGCATCCACGATCTGGCGACCTCCGAGGATGTCGAGCTCGGCCTACGGCTGGTGGCCATCACCGCGCTGTCCGGCGTCCACGCCAACAGCCGGGAGATCCTCCAGGAGCTCACCCTCTCCCAAAACCCCGAGATCGCCGACGCCGCGGAAGCGGCCCTGGACGAGCTGTCCATGGGGGAGTGGGATGAGGACGACGACGACGAAGGGTAGCCACTCGTCGGCCGATTGCCGCCCGCAGTCGGGCAGAAGTCGCCCCCACGGAACAAGGAGGCGCGGGCATCTTGCCCCCCCCCGATTCTCACCGCTGTCCTGACCGTTCCCCGGTCAATGGACGAAACCCTTGCCGCGCCCCGATGGGTGTCAACAACGAACCTGGAGTGCGGCCAGAGACCGCGCGAGCTCCGCGCGCCCGGACGACCCGTCACCCGCAATGGGACAGCAGTCGCGGGCCGAGGCATTGCTCGCGCGCGTGCAGCGTCGTGCGGATGAGGTCCATGCCCCGGGCGTAGTCGTCGTAGGTCTCGATCCCTTGGGTCGAGGCCACCTGCCGCGCCACGGCGACGGCGCGCGCTCCTTCTTCCGAGAGCTCGCGCAGGAGACGGTCGAAGAGCTCCACGAGGTACCGGCTGAGGACGCGCGTGCGGGATACCATGCCCGTCAATCCGGCGTCGTGCAGACGCCACTCGGCGAGTGTGTCGGGAACGGACCAGATGCGCGCGCCGCGATCGGCCAGCCGGAGCCACGCCGACCAGTCGTCGAAATGCGCGGAGCGGCAATCGAAGCCGCCTGCCTCTCGCAGGAGCTCGGTGCGCACCAGCACGGCGTTGATGTGCGGCGCGCAGGTGAGCACGTCGCAGAATCCGGCCGTGCCGGGCCGGATCTGGTGAGTGGGCACATCGCCGGCCCGTGCGCCGTCGGCGGACACGCGCCGGGTCCTCCCGTAGCAGATGTCGGCGGCGCTGGCTTTGGCAGCGCGGAGCAGCGTGGAGATGCGCAGCGGCAAGGCCACGTCGTCGTCATCGAGGAAGATCGAGAACGTGCCGCTGGCCGCGTCGAGGCCGAGGTTTCGGGCGCCGGCGACGCCGAGACTGCGTCCTCGCAGGAGCCACGCGTCGGGATGCCAGTCGCGAATCCGCGCCGGGTCGATGCTTTCCCCGTCTTCGACGACGATGCACTCGAAGTGGCGATGCTCTTCCTGCCGCAACGACACGAGGGCCTCGCGGAGGTGATCGGGACGTTTGTGGGTGGTGATGATGGCGGTGACTTCGGGACTCACGTTGCGAGGAGACTAGCACCCCTTCCATACGGTCGCGGACGGCCATACGGCGTTCCGTTTGACGGGCGCAGCCCGCGCTGTGCGATAAAGGAGAACATGCAAGCACCGCAGGAAAACGCGATCGCCACCGCTGAGGTCCGTGTGTCCGAGTCCGATCTGGCCAGCTCCCTGGGGTTCGCAGGTGGCGACCCCTTCCCGGCCGTCTTCGCCACGGCGCGTATGGTGGCGCTGATGGAAGTGGCGGCCTCGCGCATTCTCCGTCCGCATCTGGAGGGCGACGAGCTCTCCGTGGGCGTGACCGTGGACATCGTCCACACCGCCGCTACGCCCGTGGGCGGACGGGTGACCGCGACCGCGCGCTATGTGGGCCGGGACGGGAAGTTGTACGCGTTCGAGGTCTCTGCCTCCGACGAGGGCGGCGAAGTCGGCAAGGGAACGCACAAACGCGCCGTGGTCTCGACCTCGCGCCTGCTCGCGGGTGCCGCGAAGCGGGGATTGAGGACGGCCGGATTGAGGATTGAGGATTGAGGATTGAGGATTGAGGATTGAGGATTGAGGATT
>JBDTOZ010000622.1:0-2262 GCA_039932995.1 Acidobacteriota bacterium | reverse complement strand
CGGCGCACAGGTCGCGGCAGCGGCAATGTGGAGAACGTGCAGTTCGTCCGTCTCGGGATCGTCGAACGGCAGGCGTTCGACCGCGATCACCGTTGCCGGCAGGGCAAGGTCCAGGAGCTCACGGTCATCGACCTCGAGATCGGTGTGCGTCCCCGGCAGCAGGACGCGAACCCCGCCGTGTGCGGTGATCTCCTGCGCCGCTGGACCTGCGTTGTACAGCCGGACAGTTTTCCGCGGCTGCTCCTCGGCCGCGCGCAGCCAGGCTGCTGAAAGCATCGCGACGGAAACCAGCGCGAGCGCCAAGCCCTTTGCGGACACGTGCGTGACCTTCATGCGCCCTCCCGACGGAGAATCACCGAGACAAAGCGTTGCTGTGGGGGAAGCCAGCCGAGAGCGAAGCCGTTGCCGCGGACTTCTAAGGCATCCTTCGGAAGGAACTGCGGGGGGCGGTTGATCGATCCTTCTTCCTGCGCCCAGAGAACGAACTGGCCGTCCATGTGGCGCACGGCGATGTCCTGCGCGGCAACGCGGTGGAAGCCGAGGACGCGGAAGGTGAGCACTTCCCCCACGGGGTTCGTATAGCGGAGCGTTCCGGTATGCGTCGTGCCGCTGCGCTGGAGATCCAACCGGACGTTCTGGTAGTTGCCGCTCTCTGTTCTTCCCACATACACGCCGGAGTAGTCATCGCCTTTCGTGGCGAACGTCCCGTCGCTGTTGCAGAGCGTGTTGAGCACATCTGCGTTCCCCGCAAAGAGCTGCCATGCACCGGATGCGAGCTTGAGGGCGGTGAAGCTTCCGCTTACATCCTCCGCTCGACCATCCCGTGGTTGCTCGATGCCGCTCCAGTTCACCAAGAACGAAGCCTCGACGCCATTCGCGCGTGCGGCAGGCGTTACCTCATAGTCGCCGCCCGCGCTCACCGAGGCCTTGAACTGCTGCGGAATCGATCCGTGGAGGAGCGTCACCCCGTGCTCGATCACGGGCGTAGGAACAGGCCCGCCGGAGTCGATCACCGCACCCGCACCGGCGGCTTGCTCGCCAGAACACGCGGTGACGCCGATCCAGAGGAATGCGGCAAGCGCGACGCCGCGCGCTGTCTTTACACCCGAGCTGCGCAAGCGCAGTGTTGAGCGTGCATCTCCCCCCTGTCCTGCGTGCGCGAGTTCACGAAAACGGTGATAAACGTGATGATCGGCGCTCCGAAAAACCGCGGAGAACACCAATCAGCGATGCCTTTCGCACCGACTCTGCCCTTCTCCTTCATGACGAAGGAAGAGACCGAAGCCTTTTTTGCCGCGATTCCTCCCGCGAAGATTCGCGACCGGCTGCTCTTCGATGTCATTTATCGGCACTCGCTCCGGCGCGGCGAAGCGACGCTCGTTCGTCTCGACCACATCAAGCGTGGGCGAACCCGGTGGGAGATCGGCATCACGCGCCTCAAGCGCGGGGTGTCGCGCTACTACCCCATGTTCCCAAGCACGAAACGTTACTTGCGCGCGTTCCTGCAGCAGCGCGGCGACGACGACAACCCCTACCTCTTCCCGAGCCGACAGCGTCCAGGGCAGCCCATCGTCGGCGCCACCATCTACGCCCTCTACCGGGGTTACGCCGAGGCTGCGGGCTTACCACGGCACCTGTGCCATCCACACACCCTCCGGCACTCCTCGCCCACGCACCAGCTGAACGCCGGCGCGGATCTCGTCGATGTGAAGGACGCGATGGGACACAAGAGCATCTCGTCGACAACGAAATACGCGCAGGTCACCGACAAGCGCAGACAGCAGCACTACGAGCGCATGCGCGGCTCACGGGAGATCGCAACGACATGATTCAACTTCACGTTTATCACCGAAAACGTCAAGTTCCGCACGCGAAGGGAGGAGAGGAGCGGAGAGTCTCTCTCCCTTTCTCGCATTCATCAGCGGTGACGACGAGACGACCATCGAGCCGAGAACCCCCTGCGCGCGCTGTGCGCGAGAGGAGGCGGCTTCGTTCGTGTGCCCGCTGCGCGTCGGCGTCCGAGGCGGACAACTCCTCCAATCTCCACATATACAACAGCGGTGGAACCCCGCGGTTCTCGGTGCGTCTCTGAAAACGAGGTCGCCTGTGTGGGGCGAACCTCCGAGCAATGGATTAACAATCCGGCGCTCTGTCTGGAGCAGGCGGGAGACGACGCCAGATCAAGCACTTACGGGTGGTCTGGGCCATCCGGAGTGGTCTGGAGAGAACCGCCAACGGAAAAATAGAAACTTGTTAGATACC
>JBDTOZ010000621.1:0-28695 GCA_039932995.1 Acidobacteriota bacterium | reverse complement strand
AGAGGGACCGATCTCCGCGAGAGCGACGGTGGACTAAAGTCCACCGCTCCACTGGCTATAGTCCACCGCGGGCAGGATGCCCGCGGCCCCTTACCGGAGTGTCTTGACGCGATGAGCCATGGGGCGCGGGCATCCTGCCCGGCGCACTTCCCTCGTCAGATGGCCAAACTCCAGACGGCGGACGGAACGCCGATGAGGTAGTCGCGAAGGATGTTTTCGTACACCTCGAACAGATGGCACAGAACTCCTGATGAATGGCCGTGAGCACCGCGGACAACGCCCGCCGAGGTTCGTCCGTGAGATCGAACATGCTCTCGCGCGCATTGGTGAGGCGCCCGAACGGTACCCGAGGGCGATCGGGAAGTCAGGCGCGCGATCGAGCCCTACAATCTCGACTCGATCATTTCCGCCGGCTACGGGACGCCGTCCTGCTCGACGTCCGTCGTCGCAATCTCCTTGAAGATGTCGAGTACGGCTTCGTCGCTGAGATCGCCGAATCCGAGGAGGTCGACATCGCGCGTCGGCCGGATGATGTCGCCGAGCCACACGAGGAGCATCATCGCCCCCTTCAGTACGAAGCGCTCGGCATGGCGCGAACGAGACAACCGGTGCAGCAGGCGCTCCGCCGCATAGCGAGACAGGATGAGGTTCGGATCGACGTGGAGATCGTTTGCAACACGTACGAGCCGCGTTTGCACGGATTGCGCGAGCGGAGAAACGGCGGTCACCCGAGGAGTGCCTCCAGGTACGGACTCATCACGCGATTCACGCGGCAGACGCGCGCGTAGCGATCGATCTCGTCGACCGTCACGAGACGGCGCTGCCACGCATCCCGCAGAGCCTCGATCGCGATGTCGATGCCGATCCGCTTTCGAAACTTGAACAGATCGGCGATCGTCTTGGCCACGCTGTAGATGCGTACCTTCCGTCCATCGATGATGTGCACCTCGATACCGGCCTTGAATGACCCGCCGCTCATCCGCACGACGCGCAGCGGAGGGTTGCGTAGCGCGGGAGGCCGGGAGCCGCGCTCGATGGCGACCCATACCTCGAAGGGAAGCTGCGTCCCGACGCCGTGAAATGTGAGCGCGGAGAGCAGACAGATCACGGAATGCGGTGCGATCGTTCCGACAATCGCAAATGCATGATGCTCGCTGACGGGGCTGCCCGCAGCTCGATAGGTCCCACGCGCGACCCGCTCGAGGGAGCCCTCGCGGACGAGGCGCGTCAGATTCTGACTGTGAACGGCACTCTCCCGTCCGGCGATGAGGGGTCGCTTCTTCGCGCGCGCGAGCGCCCGTTCCCGCGCTGACTTGGCTGCCATGTGCAAAAGTGTACACACTTATTCACAAGTGACAACGTTTTCACACGCGCGTGTGAGGGACTGCCGAGCGTTGAGCGGTCGAGATGAGCTGTCCTTTTTCAGGCTTTTCGCAAGGCAACAGCGACAGCTCCATCGTCACTGGCACAGCGACATCGATCCTCAAATCACGAATTGCACGTCCCTGAGCTCGAGCACCGGCCTGGTGTCATCGGTGTCTTTGGTTTCGTAGACCACCACGTCGAAGACGAGCGTTCCGGGGGTGCCCGGGGGGAGGTTTTCGGATTGCCAGGTGGTCACGGCGGAGGCGAGGTCGGAGGTGAAGGTGCCGGGGGTGGTCTGGTAGTCGGAGCGGATGGTGAAGGGATAGCGGGTGTGGTGGAGGATCGGGGTGGTGGCGGTGAGGGGCGGGGTGAGGGCGAAGCGGTAGCCGCAGGTGATGGTGAGGTCGCGGGTGCTGGCGCTGGTCCACATCGGTGCGGCGGGGTTGAAGAGGTCCTGGAAGAACGTGCTCAGGGCGTCCGCAAGGGATGGGCCGGAGATCTCGTAGGGCTCGTCGCGCTCGAGGAGGGGCGTGAACGGGTTGGCGAAGGAGACGTCGGGCGTGGCATAGCTGAACGACGGCGCGGTCGGGCTCTCGCTGATGAGGTGCCGGTTGCGCTCGATGCGCACCGAGGATCGCGCGCTCTGATAGCGGATCACGTCGAGGGCCGTGTAGGCGATCCGATAGCGCGTCGATGACGTGATGGGGATGCCGCTCGGAAAGTCGAAGACCACTTCGTTCGCGCCGGGCTGAATGGTCTCGCGGGTCAGTGCCACCCAGACGCCGTCCTGGAAGATCCAGACCTGGTCGGGCCAGAACGTTTCGGCGGGGGTGAGCCCGAGGAAGATCATCGTGGCCAGGTCGCGCGCGGCTTCGGGTTGCGTGCGGAACGTGATCAGGTACTCGTGCACTTCGGTCATCGCTTCGAACGCCGCACCGAGCACGTTGCCGGCCGCCCAGGCGTCGGTCACCTGCTGCACGAGCGTTGCGAACGCGACGATGGCCGAGTCCGTCGTGTCCGACTCCGAGTCCGGCTTCATCGCTGGCAGAAGATCGAGATCGTTCTGCACGGCGCTCCAGTTCAGTGCGAACTGCGCCAGCGCCTCGAAAAGAGTGAGCGGCGGCGGATCATCCTCGGCCAAGCGCGTCGGCGGGGCATCGCTCACGTCGGTGAGAGCCACGGCCGTGTAGATCTCGTCCTGCGCGGCGACGAGATACTCGAACGAGTACTCGTACTCCCAGCTCTTGAGCGTGGTCAGTGGCGGATTCGTTCCCGGCACGACCCCCGGCACCGGCGCCGGGATGCCTTCCTGCGACAACAGCAGCGGCGAGGTCGGATACCCACGCAGCACGATCGGCACTTCGACCGGACCGATGTTCGGCTGCGACGACGTGAACGGCAGGACGAACGTCAGCCACGACGAGGCCTGGTAATCGTCGATGCCCGTGACCGGCGCGATGTCGAACTCCATCTCGTTCACGGCGTAATCGAGGTTCATGAACAGCTTGCGGGCCAGACTCGGCGACTCGACATCGACGAAGAAGGTGAGCTGCGACGACGGCTTGCTCAGCGCGATCTTCGAGGTCGTGAGGCCGTACTGCGGCAGCACGGAAAGGCTGCTGACCTTCGTTCCGGCGCGGAGGAGCTGGGCCGTGCCGCGATAGAGCTCGGCCAGCGGAGCGGCCGTGGTCTCCAGGCGCGCGGCGACGCTGCGCAAGGTGTCGCCCGAGGTGACCGGCGTGCTCTTTCCGTCGTATGAGAGCGAGGTGACACTGGCCGCGAAGATTGCGGGCACGTCCTGCACGGCCACCGCCGTGAAGGAGACCGGCAGATCGAAGTAGTACGCGATGTCGTCGAAGCTGTTCGGCGGCACGGTCACGCCCGGATTGCCGGTGCTGCCGATGACGACGCTCACGCTGGTCACGTTGATCGAGGTTCGCGGTGCGAAGAGCGTGTTGCCGGAGACGACCACGAGCGTGCCGATCAGGCCGTCCAGCGGCACGCCGAACGCGGCGGCGAGCTGGGCCAGCGTCTCCCCCTGCGTGAGGGTCACGGTCTGCGGCGCCGGCGTGTACTTCACCTGCGCGGGCGGCGCGCCGTTCACGCCGTCATTGAGAATGCCGGTCATGGTCCCGATCGCGTCGAGGAGAAACTCCTGGCTGACGTCGAACACCGCCGCGATCGAGGCGATGGTCTCGACCGGGCCCGTGACAAACGCGACACTGGATGCCTTGCCGGACAGACGCGGCGCGGTCTCCGGATCGCTGGAGTTGCCACTCGTGACGGAGACCGGATACTGCAGGATGGTCTCGCTGCCGTATGCGCTCGAAAGGCGAATCTTCAAACGCTGCTCGAACGCTTCCTGCGCGGCGGCGAGATCGCCCGGAGAGGCCGGAGTCTGGAGCAGATTGGCCACGCCGTTAGCGATGAGCCCCGCCAGTCGCGCCTTACAGGCGACGACGGTCGCGACCTGCGCGGCCAATCGCTGATTGGCCGGAACGGCGTACGGCGCCGAGAGGAAGAGATCGACCGCCGCGGCGAACTGCCCGGCCCAGGTATCGAGCTCGATGGCGTCGAGATCGACCGGGGTCACCGGCTCGAGCCCGCTGCCCGGCACGTAGAGCTGCATGCGCACGCCGGCCTGGTTGATGAGCGAGGTGGAGAGAGGCTGCAACGCGAAAGAGCTCGCGGCGGGCGTGATGGAGTAGCTGTAGCCGTTCGGCCCGAACTGCACGCCCCACAGCTTGCGGGCGTTGTCGGTCCGGCTCTTCGGCTGCGCGCCAACGCCGAGTTTCACCGCGCCACCGAAGGCCGCTTCGAAGGCGGTGGCGAAGCTCGTCAGTCCATCGCCGTTGTCGATGAGGCGCGGCGGCACGAACGACACGGCGCGCAGCACGTTCGCGACGCCGCTCATCATCGGATCGACGAAAGCGGACGGCAGCGCGCTGAGCTGCAGCACGAGATCGAGCGGGAACGTGGCGAAGGCGGAGCCGAGGCTCGTGCGGAGATCGGCACGGAACGCGTCGCCGCTCGTGTAGAGCGTGCCGGCCATCGGCTGCAGCGCGGTGATGCTGCTCTGCGGAACACCGGCGGCCGCCAGTGCGGTGAGCACACTCTGGGTGAGCTCGAAATCGAGACGCTCGACCGACAGCGTCACGTCGACGGAGAAGATGAGATCGGGGAACGCGGACGCGGCGCTCTGCGTGAACGAGCCGGCGGCCGGCGGCAGGAGGAAGGACCCGGCCGGGGAGAGACAGGCGGTCGTTGCCAGCGCGGCCAGCAGCTCGTCGAGCGTGACCGTGGCATCGCTCTGCTGGAAGTCCGTGAGCAGCGTGTTGATGGTCTCGTTCGCACGCGTGCTCCGCGTGACCGTTCGCACGGTGACCGACACTCCCGCCGCGAGGAGCGCGGCCGTCGACTTGTTCGTCCGCAGGAATGCGATCGGGTCGACGCCGAACTGGGATGCCAGCGTCGACGGAGTGGTCTGTGAGCCGGCGGTGGGTGCGGCGATGAGCAGCGTGCCGCCGGCGCGAAGCGCACCGGCAACGTCGAGCGCGGTGACGAGTTGCTGCGGGGTCGGCTCCGTGCCGATTGCGCCGAAACGCGACTGCAGCGTGGCGAACGTATCGGTCTCCAGGATGGTCAGCGTGTTCCCGCCGAACGTCACCGTCGCGCCGGGAGTGAGCGCGTACGGCAGCGTCCAGTTCGCATCGGCGACGGACAGCGCGGTCGCGGAGCCGCCGAGCTTCGCGGCGATGGTGCTGAGGGTGTCGCTCGACGTCACGCGGTACGGCAGCAGCGGCGGTGTCGGGGGCATGACCAGCCGTGCCGGCACCTGCACGTTCGGTCTCGTCTGCGCGAGCAGCGGGTGCGTGCCGTTGTACGTCCCGAGCGCGGCGTATGTGGTTTGCAGCGTGCTCACCACCTCGGCCATGGACAGGCCGGACGGCGGCACGTACGTCCGCGTCTCGATGAAGAGAGGCGTCCCGGAGATGAAGAAATCGGGCAGCGCCGCGTTACGCGTGGCCAGATCGTCGACGGCGAATCCGTACGCCGACGAGACCGAGGCGAGCGTGTTGCCGGCCTTGACCACGAGGTCGCTCGTGACCAGTTGCGCGCCGGCGTCGAAGATCGAGGTCACATTCACGTTCGCCCAGGCCACGTCGCTGACGGCCACGTCGTAGACCCCGGTGGTCAGCACCGCATTCGCCGCGAACAGCGTGGTCACGTTCTTGTTCGCCTCGGCCAGCGTAGAGACGGTGACCGGATACCCGGCGGCGTCGAAGCGCAGGGCGATGTCGTAGAGATCGTCGGTCGCCGCGGCCTGCTCACTGTGACCCAGATAGACGAACGTGCCGGCCCAGATGCCGGCCGCGGTCTCATTCGCGAGCGCCAGTTGCACGGCGCCGATTCCGTACTGCTCGGCGATGCTCTCCAGCGAAGCCGGCGCCGCCACCGTGTACTGCATGAAGCGCGTGACCAGCGATTGGAACGTGTCGCCGGCGGCAATGGCGATCGTCAGACCCTGCAGGCTCACCGGCGTGCCGGCGCGGAGGATGCCGGCGGCCGCGGCATTCCAGACCGCCAGCCCGAGCGGCGAGGCCGCATACGCATCGCCGAGCTGCTGCAGCGAGCGATCGCCGGTCGTGTCGGGCAGCGTGGGAATCGTGCGTTGCGGGGCGCTCATGACCCGGCCCGGCGGAAGCGGCTGCCCGGCGTTGTTCGTGGCCAGCGTGACCACGCCGACCACGCCGGAACGTTGCGCGAGCACCTGCAGGGAGTCGCCCGAGCGCGTGATTTCGCTGACCGGATAAGTGAGCGTGGTGGTGGTGGAGAGATCGAAGAGCGCCGCGGCGACGAGCGAGGAGTTGTTCTCGAGGAGCGCCGCCGCATCGACGAGATATGGCGTGGCCAGCGCGGTCAACGTATCGCCCGCGGCCGGCTGCAGCACGACGTCTTTCATCGACTCGATCCCGGTGACGAAGAGATGGATGGCATCGAGCGGATCGAACAACGCTGCGCGCCATGGGAAGTAGCTGGTGGGCGGCGCACTCTTCGAGGGCTGGGAAAGCGTGGTCGTCAGGCGCAGTTGCACATCGGGCTGCACGAACTGGTAGTAGATCTGGCGGATTTTTTCGAGATCGGTGGCGATGCTGGTCGACGTCTGGGTCAGCGATCTCCCCTGCCCGCTCACATAATTCGCGAGATCGAATGCGTAATCGACGACGAGTGAAAACTGCGGCGCCGTCGCGGCCATGACTTCGTAACTGAACGCGACCGCCGGCCATGCGGTGCAGGCGAACAGCGCGTCGGTGTAGCCGAACGGCAGCGTCACCACGGGCGTCGACGGCGACGCGAAGGCGGTGCGATTTCCGTAGAGATCCTGGAACTGCAACTGCAACGCGACGTTTGACCCGACCGCCAGGCCGGCGTACGGGTTGTGCAACGCGGCCGGCAGACCGGTGAGACTGGGCGCGTAGTTGTACGCGGGCAGCGCCAGCTCCGAGGCCTGCAAGGTGTTGCGATAGATCCATTGCAGCGGATCGGGAGTGGCCGCGGTCGATTGCGTGGGACCGCTGGGCAGTCCTTGGCCCGCCGTCCCCGCGGGCGGCGCGAACCACGTGTTGGCCTGAATGTCCTCGCCCAGCAGATTGAAGAGAACGCCGAGCTGCTGCTGCGGCGTCATGTCCCCGAGCGGAAGGTCGGCCGGATCGGGATTGCTGCGCACGAGCACGAATCCGACGCTGCCGGCCGGCGCGGTCGATTGCAGCCTGAGCTGATCCTGCGCGTACTGCACGAGCGCGTCCGGCGTGAGCAGGCCCGCGGTGGTGAGGTTGTCCTCGACGAGCGTGGAGAGACTGCCGCCGGCGATCAGCGCGGCCACACGGCGCAAGGTGTCTCCCACCGCGATGGTGTGCGGATTGCCGCCGGAGGCCATCGTCGCGCCGGTGCGCAGGAGCAGCTTGATGTCCTGGTTGACCGTCGCGAAGTCGGGCGCGGTGGCGAAGCCCATGGCCGTGGCCAGACTCTGCAGCGTCGACCCGGGCGGCACGCGGAACGACGCGGCCTCGACGTAGAGATTGGAGACGCTCGTGTCGAGGTTCTGTGCGAGCAGGGCGGTGTTGTTGAACGTCAGCATCTCCGGTTGCGAAGCGCCGGCGGTGTGCTTCTGACTTTCGAAGACGATCAGCATCTTCAACGCGGCCAGTCCGCTCTCGTCGAAGATGTTGCTCGGGATGCCCAGCGCTTCCTGGGTCTGCGTATAGTTCAGGTAATAGCCGCCGGTGCGCACGGTGCTGCACTCCCACAGCAGCTTCACGAAGTTCTTCGGGTCGGCGATCGAGGCGCTGTAGATCTCCACGTCGCCGGCGCGGCCCACCGCTTGCGGCTCGTTGGTGCTGACGGTCGAGAGATTCGTCTTCAAAACCAGTGTGGCCAGGGGATCGACGCTCGCGGAGACGAGACCGTCTCCGTTCGGATCGGCGGGATCGGCGGCGAAGAGGAGGTAGATCGCGGCCGGATCGGCGACCGCGTTCATGTACGACCAGAGGGCCTGCAGCGTTCCGCGTCCATCCTGGTCGGCGCCGAACATCTGATAGTCGTTGTTGACGTTGATGATGGTGTTGTCGGGCTGGCGCACGAGCTGGACCGTGAGATCGACGACGGTGGCCCAGGCGAAGAGATCGACCGGCGTGGTGACGATCGGCGCATTCGGATCGGATTGCACGCCGATGGTGAGCGTGAACTGCGGCTCGCTCGTCCCGGTCGTGCCGGCGGCTGCATTGGCCAGGCGCTGCAGCAGTGTGTCGGGGAAGGGCCAGAGCAGCGGCTCGCCGGCGGCGTTCGTATTCGCGGATGGCGTGACCACGACCGTGCCGTCGGGTGTCTGCCAGTGAATGGATTGCCCGAGGCTGTAGCGATTCGGCGCGTAGGCCATGAGCGGAATCGGCGTCGGCGGCTGGAAGTCGGGAGTGAAGGAAGTGGCGAACGCAGCGATGGTCTGAAAGTCGGCGGCCGAATAGGCGTAGCTCGCGCCGGAGGCGAACGTCAGCCACGATTCGGCGGAGGTCATGGTCAGCGAGTACGACGTCACACCGCCGGCGGGCGCGTCGAACTGCTGGCCGGTGAGGTTGTATAGCGGCTGCATGTTCGTGAAGTCCGGCGGCGATGTCGCGCCCGAGGGAAGGCGAAGCCCCTGCATCAGGAAACGCGACACCGTGCCGGCCAGATCGTTGACCGCCGCGCCGCTGACGATGGCCGTGACCAGAGCGTCGATCGGCATTTCCGGCCGATTCGGCACGAGCAGCACATGGCCGTCGAGCAGCAGCGCGGAGGTTGCGCCGAAGCCGTCGGCGATGAGATCGGCCAGCTCGAGGTTGTAGCGCGCGGCGATCGACTGCAGCGTGTCTCCGGCGTTGATGGTCACACCGAAGGCCGGGATGCTCCAGACCGAGAGCGGCTGCAGGATGCCGGCCTGGCCGGCGCACGAGGCCGCGAGCTGCGCCATCGTCAGCCCCCACGGCCCGTTCGTTTCGACGAGGGTGGCGAACGTATCGGTGAGACCGACCACCGCGTTCGCCGCCGGGACGTTGACGTGCTGCCCCACCGCCAGCGGCGCGCTGTCGATGCCGGGGTTCGCATCCATCAGCGCCTGCATGGCGATGCCGAACTTCATCGACACCGACTCGATGGACTGGAGATCGTCGGCGACGATGTAGACCAGATCGCCGAGCGCGACCGACGCGTTGATGACCAGCATCCTGGCGCCGGCATTGTCGGCCGCGTCGAGAAGCTGCAACGGTGTGACGCCGAAAAGCGTGGCCATGCTCTGCAACGTGTCGGTCGTGCGCGTCTGGTAGAGCACTCCGCTTAGCGACGGCTTCACGGCGGGGTTGAGAATCGTGGCGTCGTGCTGATTCGCGAGCGCGATGGAGAACGCGGTCGGGTCGGTGAGCTCCGGTTGCGGGATCGTGGCCGCCAGGCTGGCGGCGATGGCATCGAGCGAGAGATTGTTCGCCGTCGTGTAAAGGTAGTTCTGCAGAAAGTCGATCGACGCCTGCACGGCCCCGCGCGTCATCAGCAGGAAGTAATCGCGGAAGACGAACGAGGTCATGGTCTCGGCTGCGCCGGCGGCCTGGCGCGCGCGGCGCATGCGCGGAGGGATGTTCGCTTCGTCGGCCGATGCGGCCACGCCGGTCTGCCGCTTCACGTCGAACGAGCGGAAGTACGCGTCGATGGCGGCGATGTACGCGCCGTCGACCATGAGCCGCGGATCCGTGTCGTAATTCACGCTCACGACGCCGTCGGAGCTGGTCATGGTGATGGCCGGCGGCATCGGGAAGATCGTGGCGCTGGCCGGAGGAGCTCCCGTCGCGCCGATGGCGATCCGGAACGGCAGGTTGGCCCCGAAGTAGGCGCTGAGGGCGTCGTAGCTGAATGCGGGATCGGCCAGGCCGGCCAGCAGTTGCGTGTAGATCACGGCCAGGTCGAACGCGGTGACGACGGTCTGATCGCCGCCGCGCGCGGCCACGCGTGCGTCGATGACGCGTGTGAGCATCGAGGCCACCAGGCGATTGAACGGCGCGGTTGGATCGTTGTCATCCGCGGCGACGACCTCGCGGTGCGTCGTGGCCGCTGGCGGAATGGTGTTCTGCAGCACGAGGATCGGCACGGACTGCACCTTGAACGGAGCGCTCGGGCCGTTGCTGCCGACGATCGACGTCGAGCTCGATTGCGTGAATGCGGGGAAGAACGTCAGGACGATCGGATCGTCGTCGTCCAGGGCTGCCGCGCGGCGCGAGTCCGCCGTCGCGAAGTCCGGCAGCGGCTCGCGCAGCATGCGCGCGATGGACGGACGCCGCGTGCGCGGCCGCAGGTTGCGGCGCGTGCGCTGCCGGAGCAGCTTTCTCCGCGCGAGCTGCGTCGTCTGCGGGTCCGCCAGCACCCACGGCGCCGGCTGCGCGCTGCCGATCGTGAACTCGGCGTGCAGCGTGAATTCGAACGAGAGGTGAATGGTGATGAAGAGGATCTTCACCTTCACGTGCGCTTCGACGCCGACGTCGATGCTGATGTGGATCGGCTGGTACGACTCGATGAGCAGCGTGGCCCGGGCCCACGCCTTCACCTCCACGCTGGCCTTGATGATCGCGAAGTCGATCTCGCCGAAGAGGTCTCCGACGATGGCCACGGTCCCGAGGATCGACCAGTAGACCGCTTTCTCGCGCTCCACGTCGGTGGGGTTGAACCAGGCCAGAGCTCCTTCCAGGATCCCTTCCACGGTCACGGTCAGGCCGCCGCTCAGCACTCCTTCATGGATGGTCTTGCCGACGCCCACCGACAGGCCGAAGCCGAACTCCACCACCGGACTGAATTCGCCGTTGGTGACCCGCGGAACGGTCTTCGACGTGGCCCCTTCGAGCAGGGCGATGTAGAAGCCGCCGAAGCCGACGAACGGAAAGACCTGAATGGCGAAGGAGCGCTCGAAATTGGCGTTGTATGGGAAGCCGAAGTCGAGGCGGAAATTGCCGTTGGTGTAGATGTCGATGACGACGATCGGCAGGGTGATGGAGACCTCGCCGAACTCGAGGTGGCGCATCACGTCGGGCAGCTTCAGCTCGATGTGATAGAGGCCGATGGTGTCGGTGACCTTCTTGTAGAGGATCTCGAACTCGAGTCCCTGGAAGCTCGCGGCCCGCGGTCCGTCGACGGCGATGCGAATGCCGTAGAGCTGCGGGTCGTTGAAGATGGCGCTGATGGTCACGGTCTCGACGACGGTGAACTTCGCGCCGATCAGCCAGCCGCTGTTCTGATCGAAGACCAGGCCGCCGGCGCCGGCCAGCGGGTTGGCATCATCCTCGGTCGGACGAAGGTTGGTCTCCAGCGCGGTCATGACCTGGCCGATCGTTTCGAGCGGGCCGGGATCGCGG
The DNA here is from genome assembly GCA_039932995.1 of Acidobacteriota bacterium. Taxonomy (GTDB): domain Bacteria; phylum Acidobacteriota; class Thermoanaerobaculia; order Gp7-AA8; family Gp7-AA8; genus QHVT01. The sequence continues at coordinate 17,404 of JBDTOZ010000621.1, read as the reverse complement.
AAGGAGACGTGCTGGCCGAGGCCGAGGTAATCGAGCTTGAAGATCTGCTCGCCGCCGCCCGGCACTTCGGGCGGCATGTCGTTGATCACGTCCCAGCTCAGGCCTTCGTCGTCTGCCTCGTCCGTGGTGATCGGGAGGCCGAGGAACGTGCCCTGCAGCGAGAGCACGACCCCTTCCTTCTTCGCCTTCGGCGTCTTCTGGTAGTAGGTGAGCGAGAGGTGCGTGAGGCTGATGAAGCCGAGGTCGGCCGACACGCCGGTGTCGAGCGTGATGGTGTCTTCAATGAGATCGAAGGTCAGGTGAAGGTTGGTGAAGCCGATGGAATCGAGGACGTTCCACGGCGCCGGCAGCTCGAAGTCCCAGGACGGATGCACGAGCTGCACGAGGAACTTGATGATGTCGCCGAGCGTGAAGCTGAACGGTCCGATGTCGAAGGTCTTCTGTTCGGCGGAGAGCACCAACGTCGCCGGCAGGTTGAACCCGAGGATGGCCATCGTGCCGCCGGCGAGCACGGCGTCGTACTGGAAGGTGCCGGCGTTGGAGTTGCCGCTGGCGTCGAACTGCAGGTAGAGGTCGTGGAGGCCGAGCAGCTCTTTGCCGAAGAGGCGAAGGCTGAAGTCGGCCACGGTGTAGATCGAGCCCCCGTACTCGGTGGAGGTGGAGTTGTAGGTGAGATCGAGGCCGATCACCGAGAACGTGAGCTCGAAGAAGTCTTCGAGGTTCACGTCGTCCAGACTGCTGTTGAGCTTGCGCAGCAGATCGTTGAAACGGAGCGGCAGACCGGTGGGCGTGGTCAGCTCGGCATGGAAGGAGATGTCGTCGGAGTCGACGACCAGCAGCTCGAGCCTGAAGAGCAGCGCGAAAAATCTGAGCTCGGCTCCGAACAGGTACGACTGCGACGTGTAGTCGTCGGTGATGAAGCCGAGCGAGGCCGTCATGTAGAGGCGCTGGACGGTGATCTCGTTGTCGTAGAGGTCCCAGACCGGATCGCCGCCGCCGGAGTCGCGCGAGTCGACGCGCACTTCGATCGAGGTCATGTCGCCGAAGTTGCCGGAGGAGAAAACGGAGCCGAAGGTGGCCACGAACGAGTCCAGACCGACCTTGTTGAAGAATCCCTCCAGCGGCTCCGGGAAGGTGGGCGGCGGGTCGAGGTCGAGCAGCCAGGTGAAGACGTCGACCAGCGTGAGCACCTGTCCGGGATCGCCGTACTGACCCTGGAGATAGAGCACCGAAGAGTCGTCGAACACCGGCACGGTGAGCGTGAACGGCTCGAGGTCATCACCACTGCCCGGCTGAAAGATCATGCCGAAGTCGACGGCGGTGGTGAGCACCAGACGGGCCGGATCGTCTTCGTCCGGCGGGAAGGTGACCACGGCCTGCAGGTACGGCGTGGCCACGTCGATGAACCCGTCGATCGTGAAGTTCGGCGTGGCCGTGAACGGCGCCCGCAGATCGAACTTCGGCTGATTGCCCCAGGCCGCATCGAAGAGGATCGGCGCGGACCATGCCAGCGTCGCCGTGCCGGTGAGTTGCTGGAGGTAGCCGAACGGTCCCGACAACGCCACCGTCGCCGCGAAGGAAAGCGGGCTCGCGGTCGCGGTCATGTCGTTCGCCGAGCTCCAGGTGAAGAGGACGCTGCTCTGCACGAGGCGCGCGAACGGCGTCGTGTCGAGCATCGGCAGCCAGTCGCCGAACGTCCAGCCGGTGCTTCCGGCGAGACCGATGACGAACGAGAAGTTCGGATCGCCGCCGATGACGGTGGCGGTGACGACGCGCAACTGCGGCGAGAAGCCGAGGACGGCGATGTGCCCGGTGATGGTGAAGGAGTTGCCGGTGACGGGACCGACGATGACGCTTCCGTTGATCGGCGGCGTGATGTCGAGCTCCGTCACACCCAGGGCGATGGCAGCCTTGTTCCACAACGCCGGCGAGGGCATGTTCGCCGCGCTGAGCACGACCGCGCCGCCGAGCGCGGCCTGCTGCGCGACGTTGTCGTGGAGCTGCTGGATGGTGAGGTCGGCCATGCCCGCTCACTGGATGTCGACGTAGATCGGCGTGTGATCGCTGGTGGTGCGGATGTGCCAGAAGTTCGGCCACTGCCGGAAGCGGCCGACCGGCCCGGGGTTCTGCCCCTGGTAAGTCGGATAGTCCGCCAGCTTGATGTCCATGACCGTGTCGTAGGGTGGGTGCGGAAACGGCGTGACTACGTCGATCGCCGCGCTCGTGTACTTTTGGTTCTTCGCGGCAGTCTTCGTCTGATGACGAATGAGGATGTTGTCGATGAGCTGATGCTTCTGATACTTGGTCCAGCCGCCCGGCTCGGCCTCGGATACCGGGCGGTAGTGGGTGGAGTAGTCGATCTCTTTGGTGAGACGTTTCCGGAAGCGAAGGTCGTAGAGCGGGCGGTACGAGTAGACGGACGACGCCACGTCGTAGTCGTTGACGTTGAAGTCGCCGCCACACAGGACGATGGGCGGGCCGGCCGTGCCCGGCTGAAGCTGCGTCATCTTCGCCATCTCGCGCGTTCCGCCTTCGTGAAAGCCGGGCGAGGTATGCATGAAGACGAGGCGAATGAGGCGCTGCGTGCCGTAGGTCTCCTGCATGTCCACCAGGAACGGACGGCGATGGTGATAGTCGTCGAAACGGATCGCGGTGCCGGCCTGGTCGTAGTACTGGACGATTCCGGCATTGGTCGTCCCGCCGGTGATGGCCACCTTGCGCCAGACGGAGCCGGCGGCACCATACGGCTGGCCGGCAACCGCCGGTCCCAGCGATTGATTGTTGTTCCAGACGTTCGGACCGCGGAAGGCAACGCGTGAGGAGTCGTACAGGATGCCGATGGCCTCGTTCTGCGCCCATTTCGCATCGAGGCCCACCGGCTTCTTCGGATTCAGCTTCAGCGGCGGCACCAGGCGCCAGGCCGGATTGTGGGTCCACTGCTTGATGAGCTTGAGCAGACGGAACATCCCCTGCGCGCCCGCCGTGCCTTCCCCGAGCAATGTTCCGAGCGGGTCTTTCGGCGTCAGCAGCTCCAGAATGGCAATGACCTCGGGGGTGTAGTCGGCGTCGCCACCGCCGGTGAAGACCTCCTGGAAATACGATTCCACTCTGGCCGGTTCGACCGTGACCTTGCGCGACGTGAACTGCCCTTCTTTGCGAATGGTCGTATTCGTCAGCCGGGAGATGGTGAACTTCTCCACGTTCCAGATCAGAACCTTCATCGCGCGATCTCCGACTTCAAACGGTCCGACGTCTCGACCGGCACCAGCAGCGCTTCCCGTTTTTTCTTCGGCGCCGGATCGTCCGCGGCGATGTACGACGTGTACCAACCGAGCGTGTCGCCGCTGCCGCCCGGATCGCCGAACAGAATGAAGTCGATGTACGCGCTGGCGGGCAGCTGCTTGCCCATGAAGTTGAGACGGATGTTCGTCAGCGCGAGGGTGTAAGAGAGGCCGCCGGCCGGCGCTTGGGCCGTCACGAACTGGAAAGAGTCGATGGAGAGACTGAGGATGCTCTCCAGCGAGAAGAGCTTGCCGGTCGCGCCGGTACCGGGGATGAGGATTCCGGCGAACATGCTGATGCCGTTCGGATTCGGCGACCACGCGGCCATCAACTGCGCGACGAAACCTGCTTTGCCGGCCAGCGCACCGAGGCTGCCGAGCTTCAGCTCGAACACCAGCGCGTACCACGGATACGTCAGCCGGCTCTCCGGAACCGGAGTGATGATGCCGTGGTAGCCGAGGCTCTCCGGCGAGCTCCCCCCCTCGGCCTGCAGGAACGAATCGAAGGCCACCGGGAAACGCCGCACGAGACTGTTGACGCGCGGACGGCTGGTGGCCAGGTTGACCGCGAGCTGCTGCGCGTTGAAGAAGAACTCCTGTTGCTGGGGCGCGGCTTGCGGGAAGCTCATGTCCAGCCCGAGGTTCGTGAAGCTGAGCTGCCCCCGATCGCCGTTGGCTTCGAGCCCATACGAGAAGAGGTCGAAGTCGGGAAGGGCGCGGAAGCGGAGCGAGCCCCAGAACGCGAAGCGCGTGAGCACGTCCTTTCCCGCGGCGTAATCGGCGGCCGTGGTGAGCGTGAGGAACTGGCCGCGGGTGATCTCCACCTGCGCCAGCACCGTGCTGACCATGGCGAAGACGTTGTCTTCGTCCGTGGAGAACGCGTACGAGCGAACGCCGTGCGTCTCCTGATACGTGCCGCGCAGCGTGATCGTGTTCAGCGGAGCAGTGCTTCCGGAGGGCGGAATCAGCGTCGCGCTCTCGCCGAAGAGCATGTTCATCATGACCTGCACGCTGCTGGCGAATCGCTGCACGTGCGAGTTCTCGAACAGCACACGCAGGCTCTCGACGCGGTAGCGATACACGTTGCCGTCGGGCTGGAACGGAGTGGCGGAGACGTCGTAGTCGATCAGACCGAACAGAGAGCTGTCCTTCATGGCCAGGGCGAGCGGCGAGCCAGCCAGCACGACGGGCGAGAGATTCACGCCGAGGTGATGCGCGGAGAACATCGACATGTCGATGCCGGCGATGAGACCGGCCAGCTCGGGAGGAAAACTGGTGGGAGGAACGACGACGTTCATGGCCAGGATGCCGTTCCACAGCGGGTCGTGAATCACTTCCACGAACGTGGCGAAGTCGGGATTGGTGAGCGCGCGCCGGTCGGCGTCCTGAAAGATCTTCAGCAGATGCTGCTGCGTGATCGTGCCGTCGTTGAAGGTGCGCGTATCGGTCCACGCGGAGAGATCAGCGGCCAGGTCGTAGGCCGAGCCGCCGGCATACTTCATGAGCATGATCGTGTCGTGCTGCGACCAGTTCGCGGGCGCCAAGTCGAATCCGAATCCCTCGATGGTCAGCAGCGCCTCGGGCAGCGACGCGTTCTGGGCGAACTTCGCCCCTGCGAACACGAGGAACTGCTCGCTGGCCAGCAGATCATCGCGCAACGCGCCGGTGATGGCGCCGCCGGCCGGCCCGGCGATGGTCAGTTGATTCAGCCCCACATCCGACTGTGCCAGCTCCAGCGTGTCCCACGTCGTGAAGGTGGGATCGAACCGCGCCAGATAGCCATGCCGCGTCGTGCCCACGCCGCTCCCCGTCCCACTCGCGCCGACGCTCCCCGCGGGAATCGTGGCCATGGCCTGCTGCCGCGCCGGTCCGAGCACGCGGCTCTCGAACGTCGCATACGTCGATGCGCTCGAGAGTCCCGCGAGGTTGCCGTACGGCACCGCGGGGAACGCGTAGGTCGTGCCGCCCGGCGGCACCGGCAGCACGCGCGAGACGATCTCCATGAAATCGAGGAAGGTCGCTTTCGGATCGGAGGGCGTTCCTTCGACGTGATACAGCGCGGAGCGATCGGGCTGCGTGTAGTAACTGATGGACTGGCCGGCCGCGGCGGTGAGATAGATCCAGGACGTCGTCGCGCCACTGCGCAGCGCCGCACCTCCGCCTCCCGCCGGCGGATTCAATGCGGACGAAAATGCCGGCGCGTACGCGTTCCGCCCCGGAATGAACGTGATGGTGTTGCCGCTGGCACTGCTCGCTCCGCCGTATTCGATCGCCGAGGAGCCGAGCATGAGTCGTCCCGCCGGACCGCTCCCCGCGACCGGCCCGGGTGGAACGCTCCACGCGAAGCTGCCCGAGGGGACGAGATAGAACGGATCGGCCGGATCGTCGCTGGTCGTCGAGGCGTTCGTTGCGAAGACGAGCGCCGGACTGCCGCTGCTGCTCGCGCTCATGCTCGCAGGCAGCCCCACCCAGCTCGTGAAGCAGGTCGCCAGAGACTGCGCGGCGCCGCCCGGCGCCATGCCCAGGAAGGTGCGCGAAACGACGGTGGAATTGATTGGATCGAGCGATGCGCCGAGGTTGATCGACTGCGCGGCGGTGCTGAACACGCGATAGCGCAGCGAGACGAGAAAGCCGGGATTGCCGGCGTCGTCGTAGAAATAGCGAAGACCGACATCCATCCGATCGACGTCGCTGGTGCCGTCCGTCGATCCGTTCTGCGCGAGCGTCATCGCGAACGCGAGACAGCCGAGCGACGCGCCGCTGAACGGCAGCAGCAGCGTCGTGCCCGTGGCGGGGATGGCGGATCCGATTCCGGAAGAGAACGTGATCGATTGGGAGCCGGCCACTTGCACGATCTGCACGCCGTCGCGGGTCGAGTTGAGGGCGATCGTGCACGAACCGCCGACGTTGAGCCGGTAGTTGCGAAAGAAGAACGAGTTGAGCGCGCCGACCACTCCGCCGGCATCGGTGAGCGTGGCCGGCGACCACGCGGACAACGGCGCATTCGGATCATCGAGCCAGAGAAAGCGTACGGCCGCGTTGCCGGGCGCACTCAGAAACTGCCACACAGCGGACTGGAACGCGGGGATGTCGCTCACCGGCGCGTTGAGAAAGAGATAGACGCCGCCCGGGACCACCCACGTCTGCGCCAGCGTCAGCGGAGAGGAAAGACCACTGCCGGGCCGCGGGAGAAAGACGACGTTGTAGCGCGGGAGGCCGCTCTGCGAGCCCGCGCCGTCGAGGTAGTAGAGCTGCTGCCCGGTGTCGGTGAACGTCGGATCGGACATCGATCACCGCACTCCGGCGAAGGTGAGCGAGTCTCCCTGGATGACCGGCAGGTCGAGGGCGTCGACGCCGCCGAGGTACACGTTCAACGGAAGATCGGCGACGCGCACGTCGTTCGTGCGAAGCGCCTCCGGCGTCACGGCCACGCTGATGCTGTCGACGATGTTGTTGACGGCGCGGCGGAACGAGATCCCTCCGGCGTAGCTACCGGCCGGATACGCGCCGCCGCCGAACATCCCCAGGAGCTGGCGGAGCGTCGTCCCGACGGCCACGTACTGCAGCGCGCCGTTGATGAGGATGGGGATCTCGGGCGTGACCACCGCGCGTCCGCGGAACCACGTCGCGTAGATCTTCGATTCGAAGCCCGCGAAGTTGCCGTTGGCCAGGTACTGATTCGTCGCGCCCTGCAGATCGCCGAACGAGCTGGCTCCGATGATCACGATGTTGTCGGTGAGATCGGCGAACCCGTTCAGGTTCGAAGCCGGGAATTGCGCCGGATAGATCAGGCGAAACAGCGGCATGCGATTGAGCGCGGGATAGAAGTCCAGTCCTCCCGCCGCGCCTCCGGCCGTGCCGGTGCCCGGCACCGTGGGCCGGCTCATGAGCGAGAGATAGCTGTTGAACCCGACGTTCAATTGCGATCCCTGCCAGTACTCGCCGAGATCGAAGACCGTCGTGCCGCTGGAGACGAAGCCGTTGATGTTCGTCGTCGGCGTCGACGGAGGTCCGGCGTACTGACGCGCCTCACTGTCGATGCGCATTCGCATGCCGGGCACGAGGTCGATGGAGCCGCCGGCGCCGTTGAACCGGTAGACGTAGCCGAGCTGCTCGCTGAACAGCAGCGGCAGCGCGCGGCCGAGAAGCTGCGTGATGACGTTGAATGCGCCCGGCTTGAGCTGCGGCTGCCCACCGGCCGTGACGTCGAGGTCGGTGAGGAACTGCAGATACGCGGTCCAGAGCGCGGTGCGCGAGGTGGGATCGAACAACCAGGCCACGCTGTTCGCGGCGATGGTGATGAGATACGGATAGTCGGCCGAGGTGGCCGGGTTCGTGAGCACGAAGACGTCGTTTTGAATCGAGGGCGCGGAGTTGAAGAGATTCGGCAGGTAGAGCGTGATTGCCGCGGCGCCCGCGGGCTGCGTTGATGCGCGGAAGAGATACCCCGGCGCCGCGCTGCCGCTTGCCGAAAAGTAGTACGACGAGCCACCGCCGTAGAGATTCGCAGCCGCGCCGGGCTGCCCCCTGGCGATGGCGCCGACAGCCTGCACCGTGGCCTGGGTCTGGTTGTTCGCAAAGGTAGTAGGCAGCGCGAGCGAGGTCTGCGTGGTGTCGAACGTCTGCCCGTGGCCCCCCGCGGAGTCGGCGACCGTGATGCGATAGCCCGTCACGAACGGTTCTTCCGCCGCGGTCCACACCAGCGTCCAGCCGAACCCGGCGATCGACGCGAACGTGATCACCGGAATCGATCCGATGACTCCCTCGGGCAAGCTGGCCGGGCCGGTCGTATTGGTGCCGGTGGCCTGCACCGTCACGCTGTATCGATTCCACGCGCTGAGCGCCGCCGCGAGCGGAATGTCGGCGGTGCCGGTGTCTTTCGACGAGACCATCACCGCGACTCCGGATGCCGCGCCGTTCATGAAGAGCTGCACGGAGTAGCCGGTGACGCCGTTGCGCAGCGCCATGGCGATGGCATTCCACGTCACCGTCACCTGGCTGCTTGCCGCGGTGGTCTTGGTGACGACCGGAATCGCGGAGATGAGACTGAGGGCACTGCTCTCGATCCCGAACGACACACCCGACACCGGACGCACGCTCGCGGTGTAACTCCCGGCGGGATCGAGGGGCTGATGGATGTGCGCCGCGAGAGTGGTGATTCCGTTCGCCGGTACCGCGGCAATGAGCGTTCCGCCTTGCGCGATGCGCACCTCGTAGCCGGTGGTCACCGTCTCGGTCGCCGCGCTCCACGTCACGTCGATGAACGGCGACGTCACCGCAGCCGCCAGCAGTGTCATCGACTCGATGAGCACCGGTACGCCCGCTCCCCACGCGCCCTTCGAGGGACCGGCAACGGCGCGGACCTGCACGCTGTACGTCTTGTCCGGCACCGGCGCGAGCGCCAGCGTCGCCGTGAGTCCCGAGGTGTCGACCTCGGAGCCGAAGAGGCTGCCCGTGTTGTCGATGAGCCGCACCGTGAATCCCGTCGCCGACGGATCGCTCGCTGCAATCGTGGCCACGACGTTCGTGCCGTCATACGTCACCCGCACGAGCGCCGGCGTCGTGGCCATCACGAGCGCCGGCGCCGACAACGGGCCGCTCGCGTTCGTGCCGGTGGCCTGTACCGTGACGCTGTAGCTCTTCCACGCATCGAGCGTTGCGGTGATGGATGTGGTTCCGGTGGAAGCGCCGGTCACCACGACCGCGTTTCCTTTCGGCGCGCCGTTCTCGAAGAGCTGCACGGAATAGCCGGTCACGCCGTGACGCGACGCGAGATCGCTCGCGTTCCAGGTCACGGTCACCTGATTCGAGGTGCCGGTCGCGCACGTGACGGCGGTGATCGACGGGACCGCGGAGATGACCGCGGTGGTGCTACCGATCGGCCCGAGGGAGCTCGTGCCGGCGGCCTGCAACGCGAGGTCGTACGCGCCGGCGGGATCGAGCGCCAGGTCGACGATGCCGGACTGCGCTCCCGATCGCGGGGCGGCCACGATGTCGACGCCGCCCGATTGCAGATGAAGGAGCGTGCGCGTCACGCCGGGTCCGTTCGTATTGGTCCACGATGCGATGAGGCGTGCGCCGTCGTACTGGATCGATGAGAGTGCAGGCACCGAGGCGATTACGCTGAGCGCCGCACCGGACGGTCCGGCCGACACCCCCCGCGACGCAGCCGCCGACGCCGTGTAGGCGGTGCCCGCCGTCAACGTCAGCGGAAACGTGCCGGAGTTGCCGGCGAACTGACGTCCCCCGATGGTGTTCTTGTTCGCGTCGATGACGGTGACGGTCGCCGCAGTGGCCGCGGGCGTGTTCGGAAGAAAGCTCCACGAGGCCTCGACGTTCGCGCCGTCGTAGGCGATGGCGGTGAGCACCGGCGGCTCCACCACCGCCGGGACCGTGTTGCTGAGCGGTCCTCGGCTGCCCGTCGCGAGGAGCGCCAGTCGCACCGTGTTGAGCTGTCCCGGATCGAGCAGTTGCTGCAGGCTGAGCACCGCCTGAAAAGCCGTGCCGGTGTCCTGCGCCGCGAGCTCCCCTTCGATGGAGAGATAGATCGCGAGGTGATTGTTCCCGTCGCCGGTGGTGGTGAAGGCCGTGAGGCGCGACGTCGTTCCGGACATGCTGTACGTCAGGCGAGAGAGATCGGGCGCCGTCTGAACGATGGCCACCGCGGTCGCCTTCGGGCCATTGGAGATGCCGCTCTGACCGCGCACGGTCAGTGAATACGAAAGCGAGGAATCGAGCGGCGGCGACGGAACGAATGTGCCCTGCGTACCGACGAACTGGTCCGCGGCGACCGTGGTCGTACCCTGCAGGAGATCGACTTCCGCGCCCCGAGCGACCGTCGCTCCCGCCGGCGTATCCCACGTGATGAGAACGGCCTGGCCGTCGTACGAGACCTGCACGTCGAGCGGCGGTCCGACGATGACCGGCGCCGACGAACTGTACGGTCCCGTGCCTCCGCTGATGGTCTCGGCGACGGCCACCGTGAACACGGACGTCGTGTCGAGCGCCGGACTCTGAAGGAATCCGGTGAAGCCGAATGCGGACGTGCTCTGCGCCGCCGTCCCGTCCTTGAAGAGCGTCAGCGTGTAGCTCGTGCCGCTGCCGGTCCACGAAACCGTGATCCGGTCATTCGCATAGACGACGCTCAGGAGAGACGGGATGGTCGCGCTCATCGCTTTCAGGCCCGCCGGATCACCGCGCGAGCTGCCGCGCGTGATTGCGCTTCGCCTCTTCGTGCCACTCCTGCGGAATCTTCGAAAGGATCGTCTCCAGGCGGCGGCGATGCTGCCGCGCCATTCCGCGGGCAATGCGGTTGTCGCCGATGAGGACGCCGTTCGCGTAGTAGTTCGTGTTGTCGTCGGTGAAGCGCTGCTCTTCGTCTTTCGTGCAGCCGAGGCTGAAGCTGTGGACGCGACCCTTGTAGATCTGCGCGTCGATGGAGGTGACTTTCGACGGTCCTCTGTCGGTGAGGACCACGTCGCCGGCGCGAAGCTGTTCGCTGCGCACATGACCGTTCGGCGTCAGCACAGGATGTCCGTCGGTGATGAGCAGCTCGTGACCGGCCTCCGTGCGCAGGACGAGAATCTCCCCGTCCTTGGCCATGCCGAACGTATCCACGACCGTGAAGATCGTTCCGGATTCGTCAGTGACGACCTGCTCCCCGCCGCGAATGTCCTCCACGGTCATCGTCGAGCCGTTCGCCAGCGTGATGAGCGTGCCGGCGGCCACGCAATGCCACGTGTAGAAGATCGGCTGGGCGACGTAGACGCCGTTGTCCTGCGGACCGTAGGGCCCGGTGGCGGCGCTGTAGACGCTCACCGGAACGAAGGCGCCGCCGCTCGTGGCGGTCTTCACTGCAATGCTCATCGAAAGCATCACGTTCGTGTCCCGTGCCCACGCCGCCGATCCGAATTGCGCCGAACCGTCGATGGACGGGAGCGGTGGTCCCTGGCAATACGAAGGCGTATTCGAGATGCACGGGGCCCACGGGAAGGTCCAGGTGAGGACGGTCGGGTCGCTGGTCGACACCTTGATGTTGTTCTGCAGATTGGTGTTGGTGATCGGTAACGAGAGCGTGGAGCCGCCGCCCACGTCTTTCGAGATCACGCACGCGAACATGACGTTCTGCGGCGTGCTGCCGTTGAAGAGGGGCTGGACGATGTTGCTCTGGAACTTCTGCGTGCCGACGAGCGGCAGGCGGAGATTCGGCGTGTCGATGTTGGTCTCGTAATACCAGTAGTCGCAGTCCGGCGGTGTAGCGTTGGGATCGCGGCCGATGCCAACCTTGATGCTCGCGTTGCCCGCGTGGGAGCCCAGCAACACGGGAGCGGTGACGGTCGGTGATCCGAGAGGGCTCTCGACCGTCGTGAAGCGGACCGTGTTGAACACGGGCGCCTGCCCGCTCTTCTGATAGGAGTACGTGAAGATGCTCTGCATCGTCCGATTGGACGGGGCTCCTCCGCTGAGCTGCAGGGCCTCGTACTCCCCTTCGCCGTAGACGGTCGGAAGGCCGACGCTGCCGAGGCTCTGCCCGGTGCTGCCGTCGAGAATCTCGAGATTCAGCCCCGTGTAGATCGTTCCGCCGACGATGGATGAGAACGCGCTGCTCACGCTGCCACCGGCCAACGCGGTTCCAAAGGAGTTGATCTGATTGACGTCGAACAGCGAATCGTCTTCCGCGTCCGCCGCCGCCTCGACCTCCGGCGCGGCCCTGTTCCCCGCGAGAGCATCCGCGCGCGCGGCCTGCACGGTCTGAAAGAACATCGGGTTGTCCTGCTCGTTCGCGCCGGAGTTGCGCATCTGGCGCAGGAAGAATCGATGCTGGGCGTCATCCGCGAGATCGATCGCATGCGGCCGGGCGTGCTCGAGAAAACCGAGCACGTGTGCGAGGTCAGACTGATCCTGCGCAGAGAGAGATCCTTCTTGATTCACCACTTTTTTCGCCTCCTCGAACGATGGACTTGCCTAAGGAGAGTCCGCAAGACGGATTTTCCTACCCCCTTCCATAAAGGAGCGGATCAGGCGTGCCTGTGTGGCGGCGTCACGGGACGAGGGCCACGGGTTCACCCTCCGCGCAGAGGTTGTTCTTCGCAGCGTTCTGGAGTGCGTGGGCCGACTCTGGGTCCCCTGATTCACCGGTCACGGGACACTTGTCGTTCGCATCGGTCAGCAACTCCAAGCCCTCGGCGAACGGAGGCTTGCAGTCGATCGTGAACTTCTGTGCGAATGAAGGCAGGGACACGGCGACGACAAGAACGAGCGTGAGCGTCCAGCGCATGGATGATCCCCTTTCGCGACGGACACATCATCCCGTAGTTTTCGGCAGACCGGGAGGGTGCGGGTAGGGAAACACGAGACTGCGTCACTCCTATGGAGAGAGGGAACCGTCCACCGATGACCACGACCGAGCCGCCCGCCCCCCTGCCGGGGCCTGCAACTGCGCAAGACATCAAGAACCCTCAACTGCCAACGCAGCTCGTGAAAGATTGGGTGTACTACGTTGCCGGCTTCGGCGTGGCGGTGGGGATCGGGCTCGCGGTCTGGCTGGGGAAGGTCGGCGTTCCGCTGTTCTCGCCGCTGCTCGACATCATCCCGAACGAGCTGCGGCCGACCCTCATCCCGCTGTCGTCGGCGCTCATGGGTGTGGTCGCCATCGTGGTGCAGTACTACGCGGATCGAAAGGGGAACACGGATCGCTTGTTCGCGTGGGGGTTGGCGTTCACGGTGGCCGCGTTTATCGCGCTCGTGATTGTGCGCACGAAGTTGGTCGTGCCAATCGAGACGACGGTCGGGAATCGCGTGACCTTTCTCGTCTGCCTGACGGTGCCGAACAAGCCTCCGTGCGTGGGGATCGGAAAAGCCGAATGCATCGAGCGACTGACCTTCAACCCGACGCACATCCGATCGTTCTTCGGTGATAGCTGTCTTGAGAACTCCGAGCTCGGTGTGCAGGCGGCGTACTTGGCATTCATGGCTGCTTTCGGTCTTCTCGTCGGGATTGTGGTTGCACGACGCAAGCACCATCAGCAGTCGCAACAGCTACCACATCCGCAGCCAGCTATACAGGTGAACGAATGAAAATCCTCCTCGCGGCAGGCGCGACCCTCGCGATGACTGCATGCATGACGGTTCGGACGCAGACGCCGACCATGGCTGTTAGCGCGCCACAAGCGATGGCAACGACGCAAGAGGTGGTGGACACGGATGTCATAGTCGACGAGGCACCGCCTGTGTCGCGCGCAATCGCGGAAGCGCAGGAGGCGCGGTTGCAGGCGCTTCTTCAACCGCTACGGGCGCGGGCCATGGAAGGCGCCAATTTGCCGACCGAAGCGGTGATTATCGGCTCGCTGCCGTTCCCGACTCGAACGGTAACCGGCGTCCGGTACGACACAGCACAAGACTGGGTCAGGCGAACAGAAGCGGATGTACGGCAACGCATCGAGAGTCCAGAATTTCGCGAGACCGAGTTACATGACGTCGCCGCGTTCGTACATAGCCAAGTCGATGCGCGCATCCACGAAAGTGACATGCGGCTCATGGAAGGTGGCCTCGTCTCACGCGACGTCGTCCAGCGGTACGTGCGCGACTTTCTTTCGATCTTCGACCAAGCTACGACAGCAAGCCAGTTTCGTGTGACGTTCACTGTGCTGACGGAACCCCGAGGCGCGACGTTCGAGCTGTGTCACGAGTATCCGCCAAGTGACTGCACGGCGGTGGGAACGAACGTGAAAATTCCGGACGTCTTTCGGGGACGCTACATCTACAGAATCCGGCTTGGTGGGTATCATTTGGTGGAGGCACCGTTGAACCTCGTGAACTTCGGACAGACGTTGCTCAGATGTCCGCTTCGCGCACTAACGAATCCCGCAGGCGCTGTCCCCTGTACTCCGGAGTGACACGACTGCCTCAAAAGTCGATGGGCTGCCGATTGGGTGGATGACTCGCCAAGGCGAACGAAGGCACGAGGACCTCAATGCGAAGTGCTAACAACAGCACAACGGCCGAGGCTGAGGCGGTCGCGCGGACCCGCCGCGTTCTCGAAGACGTCCAGGCCGCGCTCCAGGGCAGAACCGTCACGGCAGCATCCGCGGCAACGCTGCTTCAGGCGTACGCCGGGATCATGAAACTCGCGTCGGCTGTCGAAGGAATGACGGCCGTGCTGGCGAATGAGCGTCGAGAACGTCGGCGTGTCGGGGATCGCGAGTGGCTTGTAGTGGCCACAGAAGAAGCGCCGGTGTTCTATGACTTTTATCGCTACGCGGCAGATCTAGGGAATCTTCTGTCGGACGTGGATCTGGCCGTGCTGGATGTCTACTTTCCTGGCGCACCAAACAGCCTCCTCGTTTTGTTCGATCACGAGACAGGCTTCGACGACCACTATAGCGGCGTCCTGAGGCACACACATAATCTCGAAGACCGGGCAGTACCGGACTCGCTGACCCGCCTTGTGTCCGACTTTCGGCGCAGCAAGTACAGCAACGCCCGCGGCAAGTCGTCCTTGGTGCAGACAATCCCAAGCGAGGGGTACCCTCCACCGCTTGTTGATAGCGAGGCACTGTCAAAGCTCGCGGCCATCGCGAGCGCGCTGCAAGAGTGCCGGACCCTCATCGCAGGGATCATCCGGGAGCATTGGACGTTTCGCGATCTGGCCGAAGGGAGTGGTGCTGTCCCCCTGGCCGTGGAGGTGACGATGGGTGATAGGTTCCAGAACGTGAGCGGCACGATCGTGAACAGGTCGCTCGTCGACCAGTCTTTCAATCGTGTACGTCAGACAGCAGGTGCCGATGTTGCGGAGGCGCTTCAGCGTGTCGCCGAGATCATCGAGGCGTCAGGGAACAAAGCCGCAGCAGAGCAGTTCGACGCGTTCAACGAGGAACTTCAGAAGCCGGAGCCGCGCAAATCGATTCTTCAAGCGCTGTGGACCGGCGTGGTGGGCGCGTTGCCATCACTCGATACGGCCGTAGACCTCCTGACGAAGATCGGCACGCTGTTTAGTTGACTCAGGCCGTGGTGTTCGATGGATCTTGGCTCCATTCCACCATGGTCCGCTCAAGGGCTGTGGGTGGCTTGCACTTCTCACTCCTACAAAGCCCCTCGATGATCCCTTGCACAATCTCTGCTGCCTCCTTTGGTAGCTTGAAGGTCAACGTCTCAAAGGCAGGAGGGGCTTCGCCGCTGTCCGTCGTCGTCTGGTTGTCGTAGTCAGTCGGTGCAACGAGGTCGAGAGTCGGAGCATCCAGGCCGAGGAGCGGGAGGTCGTCCTTCGGGAGCATGTCGAGCTGCATCGTCAGGTGCGGAAGATCCCAGGCGCCGAAGGTGCCGTTGTCCGCAATGCGGATGCGGGTCTTCTCTTCCTGTGACAGGTCTTTCAGGTAGAGGACAGGGACCGTGGCGATCTTCAGCTCGAGTGCGGCATCGACGCGCTGATGTCCGGCGACGATCTCACCCGTCGACTTCTCAACGAGGATGGGGGCGAAGAAACCGCGACGGATGCTCTCCTTGAGGGCCGCAAAGGCTTCGGGATGCGCGGTCTTGATCCGAACGCGCGGGTTCTCCGTGGCCGGCGAGAGATCAGCCGGAGCAACCCACTGGATCGTGTCGTCGAGGATGTAGGACTGGATGTCCTTCAATGGAGGATGGAGCGGGAGCCAGCTATCGCCATCACGCTACGCCGCTTGTTGGAGCGCCGCAAGGGTGGGTACATCTTGTACGCATCCTTTGTGGTACTGCTCGATGCGTGCGCTGAGCGCGGCTTCGTAGTCCGCGACCCTGCCCGTGAACACTTGCACCTCCGCGTTCTCCACGGTGATGAGAATGAGCACGTCCTGGATGTCGGTCTCGAACAGGCGGTTGTGGGCCAGCGCGTAGAAGGAGGTCTGAAGGTAGTGATCGAACACGCGCTCTGGCCCCTTCGGCTTGCGCGAGGTCTTGTAGTCGTAGATGGTGAGCCGACCGGCGACCATGCCCACCCCGTCCGCTCGGCCGGCGCAACGGAGCTCGGGGTGCCAGAGCGGGACTTCCTGCGCCCACCGCCTCCACGTGTACGAAGCAATTACCAATGACGCGGCAGAGAAGCCGAGGGACGCGGGCTTGCTATAATCCGAGTGCGTCCCTCGCCCCTCCATAAACACCAACCACTATGACCAGCAATTGTGAGGCCGGCTGCGGCCACGCTGAATGGGTCGTCACGCTCGCGTCCTGCAAGGTTTTCTTCCTGTGCGGCATCAGGGCCCTGCACATGCTGAAACTCGCCGGCGAGATCAACTGCCCGTCGCACATCGCAACGCTCGAAGGGGCGGCGATGGAGCTGGCCTGCCACTACACGGCGGCGTACGGCGTCGAGGAAGGTCCAGAGAGGCAAGAAGGCTCGGACGAGATGCGCTATTTCGAGCGTTTGCAGTGGAGGAACCGCGCGGCCGAGTGACCGGCTATCCCGTCTTTCGGTTGGCTCCGGCAGCGCTGGTGCCGTCCGTGAAGAGGTCGGCGACGAACGGGAGGGACGTTGCAAGCGCGGCGAGGACATAGCCGGGGTGCGGGAAGAACACGTTCGGAGAAAGCAGGAGGTTCGCGACGCCCACTATCGGCGGTCCGAGTAGGAGCGTTAAACCTGCCGCAGTTGTCCGGAGCGGGTTCGAGCGCGGAACGCCATCGCCGAGAACGATTGCGGCGCCGCAGAGAGTGGAGAAGAGCAGCGTCAAGATCACCCACCCGGACACACGGACCATGTTAGCTATGCCACCTAAGGCCAAGAAGTGCCACGCCACGATCAGGATCGGAGTGGCGCCGACAGCCATCAAGACCGCTTCGACGACGCGTACCAAGGCAGTCCGCGTCTCGGCGAGCCGAGAGAGGAGCCGCGGCCACTCAAGAAAGAGGGTGAGCGCCAGTGCGAACACCGAGAGTGCCAAGCCTGCGATCGTCCACACCACGCCGAGATTGTACTAGGCCGCCCCCTCCGGACCGTGAGTCGCGTCGGGGTTGTAGCGGTGATTCTCGACCGCAAGCAGCCAGTCTTGGAGGACGAGCACGAGCGCTCTACCCGGCATCACTTGCTCAAGATCGGACACGCGTTGCAAGACCGCTCCCGGCACGGCCGTCCCGAGCGCCACGCCCGGCTTCGGCAC